>CBDUXN010000048.1:0-20279 GCA_965371185.1 uncultured Thermoplasmata archaeon
CAGCTCCCCGGCTTTCTCAGCCATCCTACTGGGGCTCAACACATCTATACTGTTGTCTTCCATGTATCTTGTGGATTCGGGTAATGAAATGATCTCAACCTCTTCGATCTTCGCGAAAAGGCCCTTTTCATCCTTCTTCTTGATCCTTACAACAGCCCAGTCATTCCCATTGTTCAGGATGATGAACTCCGTTTTTTTGTAGGCTGGTCTGTTCAGGAGGTTGTTCTGGATATCCTCTCTTGTCAAAGGGAAAGATACCCTTTTGACGCTCACCTTACTGCAGTGTCCTGGAAACATGAGCTGAACCTCAATGTAGCTTTAACAATCTCGCGGACAACTGGGTTACAACCTTAAATTCCTTTTTTCAACTTTTCGTACTTTTTTTTATATTCCCTTGCACAGATATTACAACATACGAAGTGATCCTTGCCATCCAATTTTATCTTGACAGGCCTGTCGTGCATGGGCTTGCGGCAGTAGAAGCAAGTCAGTACAGCATTTACACCCTCTGACAACACGGCTCTTGGCTCCTCTTTGACTGTGCCCACGATGGTCTTGTAATCGTAATCAAGGATTTCCTCTATCTGTATCAAGTTTCCCAAAAACTCGTTAAGATGCATGGTATCTGTGAGAGTGACCTTGGCGTGAACCCATGACCCTCCGATTATATAAACCTCCCTTACATCCTCCAGCTCTTTTAATTTTTCAGCAAGTTTTGGCACATCTGAAGGCTTGCATTTTACGGACAATAGAACGCTTATCTCTCCCAGGGCATCTGTGTCAAGTCGTACACCAAAGCCCTTAATAATGCCCATTTGCTCGAACATGTTCACCTTGCTGCTCACGGTTGGGGTTGTTACACCCACTTTCTTGGCGATATCTCTGAACGAGGCCCTGCCATCCTTTTGAAGTATCTCTAAGATTTTTATATCCACTTGCTCGAGTTTCATGCTATATGCATAAAAATTGCTGTAATTAAACTTTACGTTCGTCAAATTTTCGGAGTTTCTTTTATAGGTTTAAATATTTCGCATTCTTATTGGTTCTCACAAGCGGTATAGTATTTTTAATTGGGTAGTTCGATATTATAATTAGGGTTCAGTTTACCCTGAAAGATTATTCTACCATCCAAGACTAATGCAGGGAGTTTTTTTATACCAAGCCTCCACATCCTCAGTTTTGCCTTAAATTTTTTCCATTTGACAAAGACCCTTACCCTACTATCGCTTTTTGAAGGTATGGTAAATTCGACTTTGTCTCGATTTCCCCATTGAATGTGCTTTGCAAACCTGTACATTTCTCTACTACTTTCAGTCTGCTCTGCTATAGGTTTCAAGCAACAACTCCCTCCAGCTGTTTTGGGTATTGTAAATATAACCTCAGGAAAGAACTCCAGTTTATGTTTCGAGCCTACCATCTCCATACCTCGGCTGAGCCGGTTGATTTGATATGCGGACAACATAAATTACCCGTTAATCTACGCTGTTTCAGACCTCGATTTCTTGCCTGTTCATTTCCAGCATCCATGATCTTCCATGTGCTCATCCATATCGCATTCTTCATGCTCCTCATCGCAGTCCTCATCCTCGTATTCGCATTCCTGATGTTCATCGCTGTCATCATGCATTCCATGCATCATATGATGCATATCATAGTCGTCGTTCATAGCACCCATACCCATGACCGCACCAGACCCAACTAGAGCCGTGAGCACGATTCCAACCAACCAGATGTTTTGCATTCTCATCACCACCGTATAATAGCCTTTTTCAGCTATTTCATGGACTATATTGTCTCTACCTGTTTATTGAAATATCGCTTTACGTTCGTCAAATTTACTGCCATTTATTTTGGGTTTTGAATATCGACAAACCAATAGATAAGTAAGGTAATATCTAAAGTGAGGTGATACGAAAAATGAATTGCTGCGGAGATCCAAAGGCACAAAAGGCAGAAGGAGTTGGAGACCTGGATGAAATGTCCCCTCACAAGAGCCATATAAGTAAAGAGGGCAATCCACATGCTCATAGCGGCTGCGGTGTTTGCGGAGGGTACATGTTTTGGTTTTTACTCGCCTTAATCGTCGGATTCATCTTAATAGAATATATCGTTTAGGAGGTTTGATATGAAGTCTAAATCACTAATATTGTTAGTAATCATTGGGCTGCTCGTTAATATGAGCGGAATTGTCTCAGCTAATGGAGATGATGATCATATGGGTGGAGATCATATGATGGATTGGGATTGGTTTGGAATCCCATACATGTGGTTTTGGATGATCGGCATATGGCTGGTGCTCATGGTCATAGCCTTCTTGGTTTATAAAGACGCTGAGAAAAGGGAAATGAACGGATTGGTATGGTTTATCCTGGTCATTTTACCTTGGGTGGGCATCCTGTTCCTCATAATATATCTGATAATTCGAGAGGATAAAACTCCACATGATACCCATCACAAGAGTGCAAACGCCATATTAGATGAGAGATACGCAAAAGGTGAAATAACAAAACAGGAATACCAACAGATGAAAAAAGATATTGAGGAAAGGGGATAAGGAAATGCAGGAAGAGACTTGTCCTATATGTCACGAGAAGATGAGGCCTGATACCCACGGACACGAACCCTGCGAGCTGTGTGGAATGGGCATACCTACTCCCTTATCGGCACCAAAGCACCAAACTCCAGAGGGGAAAACGCTCTATTTCTGTTGCGACAGGTGCCTATCTATTCACAAAAGAGAAAGATAGACCAATAAAGGACGGTGATAACGTGGTCGAAACGAAGGCGATATTGACCTGCCCCCACTGCAGTGCCTCCTATGAGGTGGAGATGCCTACGAGCTCTTGCCAGATCGTGTTTCAGTGTTCAGAGTGTGGAAAAACCATCACTCCAAAGGAGGGTGATTGTTGCGTATTCTGTTCTTATGCCGATAAGAAATGCCCGATAAAGCAAGAGCAGGACATGAGAGCTGTATAATGTTCATACGTCCTCATCAAAGTATTGTAAAGCGAAGGTGGTGAAAAGAACGCTGCAAAACGAAAAAAACGATGAGAAAAAGGAGGTGAAGCTTCGTATTAAAGGCATGACCTGCACCTCCTGCGCTCAGAGTATCGGAACCAACCTAAAAAAATTGGACGGCGTGGATTTTGCAGGGGTAAACCTCGTTGATAAGACCGCTCTCGTGAAGTACAACCCCGCTCAACTTGACGTTGAAAAGATTAAGGATACCATCAAAAAAACAGGCTATGAGGCCTTTGATCTCAACCCAGAAATGAGTGATATGCCTGAGGAGGCGAGTGGTGACGGAGACACAGCCATCGACCCTGTCTGCGGTATGACAGTGGACAAGAAAACCGCGATAAAGAGGGAAATAGGCGGCAAGACCTACTATTTCTGTAGGCAAGAATGCGCGGACACCTTCCAAAAATCCGTGGAGGAGGAAGGGTTAAAGGTGGTCGAAAAGAAAACCAAAAAAAGGTTCGAAGGCATGCCGAAGGAGGAGAAGGTATCGGATAAGTACGTAGCAATCGATCCTGTCTGTGGTATGAAAGTAGACAAGAGGAAGGCCATTACCAGGGTCATTGGAGGAAGAACCTACTATTTCTGCATGGAGAGCTGCGCCAAAACTTTCGAAGACCCAGAGAAAGAATTACAAGATATGAAGAAGCGTGTATCGGTGGCGATCGTAGGTGTGGTACTAATAGGTGTTTTCAGGCTTGGATTATTTATAGGCCTTGCAGCTGGTGTTAGCATCTTAGCCTGGGTGCCATTCGATTTTATGCCGTGGTTTAACGGTGGTGTCTGGATGTTCATTCTTACCACACCGATCATATTCATCGGTGGGAAGAGTTTTTATGTGGGGGCTGCTAAGGCCATCAAACATCGCAGGGCGAACATGGATTTATTGATCAGTATAGGGACACTAGCAGCGTATATCTACAGTGCGGTGGTGGTGTTAGATCAGTTCATCACAACAGTGGATATCCTTCCCGGTACTCAGAAGGATGTATATTTTGATGTAGCTGCGATTATCATAGCCTTCATTCTCCTGGGCAAATACATGGAGGATGTCATAAAAAGAAAGAGCTCAGCCGCGGTGAGAAAACTGATGGATCTGAAACCCAAGATGGCTTTAGTCATTAAAAACGAAAATGAGGTGGAAATACCCGTTGAAAATCTTGAGATCGGAGATATTGTGGTTGTGAAACCTGGCGGGCAGATTCCCACAGACGGGAGGGTGGTGGAGGGCATCTCCTCTGTGGACGAGAAGATGATCACAGGCGAGAGCCTCCCGGTGGAGAAGAAAACAGGAGATGAGGTCATTGGCGGGACCCTCAATAAGCTCGGTACATTCAAGTTCAAGGCCACGAAAGTTGGCTCGGATACCATGCTGATGCAGATAGTGAAGATGGTCGAAGAAGCGCAGGTTTCCAGTGCACCCATACAGAGGTATGCAGATAAAGTCGCGGCTTATTTCGTGCCAGCAGTGATTTTGGCGGCTATAGTGACTTTCTTGGTATGGGTTATGATACCCCAGGGTGGCCCGACAGCCGCAGTTTTGGCCTTCATAGCTGTGCTGATAATCTCCTGCCCCTGTGCCCTTGGTATTGCTACGCCAACCGCGTTGATGGTAGGCGTAGGTAAAGGTGCTGAGGAAGGGATACTGATCAGAGGCGGAGAGTATCTAGAGAGGGCACGAAATCTGGATGTCGTGGTGTTCGACAAGACTGGAACGATAACGAAAGGTGAGCCTGAGCTGACAGATGTTATAGTGATGAATAAGTATTCAGAGGACGAAGCGCTGAGATACGCTGCTCTGGCAGAGAAAGGCTCAGAACATCCTTTGGGCGAGACGATAGTGAAGGCTGCGAAAGAGAAGGGCTTGGACATTCCAGACCCATCGGGTTTTGAGGCTGTCCCTGGTCACGGCATAAAAGCAGTTTTCGAAGGCAAGACCATACTATTCGGTAACCGTCGCCTAATGCAAAAGAATGGTATAGCCGTGAAGGATAAGGAAGAGGTGATCAAGAAACTAGAGGCCGAAGGAAAGACAGCCATGATTCTGGCAGTTGATGGAGAGATTTCTGCGACTATAGCTGTTGCAGACACCATCAAGGAACATTCTGCGGAGGCCATATCCGAACTGAAGGAAATGGGTATAGAGGCCGTGATGCTTACAGGAGATAATGAGATCACAGCCAAAGCAGTTGCAAAAAAAGTGGGTATCGACAGAGTGATAGCAAATGTCCTTCCTGGGGAAAAGGCAAAAGTTATCAAAGAACTTCAGAGCAAAGGGAAAAAAGTTGTCAGCATGGTGGGAGATGGGATCAACGACGCTCCAGCTCTCGCTCAGGCCGACATCGGCATAGCCCTAGGGAGTGGTTCAGATGTAGCTAAGGAAACTGGTGGCATAGTATTGTTAAAAGACGATCTAAGGGATGTGGTGACCGGAATAAAACTCAGTAAACTCACCATGAGGAAAATCAGGCAGAATCTGTTCTGGGCACTTGGTTATAACACAGGTGCCATTCCAATCGCAGCCCTTGGTCTTTTGAACCCTATCATAGCCGCTGCTGCCATGTCGGCAAGCTCTCTATCCGTGGTGAGCAACGCTGCAACCCTTAAATTCGCAAAATTGAAATAAAAAAGAAAGGAGGTGAGAAAAATGGCTGTAGATCCAGTATGCAAGATGAATGTGGACGATGCAACAGCGCAGCACAAGTCCGAGTACAAGGGCAAGACCTATTATTTCTGTATGGCCGGATGCAAGGCCTCATTTGACGCACACCCTGACCAATTCGCAGATTGAGGTTATTAGAGATGAACTATGAGGCGTCACAACAATTAAGTACCCGCATAGGATTAAACAAGGTGTGGTAATTTGGGCGACATACTCGTTGCGTTCGACGGTTCTGAGGCTGCGAAGAAGGCAGTGGAGCACGGGACAAATCTGCTGAAAGACAACGATAGGCTGATAATCCTCTCCGTCGTGCCCTCCGCAACCATCGCCGAGTTCGCGGAGATAGACCCTGAGATCAGCATAGCCAAAGCTCAGGAATCTGTCAACGAGCTGCTCGCAGAGCTGAGGGGAAGAAACATCAACGCCATCGGCGTTGTCAGGGAGGGAGACATAGCAGATGAGATACTGAAGATGGGGTTGGAGTTAGAATGCGATCTCATCGTGGTTGGACATAAGGGCATCAGCAAGATAGGCAGATTCCAGCTTGGAAGCGTTACCGATAAGGTGGCCAGATATGCAAATAGGCCAGTGCTCATCGTCAGATAGACCCCAATTTATCGAGAGATAAGTCTATATATGGAAAACTCATTATATGATATCCAAGTATTATAATACAAATCATGTGGGGGGTTAGTTCAAATGGAGAGTCATGGGCTCATGTTCGAATTATCGCATCCGGAAAGGATAAACATACTGCACCTTCTCAAAGAAAAACCCTTGAGGCTGTCTCAACTTTCTAAGGAGCTGGAGGTAAACACTGCCGAGGTCTCAAGACATTTGGACCGGTTGGGAAAGGCAGAATTGATAAACAGGGATAGCGGAAGCAATTACAACCTCACTCCATTCGCCAACATCATCCTTTCTGAGGTCTCAAAGTTCGATTTTCTCACCAAAAATATTGAATATTTTCTGAAACATGACATATCGTGCATCCCAGAACATCTGCATTGGCTCAACGCCATGGCAAAAGGTCGTCTCAGCGAAGGAACGTTAGAGACGACTTCACTGATAAAAGAAACAAGCGACAATGCCGAAAAATTTGTGTATGTTATCTCAAACGAAGTGATGAGAGGGATAGTGGATATAGATTGTAAAAAGAACGACGAAGGCGTTGTTTTCAAGAAAATATATCCAAGAGAGGCTAAACTCCCGGTGGAATACGAGTCCAGAATGGGCGAGAGCTTCGAAATAAAAAACCTCGAGGAGGTTCCCATAGGCCTGAAGATGAACGAAAAATTCGCTGGGGTGGGTTTAATGGATACGAACGGTAGAGTGGACCTCAGTGTGGTTATGATAGGTGAGGACGAATCCTTCCGAAGATGGGTCAACGCGATTTTTGATTACTATTGGAAGAAGGCGAAACCTATACTGTGATCTTTGCAAATAAATCAAATTTTAGCTTCACCGTGGATAGGCTGGTGATTTTCGGGACATAACATACGAAATTTTGGGTGGGCGGAGGGGGTATGGATGGGAGGACGAAGGTGGGAGGCACAAGTCCATGCAAAAAGTTTTAGCACAGGTAACATAATACCAGGTTTGGTATCGATGATGAAACGCGGCCTCGTGGTACTGTTGATTCTGATTACGGTGGCAAATGCTGCGGACTCAGTTGCAACTCCAAATAATCAAGACTACAACGAAGTGAATGATAACGATTTCGACGATTATTTTCAGGATTACTTCACGTACGAAACCATGATGGATGCATTAAACATGCTCGAAGCGAAGCATCCTGATATCATGAAAGTATATGACCTCACGGCCACAATCGATGAAAACAACAGAATGGGAATACCTGGAAGTACCTGGCAAGGGCGCAAGGTATTGTTGGTCAAGATCTCTGATGGTGTGGATACGGAGCCGGAATATCAAGAGCCTAAGTTTTACAGCGACCGAACAGAACCGGATATACTGATCATAGGAGCCCACCACGGCAATGAATGGCCTTCTTTCGAGGTTTCCATGTACTTCCTTTTCTATCTTGTGGAGAACTACGGCATGCCGCCCACGGACAACGATGGAGATGGCCAGGTAAACGAGGATCCTGTAGATGGGATGGATAACGACGGCGATGGCCTCATCGACGAGGATGAGAACGAGGCTAGAATAACCTGGCTTGTGGACAACAGGGAGATATGGATCATACCCATGTTCAATCCCGATGGTGTGACAGCGGATACAAGGGTAAACGGCAGGGAGGAGGTGCCAGGCGGCCCTGGTGGGAGTTCGGTACCTACAAGTGGTGTAGACGTTAATAGAAACTATCCCTTCATGTGGAATAGGGAACCGGATCCACAAACTGGCCCAACCATGGACAGCAGCAATCCCATGTCAGGTACTTATAGAGGGCCTGATGATAACTACGATGATGATGGCGATGCATATTATGAAAAAGAATACATACCGTCTTTTGGCTATAAGTGGACACTAAGAAATGTGGATGAGGATCCAGTGGATAACATCGACAACGATAACGATGGGGAAACAGACGAGGATCCGGATGGAGGCTTTTCGGAGCCTGAAACCGTGTCAATGCGAAACCTTGTTAAGGGTGTGGATGGGAATGATGACGACAAAACGGATATACTGACCTCCATCTCCTACCACACATATGGTGGAATGATACTATACCCTTGGGGCTATTCCGTTGACCCGACCCAGCACGATGATTTACTTAAATATATTGCCACGGAATTATCGAATTTCAATGGTTACGACGCCATGGTAGGCACTGAACTGTACCCCGTAAGCGGAGAATTGGACGACTGGCTGTACGGTAAAAATGAGGTTATTCCCTTTACTATAGAACTGGATAGTGGCAGTCACAAGGGCGAAAAGGAGGATATAATCAACATCAGCATGACGAATCTACCATGCAACCTCTATCTGGCCGAGATGGCGCCTGTCATCGAGATCGCGAAGGGGAGTTACGAGAAAAATTTGGATGTTGACCTGCCGGTGATAAACCACTCTCAAACGACAAAGATGGTGAATTCAGATAATACTTATACCGTCAAGGTGGAAATATCGAATGGAGGAAATCTTGTCAAGGATTCAGTTTCCCTCTATTACAGGGTAAGCGGGTCTGAAGACTGGAAAAAGCTGCAAATGAAAGAAATCGATGATGAACATTACGAAGCCACCATTCCCCGGCAAAGCGGCAACAGGCATGTGTACTATTACATCGAAGCGCAGGCGAATTACATTGAAGCTGAGAGCCTAGATGGTGTCGTATCGATCTGTTCGCCAAAGTACGGCCAATACGACCCATATTCGTACTTCGTCGATATCAGCTTGGGCGATCTGGCTGGAAATATTGCCGCCATGATCCTCATGATGGTTTTGATATTCGGCATCATCTATTCAGGGCTGGTCAAGTCATTGAAGATGGCTTTAGACGCAGAGAAGAGGAAGAGCATGGCATGATCTCTCATTTTTGGGTGAACGAATGGCTGAGGCAGGACAACCGAGAGAACAGTGGGGTTCAAGATGGGGGCTTATTTTCGCGGCTTTGGGCGCCGCCATAGGGACAGGGAACATCTGGAGGTTTCCGAGAGAGGCTGCCGTAAATGGCGGTGGAGCCTTCATGCTGCCCTGGCTATTGTTTCTATTCTCATTTTCAATCCCCCTCCTTATCGCCGAATTCACAATAGGCAAGCACACAAGGTTTGGAACCATAGGTGCCTTCAAGAAATTTGCAGGCAAGAAGTATGCCTGGATGGGAGCATGGATGATGCTCGTCAACATAATAATAATGTTCTATTATGCTGTTGTTATGGGGTGGGTCGTAAAATACTTCACAGTGGCTGCGTCAGGCGGATTGAGCCCAGGTGCTGATACCGATGCCATGTGGAAAAGTTTCATCACTTCACCTGAACAAGTTGTATTCTTTCAGGTCGTTGCCATCTGTATAGGCACATTGGTGGTTTACAAAGGTATAGCCAAAGGCATAGAGAGAACGAATAAGATCCTCATCCCATTGTTGTTCATTTTGTTGATCATAGCAGCCTTGTGGGCCATCTCCCTGCCTGGTGCCATCGACGGGCTGAAGTATTTGTTCATCATAAGAGGTGATCACATAACCAGGGCAGATACCTGGGTGAGCGCTCTCAGTCAAAGCGCTTTCTCCACAAGTGCAGGTTTCGGCATGGCCATCACCTATGCTGTTTACATGAGGAGGAGGGAGGACACCACGCTCAATGCCTTCATAGCAGGTCTTGGAAACAACGCTGCATCGCTCATTGCCGGTATCGCGGTGATTTGCACGGTCTTCGCGCTGTCTTCTACAAATGTAGAGGCAATTGGGGTGTTGCAGGATCCTGCAGGAAACGAGGGTTTGGCGTTCATCCATCTCACAAGGCTCTTCACTCTCATGCCCGGCGGCTTGGTAATTGCAGGCATCTTTTTCTTGGCTATGGCCTTTGCAGCAATAACATCCATGATATCCGGGATGGAGATAACCGTGAGAAATTTCATGGACCACGGCTGGAGCAGAAACAAGTCCCTGAGGATAACCGCTATGATGATGTTCGTATTTGGACTGCCATCGGCTTTGATAGTAATTAACGGGGGAGTTCCTGCCTTCCTTAAAAATCAAGACCATGTCTGGTCCCTTGGCCTTATCGTTTCAGGACTGTTTGTGTTCTTTGCAGTGTGGAAATTCGGGGTGAATCATTTCAGGGAGACCATGGTGAATACTGAGTGGAATGACCTGTACATTGGCAGGTGGTGGACCTATATCATGTATCTGTTCCCAATTCAGTTCATATTTTTGATGTATTGGTTTCTCTCGCAATCCATTGCCAATTCCGATAACTGGTGGAATCCTTTGGAGCCAGAAGGTTTTATGACCATCATTTTGCAGTGGGGAATAGCGCTAGCTATCTTGATCTGTATGAATAACTGGCTGAACCAAAAGGCGTTGATCAAGGCTGAGGATGTTGATGAGGATGAAGTGGTGGAGGTCGTTCCAGAATATGGCTGAGCCGTAAAAGACAGTGACCACTCTCCATATATTTATAAAATCTAAATCCGATGTCGGAAAGAGGTGGAAGCATGAAAGTGTTTATTGCATATGAATCTAAATATGGAAACGGGAAGAAATGTGTGGATCATTTACAGAGCGTGATGATAAAGAAAGGGCATGAAACACACAGCTTCTCTGTGAGGGACATAAAACCATCGGAATTGCCAGAGGCGGATCTGTACGTATTCAGTTCGCCCACTCATATAGGCAAACCAGCCAGAAAGATGAGAAAATTTCTAAAAAAATTGGAAGTAAAACAGAAGGGAATGAAATATGCACTGATGGCAACCCACATGGACCCCAATGCCAAAACCCTTCAAAAAATGGAGGCGATTATTCAGCCCAAGGGAATGACGAAAGCTACAGACGGCCTCAAGATAAAGGTGAATGGCATGAAAGGACCTTTGGAGGAGGGATTTGAGGAAAAAATTGATGCATTCGCTACACAACTTCTTGAGAACAAATAACATGTCGAGATGAAATTCCCCAATTGATGGCGAATGGCATAAACCTTTAACTATTCTAATTCCATTTACTTTCGGGATTTAGATGCTCGTCACACCTGTTATCATCGTTAATTATAAGACTTACGAAAGAGGATATGGAGCCAAAGCATTGGAGCTCACAAAGATCTTGGAAAAGGTAGCCAAGGACACAGGAGCAAGTGTGGCCGTGGCTGTTTGCCCTACCGATATTCACACCATAGCCAATGATTGCTCTTTGCCAGTGTTTGCCCAGCATATCGATGCTTTTAGTTTTGGAAGCCACACCGGTTTTATCCTCCCTGAAGCTGTGAAGGAAGCTGGTGCTGTCGGCACATTGATCAATCATTCGGAGCATAGGCTACAATTGGCAGATATAGACGCCTGTGTGCGTAGGGCCAAAGAGGTTGGGCTTGTCACATGCGTATGCACGAATAACCTTAGCACATCTAAGGCAACTTCACTTCTCGATCCAGATTTTGTTGCTGTTGAGCCGCCAGAGCTCATCGGCGGTGATATTTCAGTTTCCAAAGCTCGACCAGATCTGGTTAAAAGCACGGTGGATGCTGTCAAAGCCGTCTCGCCCGACGTGAAGGTGCTCTGCGGTGCAGGGGTGAAGAACGGCAAGGATGTGAAAAAGGCCCTGGAACTGGGCTCAGAAGGTGTTTTGCTTGCCTCCGGTGTTGTAAAGTCAAAAGATGTGGAGGCCACGATGAGGGACCTGATAGGCGGTTTGGGAGGGGCGTAGTAGCTTTTGATTCACTTGGCAGTATTTCCCCCTCTGAAAAACCTCGAAACCAGCATCTCAGGCGAGGAGGTAACCACCAAATCGATATCCTCTGGGAAGCACCTGTTGTACCTATCCCATTTGAAGCGGTCGTCCATGAGCACGACAACAGCCCTATCCTTCTCGCTCCTTATGCACCTCCCCAACGCCTGAAGGACCTTGTTCATTGCCGGGTTGATATAGCCGTAATACAGCCCTCTCTCTTCATCAAATTTCTGGGTGTAGTACTTTTGCAGCGCCTCTACCTCCAATGAAGGTGGTGCGAGAGGTAATCCGACCACGATGACAGATTCCAAAACATTGTCCTCGTAGTCTATGCCCTCTGAAAGCGAGCCGCCCATAACACCCAAAAGCATTGCACCTTTGTCTTTTCTCGAATTTACAAGCAGAGTATGAACCTTGTCCTTGTCTTGCTTGCTCATCTCCCTATCTTCGGTGATGATGCGTTTCTCAAGGTCGTGAGACATAATCTTTGAGATATCGGACAGCATCTGGTATGATTGGAAGAACACGGCGAGATTGCCTTTGACTCTATCCGTTATGCTGACGATCGATCTGGCAATATCGTTGTACATCTCCGGCCCGCGCTTCTTGTAGGCCGTAGTCAGTTTGTTAGTAACAATTATCGGTCTGTTCTCCTTCGGAAATGGTGAACTGTATTCCCTCAAAATCGCATTGTCCTCTGGGATGCCGAGGATATCAGCGTACATCTCCATGGGGTAAAGCGTACCGCTCATCAATATTGAGGCATGGACCGATGCAAATACCTCCTTACTCATCACAGACGGGTCCAGGACCTTATAAGAGAGCCTAGGCAAGTCATGGTTTTGAAAAAGGCGAAGGCAGCTTGGGTAATCATTGACCCAACCTCTCAGGAACTCCACAGTCTCAAGGGCGAGAGACCTGCCAGTTTCTTTTTTTGCAGTTTCTTTTCCAGCTAGGATCAGTTTATCTATGAACTCCTCGAAGGTCTTTGAAGTATCGAGACTCCCTTTAAGAGAATCCTCTATCTTCCTCACGACAAGTGATTTTTCAACGGTCTGCTCTTCATCCATAGGAACATCCCGGGCAAGCTCATCGAATAGAGATATGAAGCTTGTCAGATGCCTCAGCAATGCCCTATCATAACGCTTAACCTCTTTCAACGCCTCCTTGATCGTAAAAGGCGTTAAATAGCCGCTCAGATGCTGGCGTATCCTGTCGGGCAGGTTGTGTGCCTCGTCTACGATCAGGATTATCCCCTCAAGGTCCTTCTCGAACTTGTCCAGCATGGTATCGAGCATGTCTGAGAATATGTAGTTGTAGTCGCAGATGACGATATCCGCATGCTTCCCGACGTCCAATGCCGCCCTATGTGGGCACATACCGAACTCAACGCAAATGTTCTTAAGTTCATCGACATGTAGAATATCACTTACAAGCTTCTCATAAGCATACCGGCTGTAGTTCTCATGGAACTCGCATTTATGCTTTTTCACTAAGAACTCGCAGAGCTCTCTAAAGGCACTATAGTGCCCCTTTGCCTCTCTCATTGGGCACATATCCTGCTTGGAGATGATGTCAACGACGACTATGTCGATTCCGCATCTCTCCTTTATCATGCGTAAGGTGTCAACGGCGATCTTGTGCTGTGACTGCTTTGATGTGAGGAAGAACACTGTTTTGTTGCGAGGCAGGCTGTACTCCAATGCGGCACTCAGAGCCACAGCAGTTTTGCCGATACCGGTGGGTGCGTGTCCTATGATATGCCTGCCGTCCTCTACAACCGATCTTGCGTCCTGCAAAAACTCTTTCTGGCCACCTCGAATCCTCTCAAATGGGAACATATCCAGTTTCTTGGGGAAACTTCGAGAGCTCTTTACCTCATCGATGTGGTCCTCCAGCTCACCGAGCATGGCTGCCTTTTCCTTCCCTGAGAATCTGTGGAAAATGCTCTTTGGCTCCCTTCTTGTGGTATCTTCCGGTTTGGTCTTTTTCTTCGCCCTCTTGGTTTTTGCGGTTCTGGTACCTCTTCTTTCCTTTGCAACCTCACAGCCGCACTTGCCTATGTCCGTGCCGTAGGTGGAACCGCATTTTGTGCACTCCCATATCTCCCGAGCCATGCTTTTGTTCTTCAACTTCAACATCGGATTGCCCCTAAAATCCGAATCTTACAACTCGAAAGTGCTATATCATACTTTCTCAGGTTCTCCAAAAATGTGCATTCTTTTATCGGGCAAATCTCCTCCCCAAACCTTTATTATACACAATTTCTTACCACGATATCTGTTCAGGAGCGTGTTTATGAAAACTAATTTATCCCTCTTGCCAACCGGCATTGGCAGCCTACCCCACACCTCTACAAAAGAGGCCTTGGAATTGGTATTACAAAACCTGCCTGAGATACCGTTCTGGCCCCAGCTATCCAATCTATCCTTCAAAGAGAACATGTACGCGCAATTCTCGTACCTTCTACCCAACACCATTATAGACGAGGCGAACAAGCGTGTTTATATCGATACATCCAAAGATACAGGTGATACAGAGGAATTTTTAGCCCAAATACTTGCAGAAAATATCGATTATTTTGCCTATGAAGAGGAGTACTTCCACGGCCTATATGGCATGCTCGGTATGGGGGACAGGTTAAAGGACATCAAGGTTATTAAAGGCCAGATCACGGGGCCCATAAGCCTGGGTTTTCAGGTTACGGATGAAAACAGGAAGCCGATCTTCTACAACGACCTCTTTAGAGACTTGATGATCAAGAACCTCAGGATGATGGCCAAATGGCAGGAAAGAACCCTAAGAAAACTTTGTGATCGAACCATGATATTTCTTGACGAACCTTTTCTGAGCATGATAGGCTCGGCCTTCATCAGCATCTCCAGGGAAAAGGCCATAGAGCATATGAACGAGGTGCTCAGCGGCATCGAGGGAATAAAGGCCATCCACTGCTGCGGAAACACGGATTGGTCCTTGGTGCTCGAGACTAACATCGAGGTATTGAACTTCGATGCGTACAGCTATGCGGACAACCTATTTTTATACTCAGAAAAGGTGATCGAGTTCTTGGAAAATGGGGGAACCATCGCTTGGGGTATCGTTCCAACGAACGATGAGGATCTTGAGAAGGAAACTGCTGTTAGCTTGACGGAGAGGCTTGAAACAAACATGAAAAACTTGGCTGAGAGGGGCATATCAATGGAGGATATAGTTGAATCTTCCATTATAACGCCATCCTGCGGTTTGGGCCCTGCCAGCGTCAGATGCGCGGAAAAGGCATTGCCCATCTTGAAGAAAGTATCGGAGAATTTGGGAGAGAAGCATGGTCAATAATATGATGTAAAGGGGGATGATGGTTTTTGGCATTCGTGATCGGTGTTACAGGCAAAGGCGGCGTAGGAAAAACCACATTCGCGGCACTTCTAATAAAGGCCATAATCGATAAAAAACTTGGCATCGTGCTCGCTGTGGATGCGGATCCGAATCACAATCTGAACCAGAAGCTCGGCGTGGAAGTTGAGAGCACCATCGGAAATCTCAGAGAAGATATCGTGAAGGCTGTGGATTCAGTGCCTCAAACCATGTCAAAGCATGAGTATGTGGAGTATCAAATCCGCGCTGCATTAACGGAATCGGAATATTTTGATCTTCTCGTAATGGGAAGACAGGAAGGACCTGGTTGCTACTGCTATATCAACAACATCCTCAGAAGCTATATGGATACGCTCTCGGACAGCTACGATTTTGTTGTAGTGGACAACGAGGCCGGTATGGAGCATCTCAGCAGGAGAACCACGAAGAGCATGGATGTGTTTTTTGTGATCTCGGATGCCTCCAAGATAGGAATGGAAACAGCGGGCAGGATAAAGGAGCTTGCCGGTGAAATGGAACTTAAAATCGGCAAGAGTGTGTTGATCATAAACAGAGCTTCAAAGGAGATGGCTGACAGGATCGATGACGCCGTGAGCGAACAAGGATTTGACGAAGTTTATCCAATAGCCAATGATGAGGAGATCGAAGGATACAATATGGAAGGTAAAAGTCTCCTATCCATGCCCAAGGAATCAAAGGCGGCGGCTGAGGTGATGACGATACTGAACCATATTTTGGGGAAATAACACCATGGACGACATTCCAAAGCAGTTGAAAACACCCAAGTCAGAGCTCGAATCCCGGGTGTCGAGGTTGCAGGAGGAGATTGCAGGAAAATTGAACGCCATCTTGATCCTGCAGCAGGCTGATAAGTTCTATTTCTCAGGCACCGTGCAGGATGGGGTGATCTTAGTTCCTGCTACCGGCAAGCCAGTATTCATGGTGAGGAAGAGCCTGGAGAGAGCGCTGGAAGAATCCGAATTGGACGACATCGTGCCTTTTAAAAGCTACAGCCAGATGCCAGAGATTTTGAAAGAATATGGTTTTGAGGATTTTAAAAGGCTGGGTCTGGAGATGGATGTGATGCCGGTCTCCATTTACAATAAACTCCAAAGCGTTTTTTCTGAGTGTGAGATTAACGATGCATCGATATTCATAAAGAAAATCAGGATGATGAAATCGGATTTCGAGCTCAAGATGATGAAAAAAGCGGGAAAGATCCTTGGAGAGGCTATGACGGCCGTGCCTGATCTGCTAAGGGAAGGCATGAGCGAGATAGAATTGGCAGCTGAGACCGAGATCATACTGCGCAAGGCAGGCCATCAAGGAGTGATCAGGATGAGAAAATGGAATCAGGAATGTTTCTATGGTCTTATACTCTCAGGGAAGAGCGGTGCCATATCAAATTACATGGATGCACCTCTTGGAGGGGGCGGTCCATGTCCCGCAGCGCCCAGAGGCGCATCAGCAAAGAAGATCGTTAAAGGCGAGCCCATAATAATCGACATGGTGAGCGCATACAACGGTTATGTCGTGGACTGCACACGCACCTTTTACATGGGAAAACTGGATTCCAGACTCAGAAGCGCTTTGGACGTGAGCCTCGGAATCCAGGAAACCGTGGTGGACAGGTTTAAAAGCGGGGTGAACCTCAGGGAGATATACGATATGGCCCTTTCCATGGCTTCGGACTTTGGGTTTGGAGAATTCTTCATGGGTCATGGAAATTCAAAGGTCAAGTTCCTGGGGCACGGCGTCGGGCTTGAACTGGACGAACTGCCAGTGATCGCGGAGGGGTATGATTTTGTATTGGGGGAGAACATGACTGTTGCCATCGAACCTAAGTTTTTATTTCCAAAGATCGGGGCTGTGGGTGTGGAGAATACATGGGCTAGCAAGAAGGGAAGGCCTGAGAAAATTTCCAATATCGACGACCGCCTAATTTGATATTTTTTAGTGGGTTATCCACTTTCTTTGAAAATCAATGAACGTTTTTTTAGAATGAGACGCCCCGCACAGAAAATGTTATTACTCTCCATGAATATGTTGGGGGAAATGAGGGAGATCGTCTAACCACTTATTGGCTAACCTGATAAATATTTGTCAACAGGAAGGGTGGAATCATGATGCGGGGCGAACAAAGAGTGAGCGTAGGTGCGAATATCGGATACGGTCTACTGTTCATTACGATTACTGCTGTAGCTATTGGTTTTGGCACCATAATCTCGATTATTATATCTAAGAGTTATTATTCCTCTTTTGCGTTTGAGGCTGTTTTTGTATCAATATTCTGCGTGCCTATATTGGTGCTAATAATTGGTATTGTTCAGGGAAGAATGGCTTTAGGTAGTAATGAGGCCTTAATAGCGGGGGGTGTGACAGGGGCTGTGGGATATTTCATATTTTTTATCATTATGGTAGGGACCTTTATGATTGGTGTTTCAATAAAATCACCTTACCTAACTTATCTTGATTTAGGAGAAATTTTCGGCCCATTGATTACAGGATTTATACATGTTGGAATCATAGGCGCTTTAGCTGCATATTTCAGCATAAGATTCATATTCCCACCAGCTACCCCTTATATGCCACCCTACCCACAAGTACCTCCAGTTTCACAGCCAGGTTATGAACCAACATTAACACAACAAACACAATACTCTCAACAGTCATCTCAGCAACAACAACAACAGCAAAGGTTCGGCCGTTTCGGCTGTCCGAATTGTGGAAACGCTTTCGTTGCACAGATACCAGATCGACCAACAATGACAAAATGTACTTCATGCGGTGCGGAAGTTATTATCGAACCCCCTTACTGATCCATTTTTAGCATTCTGGCCAAAAGAAATGATGTAGGAGGGCATCGAAGTCGGTTTGCCATCACCAATAAGCCATTTAAAGTCCAGTCAACTCCCCGTTAATCTTTTCCATGAAACTCTGATTCCCGAGCCTCTCGAATATCTTGAGGGCCTTTGACAGATATTTTTTTGCGCTCCTCTTATCGCCCTTATCCTTGTACATCAGCCCGAACTCGTAATAACCGTCTGCAAGACGATAGGGCATGTTGATCTCCTCTCTGATCTGTATGCTCTTTTGGAAGTACTCGATAGCCTCGCCCCATTCCTTTTTCATCTTGAAGATTATGCCGTATGTGCTGTAAACTCCTGATATACCGAGTTTGTAATCCAATTTTTTCAGGATGTCTAAAGACCTATCACAGTAATTTGTTGCCCTATTAAAATCGCATTTCTTTGCGTAGGCTTCTCCGGCATTGAACAGAACCCAGCCCTTGAGCGTGATGTCCCCGCTTTTCTCCGCTTCAGTGATGCATTTCTCGTAGTACTCGATGGCCTTGTCCAAATCACCGCTCCTCTCCCATGTCACTCCCAGGTTGTTGTAAACCCTGGCAATCTCTGGGATATCTTTGATCTGTTTCAAGAGCTTCAAGCTGTTCTCATAGTGATTTATTGCCCTTTCGTAATCCCCTTTATCGTCGTATAGCAAACCCAGATCGATATAGGTGGACGCCATGACCGGGATGTGCTGAGGTTCTATATATCCACCTTTGTGCCCGGCTATCAGTTCTTTCATCCTTTCCGCGCATTCGATGGCCTTGTTGTAATCTTTCACCGCCCTGTTATATTCGCCCCTTCTCCAGTATATCCTGCCAAATTCCCTGTGTGCGTCAGCTTCACCAAGGAAGTCATTGATTCTACGAGATAGCGACAACGCCTTCTTCAGAAACCCTATAGCCTCGTCCCACATGTTCTTTTTAATATAGAGATCCCCTATCTTTCGGCATGCCTCCGCCTCTTTGATATAATCTCCTCGCTCCTCTGCCAGAGCCAGGGCCTCTCTGTGACTTTCCAGGGCCAAATCCCACTCGCCCCAGATTCTGAGCACGTCGCCCCTTAGGAGAAGAAGCTGGGCTTCATACTTGTCCCGAACGTTCTTTGCAAACCACAGATTTGAGTCCTCCAATAGGTTCATGAGCTCCTCAAGATAACCTTGGTTTATCAGCTCTGCACCGTGCTCAACCGCCAATTGCGCTGCACTTTCGTGCTCACCGGCTCTAAGAAAATGGTACAACGCTTCCACATGATTTTGTAGGGATGGCGTTCGTTGAGCCCTGACGGAGCCTGCTTTGCGAACATCTTCCTGATCCACCTGGGAGAGGTAATATTTCGCAGCCTCCCTGTGATACCTCCTTTTGAGTTTGGGCGTCAGGCGTCTGTAGAAAAATTCTCTTATGAGCTCGTGAACATCGTATTTATCACGCTGCGTTTCGAATATCAAAGACCTATCCACCAGGGAATCCAAACATTCATCCGTTTTGTTGTTTTCCATGAAGAATGCATCCAACCTAACAGGGTATCTGTAAATCGAAAGGGTCTTCAGAAGTTGCTTTTCTTCATCGGTGAGCCTGGAGAAGATCTCCTCATGAATGTATTTTTTAACACTCCTACCGTCCGTCACATCTTCCACGGATTCGATGAGCTCCATTGATAGGGGATGCCCCTTGGTTATCTCGTATATTTTTCTGATGTTCCGCTCTGAGATCCCCTTTGACCTCAATAACTTCTTGCTGCTGTTCTCGTCCAAGCCTCCGAGCTGCATTTCTGCAACCGTGTTGTTGACCACAACGGCCCTCCTATCGTAAAATGGGAGGATGTAGCGCCCTATGATCACCATATCAACATCGTTCATCCTCTCCAAACGCTCTGCCAGGGAGGAAAAGAATTGGATAATGCTCTCACCAGCCCTGTGAAAATCATCAAAGAAAAGCAGAGAATTTGTTCTGTTCAAATCCCCTTCGAGAAAATCGGATATATCGTTTATGTCCAATGATTTTACCCGCTTTAAATATGAGCTCAGCCCTTTCTT
>CBDUXN010000049.1:0-19808 GCA_965371185.1 uncultured Thermoplasmata archaeon
CCAAAATCCCTGGTCCCGCGTGGCCTCTGTATACTCGGCATATGAAAAAGGGAATCAATGAGGGGTTATTATAAGGTTTTGGATGGCTTTGCAGATAATTTTAAAGTTATTTTTTTTCACCACAGTAGGGGCAATACGGTGTGGACGTCTCCGTATATCTACCACAGACGTCACAAAATCCCGCCTTCCCCTCACCTATATCCTTTCGTCTTCTCTCGAATAATTCAACTTCTACTTCTAATCTGCCTCTCAAGAAGGATTCAACGATACCGATAATGATGGGGATAATTGATAAGAAAAATATCACGATGAAGAATGGGTCATAGAATCCAACAGACATGGCCCAAAGACTGAGTAAAATCACAACAATAAGAAGTGCAACACCTGCAGCGTAAGCGAATGCAGCCCAAGTTCGAAGGTTCTTCAAATCCCTTTTGGCAGTTAGATAATCCCGTTGATTTTCTATTTTGGACAAAGAGGCACATCCTTCATACCCTCAATTATGTCTGTCTATAAAAATCTCTCGGTGGAGGTCCCTCCCATCGACCTTGATTAGAAATATCCTGGTTATCTCTGGGGGGGATTTCTATCGGGAAAAACGGCTCATTTGCCTGCCACAACCTTCTCAGCAACACCAACACACGATAAAAAATCATCGAGGGTATGGATCAGGCTTGGGATGGACTCGGATTCGGCTATGGATATCATTCTATCCCCTTCCAGGGTCGTCTTCACGAACTTGTAGTTGTCCACCTCAACTGCCTTGGCTACTGCCTCTGCATCCTCATTTGAATCGTAGTTGAACTCGAGCCTGCAGGTGATCTTCATGCTATCCCACGCCCTTAAAATCACTTCGTATAGACTTCTGTGCCCACATACCTCAGATAAACCCATGCATCTTCGATGTTCTTCTCCCTCTCCATCTCCTGAAGGTATTCTTTGATGTTCGCATCGAAGAGATCTGCATGAAACAATGCGCTTGCTTCAGGTATCTTCAAGCCTCTGGGACTGTGATATCCTGTGCCTGATTCCACGTTGCCGTGGTGGTAGAGCAGCATGTGGTTTAATTTCATTTTAAGCACACCAGGAAAGGAAGCCATTCCTTTCAGCTTCTCGTCCACCATGGCGGTGGTGAGGGAAATATGACCAAGAAACTTGCCTTGGTCAGTCATGTCGATGCTCGTTAAGGCACTGTAGGCCTGCATCTTACCCACATCGTGGAGTATGGCACCCGTGATGAGCAGATCCCTGTTGAGGATCGGGTAATACTTCGATATCGTATCGCACAGTTTGACCACGTTCAACGTATGCTCCAACAAGCCGCCCACATAGCTGTGATGATGCTTCATGGCTGCAGGGGATTCCTTGAAGGCCTTAACAAAGCCATCATCTAAAAAGAAACCCTCCAGCAACCCCCTCAGGTTCTCTTCCTGCACGGAGCCTATGATCGCATGCATCTCCTCCATCATGTCCTCGATGTTTCTTTCCGTGATGGGCAGGAAATCTTCGGGTTTATATTCATCAGAACCGCATTTCCTGAATGCGTGCAGGCCTTCGTCCATGTTTATCGTCAGCACATTATCGAATTTATCCATGGCCACATCACCGATGATTTCTATCACATCACCCACTTGAAGGGAGTTGTAAAGCTGGATAAGATTGCTATCGTCAGCCCCTCCCCAGTACTTGAGGGATATCTCACCGGTATTGTCCCCCACACCGAGGAAAAAGTATTTTCCAGGTTTATTCTTGTACTCCCTGGGCGTCTCCTTGGTACGCACGGCGAATTTGCCTACTATATGATCTCCTTCTCTGAACTCCTCTATCTGTTTTTTTTCTGGCTTGTTCATCTCCTCACCCCTTGTAAGAACGGGTATGGTTGAGGAGGTATAGGTATTTTTGGATTTTGCAAGGAACAGGGCCGCTCAATTTTTTAAATGATAACCGCGATAATATGGTTTTTATCCTCCTCCATCCTTGCCCCCTCCGCCCGCCCTCGTATTTATGGCATAAAAGATTAAAATGCTGGAAACGATTAACCTGCGATAATTGAGGGGAGAACATGGAGCTCATAGAAGTCATCAAAAAAAGGAGAAGCGTCAGGAGGTTCAAGGACCAAGCAATAGATGAGAATATTATAAAGGAAATCATCGAGCTTGGAACTCTCGCGCCGTCCGCCGGTAACCTACAGCCAAGGGATTTTATTGTGGTGAAGGATCTACAAACGAAAGAGAAACTCGCCCACGCAGCTTTGGATCAACGCTTCATAATCGAGGCGCCTGTTGTAATCGCGGTTTGTGCAAACCTGAAAAGAACCTCCCCCTACGGAATGAGGGGCAGGGAGCTGTACTGCATTCAGGACTCTGCAGCAGCCATAGAGAACATGCTGCTGGCGATTGTGGACAAAGGGCTGGCATGCTGCTGGGTTGGAGCCTTTGGTGAAAATGCGGTATCTGAGATACTCGGTTTGCCTTCACATGTTCGGCCTATGGCGCTGCTTCCAATAGGCTATTCAGATGAAAAAGCCATGCAACCATCGAGAATCGATATCGATGAACTGATACATTACGAGCGGTGGTAAAAAAATAAAATAAAAAAGAAAAAAAAGAATTAGAGAACTCAGTAGTCCTCCATTCCGCCCATACCACCAGGTCCGCCTGGAGGCATTGGTGGCCCACCAGTGCTTTTTGATGCGATGACATCGTCTATCCTCAAGATCATCACCGCAGCGTCTGTCGCAGAGGTAACGGCCTGCAATCCAACCCTCAGAGGCTCGATCACATTCTCTTTTCTCATGTCAACTATCTTGTCAGTGTATACGTTGATGCCTGCGTTCTTCTTTCCGCTTGCATGAGCTTTTCTCAGTTCTATGAGGGTGTCTATCGGGTCCAAGCCTGCGTTCTCTGCCAGGGTTCGCGGTATGACCTCCATTGCGTTGGCAAATGCCTCTATTGCGATCTGCTCTCTACCACCTATGGAGGAGGCATAATTCCTCAATCTGAAGGCGATTTCCGCTGCTGTTGCACCGCCGCCAGCTACCATCTTACCGTCCTCAATGGCAACCCTGACAACACCAATCGCGTCCTCCAGGGAGCGTTCGACCTCATCAACAACATGCTCCGTACCTCCCCTGATCAGGACTGACACCGCTTTTGGGTTCCTGCAGCCTGTCACGAAGGTCATTTCATCATCTGCGATCTTCTTCTCCTCCACGAGTGCAGCCTTGCCAAGGTCGGATTTCGTTAGGTCTGTGAGCTTTGTAACGATGGTTGCACCTGTTGCTTTTGCAAGCTTCTCCATGTCCGATTTCTTCACCCTTCTGACGGCATAGATTCCCGCTTTTGCAAGGTAGTGTTGCACCAGATCGTCGATGCCCTTCTGACAGAACAGTACAGTCGCACCTGAATCCTTTACTGTCTTCACCATGTTCTTGAGCATGTTCTCTTCCTCTGCCAGGAACGCCTGGAGCTGTGTTGGGTCCGTGATCTGTATCTTTGCATCCACCTCAGTCTTCTTCACTTCGAAGGCGGAATCCACCAGGGCGATCTTCGCGTTTTCAATCTTCCTTGGCATCCCTGGGTGCACTGGTTCTTTATCGACTATTATGCCCTCTATCATCTCTGTGTCGTTTATCGAGCCACCCTGCTTCTTCACTATCTGAATGTTGTCTTTGTCCACATAGTAATCGCCGTCCCTATCCTCAGCAACCCTAGTCACCGCCTTCACAGCAACATCTGCCATGAGCTCTCTCGAGGCACTGACGCTCTTGCTGATCATGGCCGTGCTCGCGATGTGCTTCAGGATCTTCCTGTCTTTGATGCTCACAGGCATGGAGACCTTTTTCAGTATCTCCTTTGCCTTCTCTGCAGCCATCCTGTATCCACTGGATATGATCGTGGAGTGGATGTTCTGGTCCAAAAGGTCCTCCGATTTCTTCAAAAGCTCTCCTGCAAGGATCACGGCAGTGGTTGTGCCGTCACTGCATTCCTCGTCCTGTGTCTTTGCTACCTCAACCATCATCTTCGCAGCTGGGTGTTCGATGTCTATCTCTTTCAATATAGTGACGCCGTCGTTCGTTATCACAGCATCGCCCATGCTGTCCACCAGCATCTTATCCATGCCTCTAGGACCTAGAGTGGATCTCACCGCATCGGCTATTGCCTTTGCAGCGGCGATGTTGTTTCCCTGTGCGCCTTTTCCTTTCTCTCTTGTGGTTCCTTCTTTCAATATCAAAATAGGAGTCTGTCCTCCCATCATTTCTTTCAACCTCCCGGTTTCTTTTATTCTCAATTTACTTCAGTTTTCAACGCCTTTCAATAGAAAAGCACCCCCATATATATGTTCTTCTATATAAAGATTTCGCAAACACTTTTTTCATAAAAAGGGGGTTGCCAATTGGCTACCTTTTCTGACTAATTGGCTTGAAGCTTGTTGGTAAGCTTAGTAATTTTGAATCAAATAAAAAAATAAAAAAGGAAGAGAGTTTAGATGCTTTTGGCTTCTACCTTTTTCTTCCTTCTTCTATTTATGCTCTTTAACAACGCTTTTTTTAACCTACTTATGCTTTCTATTATCTTTAACAAAAGCATCACAGAGACGAGAACATCCAAATAAATGGACATTTCTTAGCTCCATAGGTTTTTAGCATGTTGTTATTGAACATATTGAAAAGTATAGGGTTTATCACATATTAAATTTTTGACGAATAAAGTTTATTTACTTTCTCTTGTATAGAGATTAAAGATTAGTGGGGTGAGATAGATGGTTGAATTGAAATTAAAAAAGGAGAAATACGGTAAAAAGTATAATTGCACAAAAAGGGAATACCAAGCCTATGATTATGCAAGCCAATTAAAAACCAAAATATTTTGGCGAATGTCAATTTCAATAATTATTTTATTTGTTATAATTCTTCTCGCACTCCCAGATATTTGGTATTTTTTACAATCTATATTCGTTCATAAAACTGAACCCACGCCAACGGATTTGCTTGATTTAATAAAACCTTTTTTCCAAATCCTCATTATAATTTTCCTATACGGTATATGGAAAATCGCTTGTCAAGTTCAGAAAAAAACTGAAAAGATGGCTGACGAGTACGCTCGAATATAAAAAAATCATTCGAGGTATTCAATACTCATCATACCCTCGAATCTTCCATGTTGTGCTCTACATAGGGCCACAGCCACCAGCGTAATATAGCACATCAACACATGCCTCTCGACATTCTTTATTCCCTTGTAGTCGAGGTATTTCTCAAGGTTCAGATGCTCTTTAATATGTCCATGAAAACCCTCCATTCTGGCTGGCCTTATGTCGTATGCTAATTTAGTCTTGAAATATTCATCTTTCCATTCCTTGTAATATTGATTTCGCCAGTATGAGCCTACAATCTCCGATTTTCTCTTAGCCATTAGATAGTCCAACTGCTCCTCTAAGGTAGCTTCTGGCTTGAAGTCAGGCTCTTTCCAGTGTTTATGATATTCCTTTTTGATATTTTCAGGTTCTCCAGCCTCATCCCAAATTACATCTTTTCTATAATTGAAGTGCTGTTTTGCCTTGTAGAACTGGCATACCTTAGCTATGTTCTCTCTACTTAGATATGCACCGTCACCCCAAAACTCATCGAAGTCAAAATTGTACTTGGCTAAGTGGTTCAGTAGCGGTTGAAGGTGCGGTGCATCGCCATCTATCACGTCTGTAACTTCCACAGCCAAAGGTAGGTTGTATTCCATATCAACAATTGATTGGTTTTTCCAACCCTTAACATCATAGTGGGGATTATAGTGGCATTCTTTGTCTTTATTTAGAGCCTCGAAAGGCATCCCATCAATGGCTACTTTACTACCTAATTTTCTGCCATATCTCGCCATTTCAACCTTTAAAGCTATGACCATTGCATCCAATAGTTGTCGAAGGCCATAAAGTCCAAGCCTATCATTCTCGAAATGCCTGAATGTCCTACGGTTTGGTATCTCATAAACCCCACCCTGTTTCTTTCTAAAGCCTAGAGCCTTGGTATCTTCATCATGGGTCTTGAGGTATCTTTCCAATTTGGTGAACCACCGTATTTTCTTTAGCCTACGAAATATCAGAGCTTTAATCATGGCTTCTGTCGGCATCTTATAGTGATATTCGAGGTTGCCATACTTGGATTCTAACAAATCCATCACTGGATTTAAATCCAACTGAGCCAAGAACTCTGATGCTCGGATTGGGTTCTCAGGCGATCCGTCCTTGAGTTCATTCTTAGGCTCAACATATTCCATAGCCTCATTCACAAAATCCGTTCTTACTCCAAAGCCTATCCCATCATCTCTAACATCCTGATAAATGTAGGATGTTGGTGTCACTACTATTTCCGCATGGAAACTTTTATTTGTCTGGTTTCCCATATCTTCTTTCGAGGTTGGTATCAAGGTATCAGCCTCCAAGGTTCGGGACGGTTTCAGCGTCGCCGAACCACCATATTTACTATTGTTTTTGGAGGTTATATACTTAGTACTAGGGGTGGATGAATTAGCCTATTTTTTTGAGATTTGCTCTCAGAAATGGACTTTAAAATATGGTTTAGAGGCTGTTTCTGAATGATTTTTTTACTTTCACTTTTGGGAAAATTATCTATAATAGATTGGACATATCGTTTATTGGGGTTTGATATTAGTCTCATTAATATCAACTCCAAATGTGGTGCTCCCGTAGGGATTTGAACCCTAATCGCCTGATCCAAAGTCGGGAGTGATTAGCCAATTACACTACGGGAGCATTGCATTAATCGAATTTTATACATAGTCTCGTTTTAGGTTAAATAAAACCAGATTCTTCCATCATATTCTCAATCGGGCTCTTTTTCTTCTTTTCGATTTTTTCTCTGAGTCGGTTGACAAATTTTTCAGCTCCGTCAATGGGACAAAAAAGTTTCCCTTCATCATCTAAATATTCCCCGTAGTCATCGATTCGCATTAGTTCCAAGTGTGCCCTTACTGTTCTTGTATCCATACGGAGTTCGTTTGCGATGTTTTTCACACTTACACAGCCACAATCTCTCTCTTCCGCTTTTCTTTCAATCGCGTTTTTTATTTTTCTATGCGCTTCCAAATAATCGGGCAATACCACCACCTCCTTGTGGTAATATCACCCCGATTGGCGTATCATTATTTAAAACTATCTATACACTATGTAAATGTAGTGTAAATGAACGCAATTTTTATTTCGAGTGTATTTCCAATTCTTTTAATCTCTCAAGTTTTTCCCGAATGGCTTCTTTAGCAAAATCAGACATGCTCACATAAAGTGAGTCGTCACGGTTTATATATTCTCTAACCACATTCAATATCTTATTCGGGATTGTGAGATTTCCAGAGCCTTTTTGTGGCATTTTCTCGCCTCCTATCCATATCTTTAAATAGTAGCCAATTAGCAGGTAGCCAACGGGCTACACCCAAAAAGGCGCATTTTATTACTTCAGATCCAATCGATAAAATGCGCCGCAATGGAAATTATCTCGGCTCAGACGATTATACATGCAATAATTTCCATGAAAACTGGAGAAAATAAGGGGCATCTTGGTTATAACATCAATGATTTTCGATAGCCCACAAAAAGTGCGAGGGATGGGATTCGAACCCAAGAACTCCTTCGAGACAGGACCCTGAATCCTGCGCCGTTGACCAGGCTTGGCTACCCTCGCATTGGGGCATTGGGAAGTTAAGAGGGGAGGCAAGCTCGCTCCCGTAGAAAACCGATACCTTTTACATCCTCATAAGGTTTTCGAGGGCACAGAGGGACCCGAAGGGTTCCTCAAGTGTGGCTACCCTCGTATCAAAGCGAATTCACTTCTCGAGCTTCATCAGGGTGTTGGCCTTTTCTTGGCAGGCACCTATATGCTTGGGGTCCCTTTTGAGGACTTCGTCAAAGGAATCTATTGCCTCCCTATCTCTGTTAGCTTTCGACAGGGCTTTGCCCTTCTCGAACCAGAAGGAGATGCTGTCAGGGTTGAGCTTTAAACCCTTGTCAAAGCATTCCACGGCCCTATCTATTCTGTTCTGCACAGCCAAAAGCCTCCCTTTCTCGTAAAGGGCATTCTCATCCCTAGGACTAAGTTCCAGCACCTTGTCGAAACATTCAACAGCTTTTTCAGTTTCATTCTTCTTGGCCAGTATCAAGCCCTTTTTGTACCACGCCACCCGGTAACCTGGTTTAATATCAGTAGAACCATTATAGCATTCCAGAGCCTTCTCCTGCTCGTTCTTCTTCTCCAACAATATACCTTTTGTGCACAGCACCTCTGCATAGTTCGGGTTTATCTCCAAGGCTGTTTCGTAACACTCAAGGGCCTCATCCAGTTTACCGAGATTCATCAAGGCAACGCCTTTTCCGTACCAGAATAGGTTGTTTTCAGGCACCAACTCCAAGGCCTTGTCATAGCATTTGATCGCCACCCTCGGCATCTTCATTTTTGAGACGGCATAGCCCTTCACATACCAAGAGCGGGCGTCGTTGAGCTCGATGGATATGGCCTCGTTTATGCAGTCCAGGGTCTCTTTGAGCATGTTCATCTTCAAGAGCGTCACGGCCTTGTTATAGCATGCAACATGGCTCTTCCTGAGTTCTATCGCCTTGTCGTAGCACTCTATGGCCTCCTTGAAGTCCTTTTTCTGTGCCAGGGCGATTCCTTTGCAGTTCCAGGCATAGGCGCTGCTGCTCCTGACCTTCAATGCCCTGTTGTACCAGCTGATGGCATCCTCGTACTTCTCCTTGTTGAATGCGGCCTTACCCTTTTCTATCAGCTTGAAGAAATCCTTGCTCTCCAGGAACTCTTCAGGGGTGTATTCTCTTCCGCAGACGGAGCATTTTCCAACCCGCTTTGCGCAGCTCTCATGTGAAATGTTGCCGCACTCGCATTCAAAATACTCGCTCTCGTCCTTTATGAATCCGAGACAGATAAAGCACCTCTCCTGAGCCGTGGTGGAAGAGGAGGGCACGACGGAGGGGACGGTACCTTTAGCAGAGTTATTTTCATCGATATCCCTGTACTCCTTACATGGTTTACAGTACCATGCATCGTATTTCTTGATGTATTCCAGCGAATTCCCGCACTGGGGACATTTGCGCTGTGCTGAGTTCTCTCCTCCCATTTGATCCTCGCTTGTATGAGCTTGTGGATATTTAATTGTTTATAAAGGGATATCAAGTTCAGCCCGCCTCCTTCCCCCTCCCTTCATAAATGCAGGAATAAATCATCAGATAAATGCCGTATATTGGTGTTCCTCTCCTTCGTTTTGTACCCATCCCGATTTTATTCCCAATAACTTACGCTGTGCAAAAAATATTCTACGGAGTATTCCCCAAGGTAGTGAAATCGTCTGGTAAGTTTCTCAATCGCTTTGTCATCCTCATCTTCTTTCAATGTTTTCAAAAAATTCGAAAAAGAGCCATGTTCTTCCTTAATATTTAGGAACTCCTTGGCATTGTTAAGGATGGCCATGACCTTCTTTCTATTCTTTATCATGCCCGGTCTTCCAAGTAGATCTTCCACCTCCGCATCTGCCAACAAATTGATTTTAAAATTAAGGAAGCTCCTTTTATATTTGGACCAATCTTTCCTAACCATGCCCCAACCGAGTCCTGCCTGAAGAACACATAAGGAAAGGATTTCGAAGTAATCTTTATCAGAACTAGGTTTCTTGCCTGGCCTGCATCGGCCTTTTTCATCTTTAGCATATGTGCATTCCCATGGTGCAGTGTGTTCTTTGTAATCTGTGGTGCTTTTGTTCATTTTTATCTCCATCTTGTATCGCATTAGGCAGTAATATACTTTAACGTTCACTCCATTAAAACCAGCAGGAACATCACGCTGAGGAGGGTCACGCTTAAGAGTGTGAACAACTAAAAGTCGCTCATTTGTTATCAGCAACAAAGACTGTATATTAATATTTAGGGATTTTCTTATTAACTTCTATATAAAAATATAAATATAAGTTAATAATTATCCCATCTCAATGCCTATAGTGAGCATTTCACTGAACAAGAGGATATTGAACGAGATAGACGAAATCCAGGATGAGATGGGCTTCTCGGGAAGGAGCGAGGCCATCAGGGCGGCTATAAGGCTGTTGATGGCGGACAGGAGGGAAAAAACCGACTTGAAAGGGGTCATCGATACCACCCTTTTGGTGACACATGACGAGAAGGCCTCGGAGAAGGTATCGAAGATAAGGCATGACTACCAGGATCTGATAAAGACCCAGGTGCACAACCATCTTGAAAACCATAAATGCCTGGAGATATTCGTGGTCAAAGGCGAGGCGAAGAGGATCAAGAACATGACAAATGCCTTTCAGATGGACAAGGATCTGGATTATGTGAAGTTTTTTGTATCTTAATACATTTATCAGAGAAGGGCCTCAGCAAGTGGTCACAACTGCTCGACACACATTTATAGGGAGGCCACATTTAACTGATACGAATGACAAAGGAGAGGTATGAGTTGTCAATGGAATTTTTCGTCCGGTGATCGAATGCAGGAAATCGCAATTAAAACGGATAACCTGACCAAAAAATTCGGCGAGCTCGTGGCGGTGGATCACGTCTCTTTTGATGTGAGAAAGGGTGAGATATTCGGTTTTTTGGGACCTAACGGGGCGGGCAAAACAACCACCATCAGGATGCTGTGCACCCTCACCCGGCCAACCGAGGGCTCTGCCGACGTGGCGGGGTACGATATCGTGAAGGAGGACAACAAGGTCAGGGAGCATATCGGTCTGGTTTCTGAAAAGATGATCATGTACGACAGATTGACCGCCAGGGAAAACCTGAAGCTCTTCGGGAAGCTGTACGATATCCCAAAGGACGTACTTGGTATTAGGATGGATGAGCTGCTCAGACTCGTCCGCATGGAAAAATGGGCGGATCACCAGATAGGCACGTTTTCCACAGGTATGAAACAGCGAATAAACGTGATACGCTCTCTTGTCAACCAGCCCGAGATACTGTTTTTGGATGAACCCACGCTCGGTTTGGACCCCCAATCCTCCAGGGAGATACGGGAATTCATACGCGGAATAAATATGGAGCATGGGACGACCATCATTCTCACCACCCATATGATGACCGAGGCCGACATGCTGTGCGATCGCCTCGGAATAATCGATTACGGCAAGATCGTGGCATTGGACACACCTTCCAATTTAAAACGGGTGGTCTCGGGAACAGATACAACCGTGGTTGAGCTTGATATTTCCAATCTTACGAATGAGATCGTATCGAAACTACGATCCTTGAATTGCACCAGAAATGTTACCGTAAAGGATGGAACGCACATCAAAGTTCAGGCCAGAGGCGATGAAGCATTCGATGAAATAATCGATTGCGTACGCCAGAACAGCGGGAAAATAAGCTCGATTAGAAACCTGGAACCCACATTGGAGGATGTGTTCCTTCACATTACAGGCCACGAGGTACGGGATCAAACATCCAATAAGATCAAAACGGCGGGTGGGCATGGGCCTCATCATGGGAGGCCGAGAAAGAGAGTGAGGTAGGTGATTTCATGGGAGTTAAAAGGGTGATACGCCACAGCTTGTGGATCTGCTGGAAGGATCTGGTAGAGTTCAGCAGGAGTAGATTGAGGCTCGTGATGCTGGTGTTGATGCCTCTATTCATGATGGTCATGGTGGGTTTCATATTTCCATCGGACAGTTCCATCAACGATGTGCCTGTGGCGTTGGCGAATTTGGATGAGGGTTATGGTGATCTCACGATGGGTGAAACGTTCGTAGAACAGCTGGAGGCGATAAATAACAGAACCGGAATGATGGAGCTCAGCACAGCCACTGGATTCGAAGACATAAAAAATAAAATCCAGAACGGTGAGGTCAGCGGCGGTATAATAATATCCAAGGATTTTTCATCATCCTTGATCGCGGGTAGACAGGGGAACATAACCCTCATTACAGATCAGTCCAATCCTCAACTGTCATTGACGCTGCAAACTATCCTGACGGAAACCATCGAACAGATGGGCACACAGATGGCGAATTTGGCGCTGAATATCTCGTACAATATCCCCTCTAATGAAACATTCGCCATAATAACACCCTATCAGGTCGAGGTTAAAGGGATCATACCTGGGGATCCGAACTATTTTCAGTTCGTTGCACCAGGCATCATGGCCATGGTGGTGATGATGTCGTTGATGACCGGGCTGCCGCATGCGATTTCCTATGAAAAGGATATGGGAACTTTAGACGGTATGCTTGTGGCACCTGTAAACAGATTGTCGATAATATTCGGAAAGGTGCTGGCCCAGACCACAAGAGGTATGGTCCAGGGACTGGTCATCCTCGCTTTGGCGATACTCATCTTTGGAGTGGTCATTTACGGGAATATTCTCCTGGTGGTCTTACTCCTGCTCTTGGGGGTGTTCAGTTTTGTGGGGTTGGGTATCCTGATAACATCCTTTACAGAGAACGAGGAGACAGCCACCATGGTGATGATGACCTTCATGTTCCCCATGATGTTTCTCAGCGGGGTATTTTTCCCAATACAGCAAATGCCCTGGGTCATGCAAAATATCGCATACGCCCTCCCGCTGACCTATGCAACGAGCGCGTTGAGAAAGGTGATAATATTGGGAGCGGATGTGACTGCCATATCCACAGAAATAGCGATCATGATCGGGTTCGGTGTGGTGCTGCTGGCCATTGCGGTTCCAATGTTCAAAAGGGCTATGACAAAGTGAGAGGACGTGAATTGAAATTTTGATCACACAGATCTCGGATTGTAGTAGGTGCCGTAAGGCCTGGAAGACGTAGGTGCGATCTTCGTGATATCCCTCTCCCAGATCTTTTCCAGGGACACGTCGAAATGGCCACAGAACTCTTTTAATATCGGGGTGAGCAGTTTTATATCCTCCTCAGTAAAGGGCTGGATCGTGGCGCTCACGCCCAGGTAATGCTCAGGCACATCGCCTCTTACATATATCACCCCACCGTGGATTCCGCTGCCGATACTGCCCCGGACCACTTCTCTGGGAGAGGTATCCTCCACGTTCCCGTTTCTAATTTTGAGACCCAGGGCAACCAGGACCCCCCCAGCCATGTACTCTCCAAAGAACTCCTTCACGCACCCGCCGTAGACGAGTATCGGCCTTTGATCCTTGTACTCCTTCATGTGTATGCCGATTCTGTAACCACCGTCTCCTCTAACGAACATCTTACCGCCTCTGGCCGCCAGACCAGTTACATCCCAAGCGTTGCCGTGGACTATGATGGTTCCAGAATTCATGGTGTTGCCTGTTTGATCCTCACAGTTGCCGAAGACCTCGATGGTGGGCCCTGACATGAACACACCAAGGTCGTTGCCTGGCGTGCCGTGGATGTCGATTTTCAAGGGATCATGTTCCATGCAGTCGGCGATGAACCTCTGACCGAGAACGTTCTTCACGATAATGTGGTCATGACCATCGTCAGCCGCGCTGTGTATCTTCTCGTTGAGCACCCAGTATCTCAGCGGTTTCTTGTCCTTATCCAATGCGTCGATGGTTATGGCCTTCTTGCCCATGCGAATTCACCCCCATGCCTCACCGGCATGTTTCACATCCAGTATCTCGGCGATCCTTGGGTTCGGCCCCACGTATCTGAGCCTGTCGCGATTGCCCACAAAACTCTCCACAGAATCTATGCCCATGGCGCCGCATATTTCCCGCAGCTCCTCTGTCCAAGCATGGAACAGATTCGATATTCTCCTTGCGGCAATATCGATATCCAATCGCTGGGTATAAGCTGGATTCTGTGTTGCGATGCCCCAGGAGCACAGGCCGCGGTGGCATTGCTGGCACACCCTGCAGCCCATGGCGATCAGCACCGGTGTGCATATCATGGCAACATCGGCACCCAGGGCCAATGCCTTGACCAGGTCTGCTGAATACCTTATGCTGCCCCCTGCGCATAAGGTTGCCTTATGCCTTATGCCCTCCTCCCTGAGCCTTTGATCCACGGTTGCTATGGCCAACTCTATTGGAATGCCTGCATGATCCCTTATGATCCGCGGTGCGGCGCCCGTGCCGCCTCTGAAGCCGTCCAAAGTGATGAAATCAGCACCTGCCCTAACCATCCCGGATGCGATGGCTGCACTGTTGTGCACGGCAGCGATTTTAACACCAACGGGAACATTGTACCTAGTTGCCTCCTTCAACGCGAATATGAGCTGCTGCAGATCCTCGATGCTGTAGATGTCATGGTGCGGATACGGCGAGAGGGCGTCGCTGCCCTTTGGGATCATTCTCGTCTCCGCGATGAGCTGGCTTGTCTTCTCGCCTGGCAGGTGCCCACCGTGGCCTGGTTTTGCACCCTGACCGATCTTTATCTCAAGGGCAGCCACCTTTTTCAGATATGATGGGTTGATACCGAATCGTCCGCTGGCAACCTCGCTGTTGATTATCTTGCCGTACTTGTAAAAGTCAGAATGTAAACCGCCTTCGCCCGTGCCCACCAATGTCCCCACCTCCAATGCAGCCTTGAACAATGCGATCTGGGCGTTGTAGCTGATGCTGCCCAAGGACATTTGACCCACCATGATTGGCGTGTTCAAAACCACGTTAGGGGAGAGCTTTGTTCTGAAAAGGATATCATCACCCTTCTCCTCGAAGTCAAGCTGAGCGGGTTTCGAGCCAAGGAAGCATTTCGTCTCTATGGGTTCTCTAAGCGGATCGATTGCGGGGTTCGTGACCTGGGCTGCGTCGAGCACCATATCATCGAATATGCTCCTGTACGGCAGGTCGTTTCCGCAAGAGGATAACATCACCCCGCCGGTGGAGGCCTGTTCCCATCCGATCCTTCTGATCCTCTCGTCGTATGCCGCGTGGGAAGGATAGGCCATCTCGTTTTTTCTTATGGTGATCGCGTCCTGCGGACATTTCATCGCGCATCTCTGGCATGCAACGCAGTTTTCATGCTTGGGGACGATCCTCTCGCCGTTGAAAGACAGCGCATCGAACGTGCAGTTCACCGTGCAGCGCTTGCATATCTTGCACCGCTCCCTGTCTATGTTCACGATGAATCTTGATGGTATGTCGAGTCTGATCCCTTCTATCTTCGCAGGCATTTTCACACCTCCATTTTAATTTTCTTGCCTTCGAACTGCTCCTCCGTGCCCTTCCAGATCAGCCCTTCATGCAGCTGTGCGATCACCGGGTTGCCTGTTACAGGGGCCCAAATGTCGTTAGTATCGGAGACGCGCCTTATGGCGCATTCCTCACTGCTGGCAAACACGGTGTTGCCGTCATCCGATACGCCGGCTATCATCGGTCTCAATTTTTTCCTGTCCGTCAATGCGATCATGGAAGGACTGGGCCTGTTCGTTCCAACAAGGATGCTGAAGGGCCCGTTTATCATGGCCCTGCCGTAGGTCATTCGAAGTGCCGTTGCGATCGTTTTCTGATCTTCTGGTAGAATGGATATGTCCTCAAAATACCTGGGTGCCATGGCCATGGTGGCTATCAATTTCGGGAGCTTATGCCTTCTGCATAGCAGGTCCCAGATGTAGGTAACGACCTCAGAGTCCGTTAGCAGGGTGCACTTGTAACCCCACATTTCAACGTAACGTTTGTTTGTACCGTAGGAAGTTATCTCACCGTTATGGCACAGCGACCAATCAAGGATGTTGAAGGGATGCGCACCCCCCCACCAACCAGGGGTGTTCGTGGGAAATCTCGAATGTGAGAGCCACATGTAGCCTTTGTACCGATGGGCTATATCGTAGAATTCCGCGATCTCATGGCTCCAGCCATTGCCCTTGAACACCGCCATGTTCTTGCCTGAGGACATGCAAAATGCGCCGTTGATCTTCTCGTTCACATGCATGACCACATCCACCATGTAATCGTCCTCGCTTTGGATATGCGGGCTTGTCCGAACCTTCTCCTCCGGGACCTCTAGGAAGAAACGCCATATGAGGGGATAGGGGCCTTTCATGCCCTTCACATGTTCAGTGAAAACCCTCTCGTCCTTGATGATGTTGGTAAAATCTTTAAAGTAGTTCCCGACCCTTTCCTTTGCCTCCTCATCGTCCAGGAGAAGCTGGACACAGTAGTGTTCCGCCAAATCAGGGAAAAGGCCGTAGCAAGCGTAGCCTGCACCCAAACCGTTCTCCCTATCCGTCATGGTTACGATCATATCCACAACCCTTTTCCCATCCTCCCGTTCGCCATCGATGTTGATCAGCCCTGCTATGCCGCAGGCCTCTATGCCCTTGGTGAATCCGTTCGGTGGAAGAGTTATGCCTATCCTGCCGGTTTTACCGCCCATCCTGCCGATAGTTCCTATTCTTCCAAATGTTCCTGTTGAGTGATAACCTACTCGGGAATATGGATCCTTAATTTCATCCAACTGCATTTCAATCACCTCGCTCGTTCGAATCTTCCTCTGTTTTCTCCTCCAACAATTTCCTTAATTCCGCCATATCCGGGGATTTGATCTTGGGCAGCCCCAGCGCCTCTCTCGTATCTTCGCTGGGAGGAAAGGAATAACCTGATTCATGAAGCTCCGATACCCGATGCCCGATAACCTCGGGATAAACGCCTTTTGCCACGGCCAGGTTCTTTAACCTGACGATCAGCTTCACCATGCCGAACCCTTGAGGGCAGTTCTCGATACATTCGTGGCAGTTCATGCAGAACCAGATGTCATCCCTGTCGATGGCCTCATCCACCTTTCCTTGAAGCACGAGTTCCAGTATCTCCTCCGGATGGTATTCTGAAGTGGCCATCGCAGTTGGGCAGTCATCTGTGCAGGCAAGGCACTTTGCACAGAGTTCAAGCTGGGATTTCGTAACTTCATCGGTGAAAATTTTATCTTCCACCTCCCCACCGAGAATGCGTTCCACTATCTCTCTCTCGCCGCCTACGCTGTTCTCATAATGTAAAGGCATGCCGAGCTCATCTGGATTCAGGCCTATTGCCAAACCCAGGAGCTGGGTGATGTAGAACACCGGTAACTGCAGGCCCTCTGAGTATATCTCGTTTATTTCCTTCTCACTTCGGTAGAACTGGGCAAAACAGAAGGGGCAGTTGACTACAATCGCCTCAGCACCCGAATCGATCGCGGAGCGCAGCACCCTTCTTGCAGCGGGAACGACATCATCCTTCCTTCCCACGGATAGACCTCCGCCGCAGCAGGAGTGATGCTCGGAATAGGAAACGGGTTCGCCGCCAATCACCTTGATCAGGTCCTTTAAATAGGATGGATCATCCGGATCGTCGAAACCCATGTGATCGATTGGCCTTTTGGAGTGGCATCCCTCGAACGGAGCGCACTTCAAATTTCGCAGTGGATAGATAACCTTTTTTTCTATCGCATTCATCCCAACATCGTCATGCAGAACCTGGACGATATGCTTAACATCTATCGCCCCTCGAAACTCGAGTCCGAATTTTACAAGCAACTCGTTGACCTCGGCCCTGAATTTGTCATCACTCTTCAGCCTGGAGTTCACGCTCTTCAGTGTGTCGTAGCATCCGTTGCATGGGGTCAGGATGTCGTGGCCGGTCTTCTCCGCAAGGCAGATGTTTCTGGCGGCTAGAGCATACCACAGGCTCTTATTGGAGCTCTGAATTGCCATCTGGTTGGGGCAGCAGCTCGCTCCTTCGATGTCTGTTAGTTCCAAACCAAGTTCCTCTAGAACCTTTCTGCTCGCCTTTTCGATGAATGGGAATTTGCTTGGAACGAGACAGCCTGTGAACAACGAATAGGTCCTCGTATCTAATTTATTCATCTCAAATCCCTCTTCCCTTAAATCTTGGGTACGAAGCCCTCCTTGATGACGTTCAGCACCAATTTTGTATTCGTGCGGAGAACGTACCTCTGCCCAGCCAGTTCCTTGATGAATTTGTTGAGGTCCTCCGTACTCCTGAACTTGGCCACGAAGGTTGTGTCGTACTCACCTGTTATATCGTAAATGGAGCAGACGTTATCGTACTCTGAAAATTTCTTCTGAAGTTCCTCGAGGTGGCCTCCTTTAATTCTAACGTCTATCAGGGCGCAGATATCGAATCCGATCTTCTGTGCGTCGATTTCCGGGAGAATGCGCTCGATAATGCCCTCCTCTTTCATTCGCTTGATCCTGTTATGGACCGTTCCAACAGAGGTTCCCACCTTGCTCGCCATTGTCTCGTAGTTCACCGAGGCATCTACGAGCAACATTCTCAAGAGGTTCTGATCCAGATCGTCTATGCTCTTCATGTCTTCGCACCTTTGCGCGTATGATATGGGATCAATAGGATTTAAATTTTTTCATTATAATTGCCATTTTGATAAAAGATTTTTAATAATACTTCTGAATAATAAAATATATTAAATATCGAAATAACAATCTGAACAGTTTAAAATACGAAAAACCGGGTTATTAAGGCCAGATTTGACACGAACACTCAACAAGCTTTTAATAACCGCACATCGTTAAGGAAGCGTGAAAAATGCCGTTATAACCCTCAGTAAAGAGGGTAAAATCGGTGACGTTGTGGTTCAATCACTGCTACCTGAGACCAATAGGGAGATTCCGAGAACGGAGATCGAACTGAGGGAAGATGAAAGCGCAATTTATCTTGAGATCCATGCAAGGGACGTCAATGCCCTGAGGGCGGCGATAAACTCGTATTTGAGGTGGATGAGGATCTCAATTGATACCTATTTGGAGGCTCAGGGAAAGGGTAAAGAAGAAATTTGACTGGTGATGATATGGATGAGATGTCCCCACAGTTGCAGAATAAAATCGCTCAATTCCAGCAGATGCAGCAGCAGATACAGGTTCTATCCAGCCAGAAGCTTCAATTGGATGCGCAGCTGAGGGATATTGAGAGAGCTGTATCGGAGCTCGAGAACACCTCGGATGATGCGCCCATATACAAAAGTGTAGGGAGCTTGTTGGTGAGGGTGGAAGACAAGGAGGCTCTGGAGAAGGAGCTTGCCGAAAAGAAGGAGACCCTGGACATACGCATAAAGGCATTGGACAGGCAGGAAAAGCATCTGATGGAGAAGTACCAGTCACTGCAGCAGGAACTCTCACAGACGATTCAAGCGAGCAGGCAGGCGCCAGGCGGTTCGTGACCGTCGAGGATCTTTGCCCTAGATTGTGAATTTTAATTTATATCTCTATTTTTATATTTATGGGGGTTTTTATTACGAGAGAGGGGGTATATAAATAATGCGGTATTTTGAAATCCACCCAAATCTTATATTTGGAGAGGGTTATGTCCCATTTGGGGAAGAATATGGTAATAGACAAAATTCTCAGTATTCCAGAATATATCGGCAAAATCAAGAAAACATTAAAATGGGGGAGGGGTGAAATGGAAGGGGAGAAATTAGTAAAACCAATCATAAAATTATATCTTATTGGAAGTGCGAGTATTAGTACGTCTGATGAGAAATACTTAGTTGTTCACAAAGATGCCAGTGAAATAGTGGTTGAAAATCAAGGAAGAAGTGGTGATGTTGCTAAGGATATAATCATTGCACCTGTTAAAGAACCACTGCGGATAATTGTGAAACAGAAAGCAACCGATGAAATATCGGCGAGTGGTTTCATAAAAGCCCACGAATTTAATACCAATTCACTTGAAAATGAACGGTATTTGGATACGAAAGAATATTTTTTGATTAGTGTTGAAGATGTTTGTCCGACTGATAAAGGGATGTTAAAAGTCGGATATAAGAGTAAAGCGGGTAGTTATTATTGTTCCTGTATTACTGTAAAAAAGATTGTTAGAGACGGAGAAACATCAAGAAGTATATGGTGGGAAAAAATTGATG
>CBDUXN010000050.1:0-19572 GCA_965371185.1 uncultured Thermoplasmata archaeon
TGACGGGACACAATGGGACGATGTGAATATAGGTAGCTATTCCACCGCGATGGGGCGGAATACAAACGCCGGCAGCTATGCATCAACCGCAATGGGGTATTTCACAAACGCCAACGGTAGTTATTCAACCACGATGGGGTATCTGACAACCGCCAGCGGGGCCGTCTCAACCGCGATGGGGGAATCAACAACCGCCAGCGGAGATGCATCAACCGCAATGGGAAGAGGAACAACCGCCAGCGGTTGGATATCAACTGCGATGGGGCTTTGGACAACCGCCAGCGGGGATTACTCAACCGCGATAGGAAGGGAGATAGAAGCAGTAGGAACCTATACAGTAGCGATTGCCTTGAGTGACCAGAACGGACTTCAAGTAACACAGGACAACACAATGGCTATCATGGGCGGCAATGTCGGCATCGGAACCACGAGCCCTACAAGCCCATTACAAGTTGTTGGCCTCCCAGTATATGCGAACAATGCGGCGGCGTTGGCAGGTGGGCTTACAATAGGGGCATTCTATAGAACTGGCGGCGATCCGGATCTAGTTGCTGTGGTCCATTAATACGATACCCAATGAAAATGACAACATTAGATACCCAAAATAATTGATCTAAAAAAAAGAAAGTCTTTACTTACTATCTTTCGATAGACCTGATTCTAGATTGTTAAATTATAACCCGATATCGATTAATGTATTCTAATCTGATTTAGCTTCAGCCCCGCAGTTCTGACAGAACTTTGTGGTAACCGCATTTCCACAGCTCCCACAGAATTTAGTAGAAGAAGCTTTTTCAGAGACATCCTCAGTTACAGCTTTCTCTTTAACTTCAGTCTCTTCCTTTGGCTCCTCCACTTCTTCCTTCTTTTCCACCACAGGCTCCTTTTTTTCAGGCTTTTCGACTGTTTTCTTCTTTGCAGAGCCCGCAGCTGGAGTTAGCTTCTTCTTGGGCTTTCTTTTCTTAACATTCTTAGAAGGAGTCTTTGCGGCAACCTTCGGTGCCTTCTTTTTTGACTTACCACCCAAACGAGAGATTAAAAGACCTACTATAAGCCCGATCACAAGTCCCAAAGGCAGCATGACATAGTATTCCTTCCATAATGGGATATCTTCTCCTTTGTCGGTGCCATCAGATGTTGTATCTTCTCCTTGAGGATATACGTTAATGTCATACGTAAGGTAGACCTCCACACTGACATTATTGTAGTTGGCGAAAACCAATGCATAGGCATCGTGCTGTGTCACTGATACGATCTTTGTTGCCTTTGAGATCTCCTGGGCTGATCCATCAATGAAAAACAAGAACTCGTTGCCGTCCACGAGCCTAACATAATTTGCATAATTCACGAACCACACATCAATTACCATGCCCTGTTGTTTGACCTCTACAGAAAAAATAAGTTCAAGTTCATCACCCTGCTGAAACTGCAGCTCCAAAACCTGAAAGTCATTGGCTGCAACAGTTATATTCTGGTGGAATTCCCTCGATGGCGCACAAGCACTCTGGAAAATGGGATTTGACTCCAAAAACAGAGAATCAACAATCATTATCAATAAAAATATTATCACCGCGACTAGAATAATATTTCTAACATTTCTTCTCATTTCAGTTACCCCCCTTGCCTTGGCAAAGTAAACCTTATGATTATATATAATTATCGGAAAATTATAATAATTTATCGGGATAAATGTGGAAACGATACTTTCATGGAGGTTATAGCTGAAAAAAGTCAACCTTTGAAAGACTATCAAGATTCTTCTTGATAAGGTTCGAATATAATACCTGTACTTCATCCACAATATCTCAGAAATCATCCCACAATTTTGTTAAGACATAAAGGCAATCCCAACTACGATCTTACCTACCTGACCCAGGAGATTTTCGAGCAGCTATTTATTGATTATTAACCTTTTTGCGTATAGGTGAAAAATATCTTTATGAATATCTTATTTTTTTTATCTAAAGAATAATAGTGGAGGAGGAGTGGACAAGTTCTGCATCAAGATCTGGGACAAGGACAACCTCGATACAGTGGTTTATGACAATGGACTTGGGGATGCGGAGGATGCCGATTCTCATACCGAGCTGACTCATGGGAGTATCAAGATACATAAGGCATAAAAAGTAACTGAGTACAGAGATTAATTATTGGGGTAGAGTGAATCTACCCTTTTATTTTCATTTTTCTGTATAATATGAGGCTTAATTCTCTTTGAATTAAAAATAAGAAGAAAGGATGTCTCTATATTCTTTTAGTGCTCTGATTTCCATTTTAGCCAGACAAGTCAAATTCGAATCCCCGCGAGTCCGCTAAACTTTTATAAGCTTTAATACGCGGACTCGTTTCGTGTTCGAGTTATGCTGGGACATTACTGGGTTCTTAAGCTCGAACACCCCGCGAGTCCTTCACTATAATATCTCCCTCAGATACGCGGACTCGCTCTGTGTTCGAGTTATATTCTCACCTCAATTATTTCTTAAGCCTGAACACACCGCGAGTCCTCCGCCTGGGTTCAATAGAAACTTATCGGGCTATCGAAATGAATTGATATGAATTTGGAGATGCCCTTTGTTTGATCCAACTTTTTAAGTGGGGCTTTGGAAAGGTGGGCCACGGGAAACTTATTTAAATAGAGAGCACTTTCACCCAGCGAAAGGAGTCCAAACAATGAAGCTCATCGACATATGCAAAGGCTGCGGAGCAAGAAGGATGGTCAATTACCTCAAACTCTGCAAGAGATGTAACAAGGAGGCTGCAAAGTTCCTTTCAAGTAGGGATATCGAACAGGCACGATTGGAAAGAGAAGCACTTCTGGAAGCCAAGGCACAGATGAAGGAGGCCGAGGAGCTCGCCAAGGCGGAGGCTGCAGCGGCTGTAGCAGAGGAGAAGGCAGAGGGAGAGGCGGCTGAAGGAGAGGAGCCAAAGGAAGGAGAGAAGGCGAAACCCGAGGAAGGGGAAAAGAAGGAGAAGAAGGGTGAAAAGAAGGGAGATAAGAAGGAAAAATGAAACCCCTCTTTTACAATCTTTTCCCAAATGCTGTTTTTCTACTATGTTTTATTTCGGATTACTGTCCATTCTATCCAGTAACCAGTGAACGACGGTTATGCAGTGATCTGAATGGTAGCTTTTTGGCCCCAAACTCACCATGTCCGGCTCATATTTTTGAAGCATAGCTTCCTCATCTTCGCTCAAATCCTTATCGTCGCTCAAGACGAATGTACGATCGCTTTGGGTTTTGGTCGATGAAAACTCATGTCCGTCCTCTCTTAGGCATACGATCTTGGATATTTTCGTAACTTCCTGGATAACATCTTCAAAACCAGTTTTCGATATGTAGATGCCTGGTGTGGAAAGCACCTCGCCTTCATCGATTTTTTTGGTCAGGGCGTTCCGGATTAGAGCTCCAGTACTTCGCTCGTCTGGGTTGAGATATCTCAGTTCGCTCCCCACTAACCTTATCGTTTTAGGAGGGTCAGGCTCCCCTTGCAGGATCAGATAAAGCTCTACATCCCTTCTCAAATCATGGGAAAGAAAAAATGCCGAGTTAACGCATCTCAAAAGGACATCGAGCCTGCCTGCAGAGCCGCAAAGGTCGTTCAAATTGAATTTTGATGAAGTGATGGCGCGATGGCCCACAACAACAAATCTGCGCATTTCACCCTCCAACCCTGGATTAAATCCTAAGCTACGCCCCCAATTCACCGAACTTCAACTGCTTCATCAAGGCCTTCCTCATCTTCCTGTTGGAGGAGAAGCCTTTGAGCATCTTTCTGGTCTGGTTGTAGTACTTCAGAAGTTCCTTGACATCCTTGGGCTCACATCCGCTGCCCCTGGCGATCCTCGCTATCCTTGAGGATTTGAGAAGCTTCGGATTGAGCATCTCCTCCTCAGTCATGCTGTTCATTATGTGCTTGAACTTCTCCAACCTGTCCTGTGTCTGGTACATCTCAGAATCTGGAATTTTATTTGGAACACCGGGCATGAGAGGCAGCATGCTCAGCACCTTTTTAAGAGGGCCCATGCCGGCCATCATATCCAGCTGCTCACGCATCTCAATCAAGGAGAATTTCCCAGATAGCAACTTTTTGGCAGTTTCTTCGGCCTTTTCCGTGTCCACGACCTCCTCCGCCTTTTCGAGCAATGTTTGTATATCGCCCATTCCAAGAAGCCGCGATATGAATCTGGGGGGCTCGAACTTTTCCAGGTCGTTTAGGTGCTCTCCCGTGCCAATAAAAACGATGGGCGCCTTCGTTTCCGAAACTGCGCTCAAGGCGCCGCCGCCCTTTGCCGTGCCATCCAGCTTGGTGAGAACAACACCTGTGATGTTCACAGCCTCGTGAAACGCTTTCGCCTGCGGTCCAGCCTGCTGCCCTATGGCACCATCCATAATCAAAAAAACCTCCGAGGGTTTTGTCACTTTGGCTATGCCCTTTATTTCATCTATAAGATCCTCTTCCAGCGAGTGCCTACCAGATGTATCCACTATGAGGACGTCGTAATCCTTCAGCTCTTTCAAGCCTTGTTTTACGACCTTTATCGCCTTCTTTCCCTTTGGGTCGCCGTAAAAAGGAACGTTTATCGATTCGGCAATCTGTTTCAGTTGATCGTATGCTGCAGGTCTGTGGGTGTCGCCTGCGATGAGCCCAGGTCTCAGACCTTTCCTTTGGAAGTACTTCCCAAGTTTCCCTGCGGTTGTGGTTTTTCCCTGGCCGTACAAACCCACCATGAGTATGATCTGCCTTTTTAGTTGCACCTCCTTGGTTTCACCCAGGATGCTCACCAACTCTTCATAGATGATGCGGATAACATGCTCCCTCGAACTCATGCCTGCTGGAGGTCGTTCAGTAAGAGCTCTTCTCTCTAGCTCCTTCGTCAAGTTCAAAACGAGCTTCACATTGACATCAGCCTGCAACAGAGCCCTCTGGATGTCTTTAACCACGGACTTGATGAGGTCCTTGTCTATGAATCTAGCGTTGGCTACCTTTCTGAGCGTATCTCTCAAAGAGCTGCCCAAGCCTTCTAACACCATAGGTCATCATCGCGAGTGGATAATAAGAACGTCAAGGTTTATTAAGGTTGTGGATTTGATACTGGTGCGTAAAAGTTATAATACAAATACTCCACTAAAAGAATTTATATAGTTCAATAACATTCAAAATATAGGGAATCCATGAAATATCGGGAAAGATTGATAGTTTTAATGGTGTTTATTCTTTATATATTGATGGTTGGTTTTGCATATTTGATATGGTGGAATTATGGTTATCAAACTGGTGTGACATCTTGCCTAACTATCAGTTCAATTTTTCTTATCTTATTTCTCTCTCTTATAGTGTATTATTATAAAAAAGTTGAAAGTCCTTTTAAAATGAGTATGATATTAACTGTTGTTTCAATATTTATCGGATTATGTTGGTCAATTTCACGATATACGGACGCAAGTGAAATGGCAATTTTGCTGTTTTATGTTTGGTGTGTAACTTTATTTATCGGGCTTGCACTCTTAATTTATTCTTTTGCCTATGGTAAAATTCGAATCTGGTAGGAAAAAATTAAAGGAAGAATTAAGGAAGGAAATACTAGAAGATTTGGGAAAGAAATAAATTATATTTGATCTATAACCTATATATTGTAGTCAGTTTTTCCCCCTCCCTTGCCCCCTTCACCAAAACCCCCTCCGCTCACCCATATTTCACAAGTTGCCCAATAAAATCATGCTCACATTGATATAATTTATCATGTCAATCATTACCATAACATTTATTAACATGGCATTACATATTATCCCACGTAGGGAAACCTACGGAGGACAAAACCATGACGAAACCTTGGAGAGGGGCTGTCTCAGCTGACAGCCTATCCCTGCGTCGAAAGCGTTTCGACGACAGGGGCGTGTCTCCAGTTATCGCCGTCATCTTGATGGTGGCGATAACTGTGGTGTTGGCGGCCATTTTGTACGTAATGGTGTCAAATATGATACCACCTGGCAACATTAAAGACATAGGCAGCCTAAGCTTTCAGGAGGACGAGAACACACCCGGCCTGTATATTGGGATGTTTCAGGGATCTGTACAACTGGATAATATCGAAATCAGTGTGTACGATTCCAGCAACAGCATGGCAATGATACTAAGCCCTGACGCAGAAAACTACAAGGAAATCCCAGGCGGGCTGAACATAACCTACGAGGACACAAACGAGAACGGCAAACTGGATGTATCGGACCAGCTGCTCATTTTTGGTGGTGAGCCAGGTGATAAGATCATCATCGCGGACAAGTCCACTGGACAGGCCGTAGCAACACATACCTTAAACTGAGGGATATTTTCCCCTCTTTTTATTTTTTTATTTCCTCCAGGGTTCTCCGATGTTTTTCACAAAAATTTTCTCCCTCCAACTGGGCGTGGATCATATCCTCCTGCCAGTGCGCGTTGAACAGCCTGCAGTTCTTGTCATCACAAAATGGATTCAACGTGGTGTGATAGAAGAACGCCTGCATGGTATAGCCTTTTGCTATCTCGGTTAACCTTTCATCGTTATAGTCTATGAACCTCTTATTGAACTTGCTCTTCAACTCCACCTCCACCAGCTCTCTGGCCATGCCTGAAGCGATCAAGGCTTTCCTTTGAATATAAAATTCCTTTGGCTTTGCCGGGGCTTCAACTACACCGCTGGTGGAGATGATGCTTGGAAAACCGTAAACACTCACCCTTGCATGATATCTTCTGTCTCCTTTATCCCATGTGCCGAACAACCGATTGGTAAATACCATATGGAGATGTTTGAAGCTGAGCTCTGTTCTCGGCAGAAGTTCTCTGAACAGTCTTTGCAGTCTGAAGCCATCATAAAGCACACCAAACACCTTTTTTCCTGGATCGAGAATCAACTCCTTCTCATGCTGTATCTCAACCGGAAAGGGATCATAGGTTTTTGTTGGATCCGAGACATCGAGGACCTTTGCCCTCACAAATCTCTCTGCAACAGAATTCAGCTCATCTCCTGTTTTCTCAAGATGATGCAAAATGAAATCCTCATGCAACCCTACACCGATCCCACTTCCGATCATGTCCTCAAGGTATCGTTTGAGTTCTGACCAATCGATTGAAGAATTATCCTTATAGATGTGGATATAATCAGGAACATTGAGGTCTTCTGAAGCCTGCCCCCCCTCATTTCTGGAGCATCTCGTAGGCAATCTCAGCCCCCTTCTTGCCTGATAGCAGCATGGCCCCGAAGGTTGGACCCATGCGCGGCAACCCAAAAGTCGTGGCCACGGCCATACCTATAACGATTAGACCAGAATGAACCTCGCCCGTGTACTCCACCACCATCTCCTCAGATCTATCCACCCACATGGGGTTGCATCCCCTTGTTTTTATTAATCCTCTTTCCTCCAGTGATCTGACCACGGTGGCGTCGTGCCCTGTTCCGTCTATTACGATCTTACTCTCCAGGGCGATTGGATCGACGCATGTGATCTCCCTTGGCATAGCGGATACAGGTGTCCAGTTCACCACAACCCCACCGACCCTGTTCTCCTCATAGAGCACCAAATCATCGAACTTGGTCATGTTAAGGGTCTTTACTCCGGCGTCGCAGGCTGAGGCGATCAACCTTGAGCATGCATGTGGACCGTCAGCAATATAAAGGCCTTCATTCACCTTCTCGTAAGGTATGCCCAGCTCATCAAGGGTCTCGTGGGCTGGAGCCCTGACTGTGACCTTGTTCATGAGGTACCCGCCGATCCAAAATCCTCCGCCGAGATAGTTGTTCCTCTCGATTAAAAGGGTTTTCACACCCTTGCTGGCGAGCTCTCTTCCTGCCATGAGCCCGCTCGGACCTGCACCAACTATTATGACATCCGACTCAGCGTATTCAAGGAACTGCTTTGAGAAGCTCTCTACTATGGCTCGTGTTATCTGGCTCTCGGTAGCTTTTTCAAATATTGGCAATCACATCCCCCCAATTTTCTTGGTCACAACCGTCAGGGATAGCCCAATACATGCGGTTGGATATAAGAGTTGTGGTTGAGTGGAGGTAGATATTCTCAAAAAATAATCTCTTCTGAGCCCAAGAGGAGGGAATCAGAAGATGGGATTCTAATTTGTTTTTATAGCATATATGGCTGACCCAAGTATTTTCCCGTCAGACAAAAAAGCAGATTAAAAATAATTTCTAATTAGGAACTTCATAAGAAATGAAAAAACAGGTGGTAAATTTCAATATCGTCTTTATTTGTTCTGTAGTGAACGGAAAAAAAACAATTATCTATTTCTGTTATATCCTCGCATTTTTTACAACACAAACTTTCCAATCCAAATTTTATATTCTGAATTATGTTTTGTAAATCGCCTTTTTGAATATAACCAATCATTCCTCCATGATTTTCATCTTTTGAATATTTGCCGGATAAAAATCTACCAATACCATTATCTTCACTTAGATACTCTGATGTTGACCAGTTTATATTCCCATAGATTCTCTTTGCTTCTATTTCCATCCATAATAAGGTATTTACTATGAATTTTATATCAGGCTCGTACATATCATCAATGGTAATATGCTCCTTCGGCCTCATCACAATAGCTATGGTTCTTTTTTGACAGAAAGCAGAAATAGAGGTTTCATTTTTTAAATACCATACTAATTTTTTGGTTATAGTATTTTCATCGTAATTTATCATATTTTCATCTTGTTTCCCTATGTTATAAGCCTCAACGAGAGGATTTAATATAAAATTGAATATTAATTGTTCTTTTGTTTTAAATTTATATCTGAACAATGGGAACATTATATCTCTCCCATTTTTTGAAAGAACAATTCAACTTCCTCACTCGCATCTTTGATGGCCATTAATCTTGTCCAATCGTTTGGTTTGTTACTTTTATAAATATACAGCTTGTCGCCATCATAAAACTTTATTTTTTCTTCTTTGAAAACCTTTTTTCTATCATATCCTTTAATCTCATGTTTTTCAATAAAATGTATGAATCTTTTTAATTCTTTGTTATCAACATTCTTCGATCTCCTCGTCTCAGAAATTGTAAATCTGACCATCGTTCCAAAAAAATCTGATATATTCCAATCAGAATTTATAAAAAGTCCCTCTTTAATGACTGGTTTAAAAGTATCAATAAATTCAATACAATAGTCTCGGACGTCGTCATCAGTGACGTAAGTTTTTCTCTTTTCTTTCTCTAGTTTATTGTAATGTTCTATTTGGCAAATAGCATAATAATCTAGTTCATATAATTTATATACTAACTTATCTAATTCATCTTGTAGTTTTTGGTCCAACTCAACATTACTTTTTATTAATTTCAAGGCTTTTAAGATTTCCTTTATTATTTCAGTTTTATTTTCAAAATTTGGTATTGGGAATTGCTTCAGATGATGCTCATTAACCTTAGAATAGCTCCCATCCATTCTTAAAAGATATTTTACCCCTAAATAGAATCGAGCCACCTTTGAATTTAAAATAGATTCGAAAAGTGATAGGTATTCATTCGGGCAATCTTTTCTTAGCTTGAAAATGTAAAAGTTTCCATCAAATAATCGAGTCGTCGAGTCAAGAAATGACCCAATCGGCCACCTTCTCGGGATAATTAATTTTTCTCCTTTGAATAAATCTAAGTGTCTCGGTCTATCAAGGTGTGGGCCATATAATAGATATTCTTCACTTTCCTTCCCGAAATATGGGCGAATATCCTTTAATGAATCCAGTATAGGAAAATGTTTCTCGCTTAGTTTATAAGATGATTTATATCTCTTATAAAATTCTTCTCTACTTAGTCCAGATTTTTTCTTTGAATATTTCATTATTCCTGTTTCAAATTTTTCTTCAAGCATATTAAGACGTTTTTCTTTACTGTCTAAAAATTCTATTAGCTCCACGTGTAAACCATAGCCGAGAGCATAGACATGCCAAAGATAATCAGATTTTCCCAATTCATCGGCTGAAACTTTAACTTTATTGGCGTCACTGATAGTAGATGTTAGTTTTGAAAACTGAGATAAATCTGGGGTAAAAAATTCTATATCCTTCGAGGGGAGCTTCGTGAAAATAATGATGCAAGCGGACTCACTTCCTACTCCAAAAGTTATGTATTTAATTTTAGATAAATTTACAAATGTTTTCAGAGAGTATTTATTTGTAAAATAGCTCCTAAATTTTTTGGAATAAGGGTTAGTAAAATTAGATAAATTTACAACCATCCCACATATTGTGCCCTCTTTTATCCACCTTTCCATCTTTAATAAAAAACATTGAGAACTTTGGTGTTTTGAAACACCAGGCCATTTCCAATTGATAACTTTCTTTTCCATCTCAGTAAAATCATAGCCCCATGGAGGATTACCTACGATTATATCAAATGGTTCATATTCTAATATGTTATCGAATAGGGAGTTACCGTTAACTAAATTCTTATTATCTTTTAACCCAGGAAACATAAAATGCTTATCATTTTTTGTAAATAGTTTTTCATTAATGACTTCTGGTTTTTCCCCCTCAATAATTTTCAAGTAAAGACTTAGAGCAGCAATTCTTAAAGCATCATTATTTTTGTCAATCCCGCATACGCATTTTTTTACTAAGTCGGCCTTCTCTTCTAATGACAATTTCTTTGCATTTTTATATTCATTAATAGTGATAATCTTCTCCAAAAACTTTACAAGAAAAACTCCTGAGCCGCAGGTTGGATCTAAAATTCTAATTTGTCCAGATTTAATTTTATCAACAATATTACTATCCTCCAATATCTTTTCGATTGTGTAATCAACAATATTTTCAGGTGTAAAAACAATTCCTTCGCTTTTTCTTTTTTCCTCTGCTAAGAATTTCTCATAAATGTTACTTATTAAAATAATAGGAATATGTTTAAAATTATAAGGAAATAAGGTACTTTGAGATGTTGGGTAAGTATATATCTCTCCAAAAATATAATATAATTCCCTCATTATTTTAACGTCAATATTTTCTGGTATGTCTCCCTTTTCAAAGATATCACCATTGAGGCTATCATTATAAAAGTCAAATAATCGCAGCAATTTTTTTATTCTTTTATTAGGGTCATCATCGCTTAATATATTTTTCAAATTGTCTCTACCTGCCCTATCTTCTAGGAATCTAATAAATAAACAACGATCAATTAATTTCTGCGCTATTTCTTTTCCATTGTCCCTTTCACCTAATAGTTCTGTTATATTATTCCTACACTTTTCTAAATTTTCCAATAAATCTTCATCAACTGTTTTCCTTTTTCTTTCTCTTTTCCTTTCTTCAAGAAATTTATGTATTTCCTTTAAACATTCTCCTGTGTCGATATTTTCTTTCTTGAAAAGTTGCATATATTTTTCGGCTTTAGGGGTATTCTCTTCATATCTAAAAGAATCTATAGATGCGATTTCAATTGGATTATTTATATCTGGTTTTGTTTTTGAGTCACAAATATGAACCTCGGTGTCAGCAAATTCACACACAAAAAATTCCGTTTTATTTTCACACCATACCTGCGAATGAGCCTGAAAAAAGTCCTTATCATTTTTATCTTTGAAGATTATGAAATATATTGAGCCGAGATCATAGTCGTACCTATACTTATTCTCATCAACAAGTTCAGCAGATTGTAACCCCAACCTTTCCAGCAACTCCATCTTTGTTTCTCCTTAAGCTTGCCTATCTTTATGTATGCTATTAAATAATATTAGCCTTTCTGTCCATTTAATTTATTTCCAATTCTTATTTTGACTTCTTATTCTTCCGATTTTCGCTCTAAAGGCATCTTTTGCCAAATCGCTGATGCTTACATACATCGAACCTTCTACCTCTAGGATTTCTTTCATGGCGTTATATGTTCTCAGGAATTGAGAGATTGATATACCCCTTTCTTGGCGTTTTGTTAGAACCCATAGCGTATAGGTACTACAATATTCAACTTTTTTGCTATCTCCAAAAATACAATATATACCGCTTATTGATAAAGCTAAACAGGAGAGGTGACCGAAACTACTGATTTCTTTCAAAAGTCATGCCGTGCAACAGGCTATTTTTAGGTTGCAAAAGTCACGAGGCACAACAGAACCTGGTTGGGTATGGGTTTTTGGATGCCTTTGTCACTAGGTTGCTCAAATAGAAGAACTGGAGATGTTGTCAGATAAAGTACAAACAACCTATATCTCCCTCATCTCCCTGCTAACTCTCTCCAAATCTGGCATGAACTCGTCCACTACTTTTCTCGTAACGTGCGGCATCACGATTATCCTCAGGCATTTCGGGAAACTGGTCATGGAAGCTTTCCAACCGAGATTATCCAATTCTGCCAGTATCTTCTCAGGGGCATTCATTTTTATGGCGACTATGTTCATTATTGGTTCCATCGCCAGTTCAAGTCCAATTTCCTTGATTCTTTTAACTAAGTAATTCGTGTTTTGCATGCACTTCTGGACGATATCTCTATACCCTTCCCTGCCCAGATACTTCATCACCGCATAAGCTGAGACAGCGCCTGCACTGCATCTCGTGCCTGACAACGATGCCTGCCTCGGGCTGGTGAGGTAAGGGGAGCTCACCGCGATATTCTCAAGATATTCAATATCTCTAATGAGCAGTACACCTGATGGTATCGTTGCCAAACCCATCTTATGCGGATCCACAGATATGGAGTTCACATTCTCTACCTCAAAATCGAATTTTGGCATGTCATATCCGAGTTCATTCAGAAAAGGGATCACAAAGCCACCAAATGCAGCGTCCACATGAAGGTATGTATCGCCACACAGTTCTGCAAGCTCTTCAATTGGATCCATGACACCAAACTCCGTTGTGCCTGCCATGCCCACCACTGCCGCCGTGTTCTCCGAGAGATTTTTCTCCACCTCTGAGAGGTCTATCTGCAGTTTCTCTGTTAGCCCCACCTCCACAGATTTTAAACCCAAAACGTCCGCAGCCTTCTGGAGGGAAAAATGCGCGCTCTTTGGGTAGATCACCTCCTTGCCAGTGGAAAGCTTCTTTGCGATCCACAAGGTGGTGAGGTTGGCCTCCGTGCCCCCACCAACGGTCAAACCAGACACGCCATTACCGTGAAGAAGTTCTGAGAGCATTTTTATCAGTTCGTTCTCAAGCTCCACGGTGCCAGGATACAGCCCGGGATTGCCGAGGTTCGCCTCCAAGAACATCCCATGGGCTTCCTGCGCTATGGTGTTCGGCTCGGTGCACATGGAACCGAGAACCCTTCCGTTCTTGAAATGGAAGTCCTTGTTACTGGCCTTTTTAAGTTTCGCCATAATACTTTCATAGTCTTGGCCTTTTTCGTCCATTTCCATTCCTGGGACATAATCATAGCCCTAAAATTAATAGTTTTTGCATACTAAAATAGAAATGAGCAAAGAAAATAAAATTTACCAAGACCAAGAAAACCTATCCGCCTCGGCTCTCTCTGGCCTTTGCCCTCAGTCCTTTATATCCGCATTTCCTGCATCTCGTGGCTTTGATCGCGTTTCGGGCATAGCATTTCATGCATATTTTCCTGTAAAGGATCCTTTTCTCAGCCTCTGAGAATCGTGCCATGTTGGTGCCTCGGTAGGGTGCGAATAGTGAATGCCGTATTTAAAGGCTTAGGTTTGATGTCCATTGAATCACAGGTCATATAAAATTGTGTTTATACTCCCGCTTCCCCTCCATCCACCCTTCGTTGACAATTATAGAATGTACTATTAAGTGATAACATATATAGGAAGATCCCCTCAGCTCTCCTCCTTCTCCCCCGCCAGAATGAACTGGGCGAGGAGGGCCTCCAATTGGATGCGGTCGTTGCCCCCCTCCACTATCCTGAAATCTATCTCGCCGACCTTGTCCACGAGCTGGACCTTCTTGTGATCTGGAACAGGCAGGTCGACTATCGCGCGATGGATCTGCCTCACGATGTCCTCCCCGGACAGTCCATAGGTGATCAAGAGCTCGTCCAATTGTTCCCTTGCCTCCAGGAAGTTGCCCTGGAGGGCGATGGTCAACAGCTTCTTCACCTCCTCGGGCCTCGCAAGGGAGACGGTCTTGTAGACCATGTTTGAGTCGATCTTATCGCCCATGGAGGCCGCGACCTGAAGCGAGTTTGTAGCCTTCCTGCAGTCCCCTGCCGCGACGTAGATCAAAGCCTCCATGCCGTCTTCCGTAACTTCCTTTCCCTCGTTCTTGGATATGCGGTTGAGGTAAAATTTTATGTCCTCGGCCTTCAAAGGTCTGAATCTGAAGACAGCGCATCGGGATTGAATGGGCTCTATGATCTTGGAAGAGTAGTTGCAGGACAGGATGAAGCGGCAGGTCTGGGTGTACCTTTCCATGGTTCGCCTCAATGCAGCTTGGGCCTCTGGTGTCAGCGCATCTGCCTCGTCGAGGAATATGATTTTGAAGCCGGCTTCGCCCATTGGAGCAATTCGCGCGTATTCCTTTATCTTCGTTCTCACGACCTGTATGCCCCTTTCGTCAGACGCGTTCAGCTCCTGGAAGTTGGCCTTCCAGTTCTCACCGAAGAGCTCTTTTGCCAGTGCAATGGCGCATGTGGTCTTCCCCGTCCCAGCAGGTCCTGCGAACATCAGATGGGGCATGCTCTTCGTCTTTGCATAGGCTATGAGCCTTTCCGTGATATCGTTTTGGCCCACAACCTCCTCCAGCTTCTTGGGGCGATATTTCTCTATCCAGACTTCTTTCATTCCACCACTTTTTTAGAGTCTAATAAGTTCAGAAGTAATTAATGTTTGGGTTTGGGAGCATAGTCAGTGAATCCCGCCCGCCGTTCCCCTTCCCCCTCTACCTCCCACATCTTACCTCCTCAGGTACCTCATTACCTTACCCCCCTACCCCCCTCCGCCCGCCCTCAACGGTTCATAAGAGCGCAGAAATCAGCGAAAAGTATAAAAACTATGAACATAGGGATATAAATACAACAAAATACATACCCCCTACTAGGTAAGGTTTATCACGATGATATGAAAGTCGTCGAAACAGAATAAATAGTGAGTGTGATGCTGTGAAGATGGATGAGAAGGTTCTGCCCATTATACATATGTTGTACGACCGATACAACAGATACCATAATGTGATCGTGACGAACGAGCGTATAAGGAAGGTTATGGGGACCACCAGGAAGGGCAGGGCGAACAAGAAGGTGTTGGAATATCTGCATAAACTTGAGATTCTCGAGCCCTATTACGACAATGAGCCAATCGATACCACAAAGGTCTGGAAGGTCAATATAAAGAAGGTTGAAGGCTATCTCGAATCCGTTGCTTAGAATTTCCCAGGATCTTTATTTTTTCAAATCACTTGCCTCCTTGATAGGGCCAAAAGGGAATAAATGAGCAATAGCTATTTGGAGCTCGGAAAATGAGGGAAGAGCCATGTCGGAACCAGGGCTGAAAAAAGGTATGGTTCATGTGTATACAGGCGATGGCAAGGGAAAAACAACAGCGGCCTTGGGTTTGGCTTTGAGGGCATGCGGCCACGGCTTGAAGGTACACATGATCCAGTTCATGAAAGGCGACATCAGCTATGGTGAGCTGAGGGCAGCGGAATGGATTCCAAACCTCACCATCGTGCAGTTCGGCAGAGCGAGTTTTGTGGACAGGGATAAACCGGCTGACGAGGATATTGCATTGGCAAAAAAGGCCCTTGAGCATGCGAAGGCCATAATCCAGAAAGGAGAGCATGACCTCGTAATCCTTGACGAATTGAACGTGGCCATAGATCATAAATTGCTGGGTCTTGAGGAGGTATTGGAACTGATAGATACCAAACCTGAAGACATGGAGCTGGTCATAACAGGGCGCTATGCCAAAGAGAAGATCATCGAAAGGGCTGACTACGTCACAACCATGGAGAACATCAGACACCCGTACGAAAAGGGCGAAAAGGCAAGGAAGGGTATCGAGCATTGATCTCTTATTCAAATCACAAATAAGCGCAGGGTGAAGAATTGGCCAAAAAAAGCCTGGCCGGGGCTCTAAAAAGAAAGATGGGGTTTGATGAGGGTATTTTGCCGAAATTCGAGCCAAAGATGGGAGAGGCATCGCTTTTGATGAATCCATCGAGGCGGAGAATTTTCGAATATATCTGTAACCATCCGTGCAGCCATCTTCGAGGGATATCTCGAGCCACGAATTTTTCCGCTCAAAATGTAAAATGGCATTTAAAGAAATTGACAGATGAAGGTTTGATATCTGAAGGTTCTGCGGGGAAAAAGAAGTTGTACTGGCCTTTAAAAAACATCGTTAAACCCGAGGAGTGTAAGACATTGGCCCTTTTGATGGGGGAGGGGATGAGGGCGGTTTATCTTTTGATCGAAGAACACCCTAAGAGCACGCAAAAGGAGATATGCAGAACCTTGAGTATGTACCAACAAATGCTATCCAGGATTCTGATTTCCCTGGAAGCTTCCGGCCTCATAAGTCATGAAAAGATTGGAGGGGAGAAGGCGTACCATGCAACTGGGAAGATCAGAGACCTTGAAAACGCTTTTAATACCAGAAAAGAAATTTTTGAGAAAGCATTGATGGAGGCCTTGGAAAAGGACGGTCTGAATCCAATGATCAAAGGCTCTGATGGCAATGTTCTGCTGATACAGCTCATTATAGGAAGCGAGGAGCAGCCGGTGTTAAAAATATCCAAGAACCCTGTGAGCGCAATTCTCAGTGCTTAGGGAAAAAGATAAGATTGGATGGGAAGAAAACTAAACCATAATAGCGTGCCTTCCCCGCATCGTTCCCTCAGTCTCGCCCAGTTTCACCATGAGCTCTGAAACGATCCCATCCAGGAAAATCATGGTTGCGTCCTCGAACAGCGTGCCCAGTGGTGCGAGATCGGTTTTCCTGTCCTCGTCTTTTATAGGGATGCTTATGACTATGTTGCCAATATGGGCCAGTTTAGATTTATTATCGGATGTTACGACGATTAAATTGGCTCCCACCCGTCGAATGATGTTACCTGTTTGTATGGCTGACATCGTCTCGCCTGTGTTGGAGATTATGACCGCCGCATCTCCCGGCTCAACTATGGGTGTAATAGTCTCTCCTATGAAGTAAGCCTTTAATCCGAGCTGTACAAGTCTCATGGCATAACTTTTTCCAACATGTCCTGATCTTCCAACCCCGTAAACGAATATCTTCTTTGCCTTCAATATGTAGTGAACGAGCTCCTCTATCTGGGCTGAATCGTTGTTTGACAGAACCTCGTGCAAGGTACCCGTTATGTACGTCACAGAATCCCGAAAGCTCATTTCTTTCCACCTCCCTTCTTCTCGCTACCCTTCTTCCCTCCACCGTTCTTCCCTCCTCCCTTCTTTTTAGCACCATTCTTCCCTTCTCCCTTCTTCACGGCGCTTTTCTTTTCCGCGCCTTTCTTCTCTTCCCCCTTCTTCTCGACTGCTTTCTTTTCTCCAACCTTCTTCGCTAACGCTCTCATGGCCTTTGCCTCTCGCCTTGTGAGCACCCGCTCCAATATGACCTTCATATACATCGCATCATGTTCCAAAAGTGGTGAGCCTGAGATTATCGTCATCTTCAGGTTGTTGTCCAGTATACATTCTGCAAGTGGTTCGAATTTTAGATCGCCTTTTTTGATGGGCGTATACCTTCTCTCGTTACCATTTTCGTATTCTACCCCTGAAAAGTGGGTATACAGGTAGTCTTTCGTGATTTTTAAGGTCTTATCAAAGATCATTTGAAAATCATCCTTCTTTTTCAAACTCCCATTTCCCCGGGCATGTAAATGGGCAAAATTCAGCACAGGAATCACTCCTGATACCCTTTTACACACCACCAGGATCTCATCCAAATCCCCAAATACCTCCTGCTTTCCACTGGTTTCTAAGCCCAAGTAAGTCTTGATTTTATGCTTTTTGTACCAGTCCCTCAGCTCTCTAACGTTTGCTACAACCCTCTCCACCACCTTTTTTGGGGTGTACCTTCCGTACAGACCGACATGCGTCACAATAACTTTTGCACCCATCTCATTTCCCAGAATCCCGCACAATTTTATGCTATCCTTGGTTTTCTGGGTTATATCACCGCCACCGATGAGATCCATGTAATACGGCGTATGTACGGATAATAGGATATCCAGGTCCTTTGAAACCTCCTTAAGCTCTGCCAGTTCTTTGTAATCTTTTACTATTCCTGAACCCAGTGAGCGAAGGACATCTCCTTTGATCATTTTTATATCTGGATTCATTATTCTTTCTCTTACCTTTTTCCCCTTCTCCTTCCTGAGAACCTCCACCACCAATTCGCCTTCTAAATTTCTCGGCTTTAGACCGACCTCACCCTCAGATATATAGCGATCGACAAGATTGACCCTGACGAATTGGACTTCCATGGCCGTAAGCCCAAGGGTATGCACATCCTCCAAACCATCCCTCAAAGTGCGTCCTTTGCACGAAAGCGGTATCCCCCCAGGCCCAAAACGAATCATCTTGCTCACCCTTTACCTATTCACCCTATGAGAGCATAGGTATGTAAAGTACGTTATATAAGGCTTTTTCAAATTCTATAAATATTTCGGCAGTTCAAGACTACATTACGGCGAACAAGAAAAGAGAGGAGTTTGGGAGATGGTGTGAAGAGCAAGACTCTAGGAGGTATCTTCGGGGTAAGAGAACGGAACCCCAAGAGATAAGAGAAAGTGCTCGTGACTGCGTTTTCCCTCTCCCAAATCCTTCCTCCCCCCCATTATCATATTTGTATTTAAAGATAGTTTTGATATATCGAAAATGTTGTTGATATATCAATAACCGTTACGTATTTATAAAAAGCCGACAATAGAGGAATTAAGTGTTTCAATGAACAGGAAGGGGTTTTTGACGGTGAGGGATACGATAATACTTCATCTTTCACGCTATTCCAATGTGAATGATGAGTACAACGTTCCACAGGCGGTCGGGCAGACTGGAATAGCTGAAGCCATTAGAGCCAAACAGAACACGGTCTCATATGCGCTCAAAGCCCTGAAAATTGGAGGTGATGTGGTAGAAAAGGCGGCGCATTTCAGGGGAATAAAGAGCAAGAGGAAGGCATATTTCCCAACACAAAAGGGTTTGGATTTGGCAAAGAATATCGAGATGGAGTTGGAAAATAAGATCATCAAGGTTAGGGATTTTGACGGGACCCTAAAAGAGATGAGGCTGTCAAAACTCAAATCCTATCCTGAAAAACCCCTCTCCGCCCTTGAAATTTCCCTCTTGATCTCTCCCGATGGCATTTTCGACTTAAAAGCCGCCCAGGAGCCCTCATTGGGGGAGAAGGAGGAAGAAAAGGAAATCCCTGTGGACTTCTCAGAAAAGGCCCTGGTACCTAAACATTTCTTCGGAAGGGTGGAAGAACAGAACTGCTTGAAGGAATGGATATCTTCGGAAACCCACAAGATCATCGTGATCCACGGCATCCCAGGAATCGGAAAAACGACCCTTGCATCCAAGGTGCTGTCAGATTACAAGGGCGTGAAGAATATATTTTGGTATCAATTTCATGAGTGGGATACTTTGGGACACCTCACGAACCTGTTGTCGCAGTTTATATCCAAAA
>CBDUXN010000051.1:0-19206 GCA_965371185.1 uncultured Thermoplasmata archaeon
ATAAGACAACCCCCAACTCCCAACGTAGGAGGAAAATAAGGATTTCAAGAGGAAGGGTCCGAATTGAGAGTTGGGGATTGCATCAATATGTTTTATTCCTTATAGGTCTTTCTATCAGTGATTTTTCTCTTCCAAGGCTTTCTTGATATAAGTCAGCCAAGGATTGCTTTCGAGTTCAACATAAGGCAATCCCGATACCTGCGCTGGTGTTAATCCACCAAGGCTCATATGGGGTCTTATATGGTTGTAATAGAACCTTTCACCATCAAGAATATTTTGTGCCGTCTCTTCACTATCCAATCCCCTCATAACTTTCAATCTTTCTCTTACTGTCCCATTGAGCCTTTCAAGATTCTGATTCAGGAAATATTTTTTGTTTGACTTGAATCCCTCTGCATCCTATCCTTTCAGCATTCGTTTGGTCATCTTTCCTTTTGTTTTCGGATAAGAAGGAAGAGAAGAATCAATACGACAGTTGCAATAACAAAAATTATGAGAAGAATATTGATCCATTTTCCTTCGTTTTCCCATCTGTTCTTATCCAATGGATAGGCATCAACCCGATCACCATACCCGTCTCCGTCAGTATCTGGATTTAATGGATTTGTTTCTACCATATCAACAATCCCATTCTGGTTCATATCCTCCTCAATGTCCCTCAAACCATCGTCATCATCATCGATATCGATATCGTTCCGTTTGCCATCATTATCAGTGTCTAAACGATAAGGGTCAATCGTGTCATCGATACCATCAGCATCATCGTCTTCATCTACATCGTTTCGCTCTGCATCATTGTCCGTATCAAATGGAAAGGGGTCTTCCTCATCTATGATACCATCAGCATCATCATCTGTATCTATCACATTTTCCACACCATCATTGTCTGTATCAAGGGGATAAGCATCGTACTCGTCCAAAATTCCGTCTCCATCATCATCGTTATCAATAATATCATAGATGCCATCGCTATCAGTGTCTGTCTCATCGACAATAACCTTGAAAAAAGCAGGAGTAGCGTTGTTACCAACGAAATCCTCGGCACCGTATATGATTGAAGTTGTTCTTAATGGCAATGTGAACGGTGATGTGTATGTCTTATAAGAGCCGCCCCCATTGAGACTATACCATATCGTGGCTACCCCTACACCTTCACCGTCATCACAGAATAAATTTACATTTGCAGTGCTATTGACATAAGTTACCCCTTCGGAAAAGTGATAAGGTGTATTGATCTCGATTGACGTTGTCGGAGGTGTGTCATCCAAGCGTATTAGGATCGTCTTATCGGTTATGTTATTTCCCAGATTGTCTTCGCTGCCCCAAAGGATCGTATGTATGCCATCGGCATACCCAGATAAAGTAAAACTCGAACCTGCGAAGTAAACACCGTCTATTTCATACCAGGTAAAGGACACACCAGAATGATTATCCAAGGATGTGAGCGTGTAGATCGTAGTTGCGTTCACTGCCCAATACTCCTCCACATCTGCACGATATCTAGGGCTGCCGATGTCGATGCTCGTCTCTGGCGGGGTGTTGTCCAAGATTACGGTCATAGAGTTACCTGTCTCATTCAGACCAAGATTATCCTCGCTGCCCCAGGTGATGATATGCGCGCCTTCATTATAGTCCGAAAGCTTGAAGAAAGTCCTTTCAAAATAATTGCCGTCAATAGTGTACCATGTGAAATTTATCCCTGTAAATATGTTTGTTGGGCGTAATATAAAGAGCGTTTTACCGGTTACATTCCAGTATTCATCGTTTGTCGTACGATATTTTTTGCCTTCAATCTCCAATGTTGTTGTAAGTGAAATCGTATTGAGATATATTGTTACAATACCGCCGGTTCCATTATTTCCAAGGTTGTCCCTGCTTCCCCAGATGATTGTGTGATAACCATCTGAATAGCCTGTCAGATTAAAGGTTGTGCCTTTAAAATAGATGTCATCAATTGTGTACCATGTGAAATTTAAGCCTGAGTATATATCAAAGGGTAACAGCGTGAAGGGCGTTGGTGTGGTGACATTCCAATTATCGCTCACTATATCATGGTATCTTGGTTCGCCGATGACCATCTCAGTTGTAGGGGGATGTGTGTCTAAATTCACAGCTATTGAATTTTCAGTTTCATTCTGCCCTAGGTTATCAATACTGCCCCAAGTAACGATATGAAAGCCATCAGAAAGGCCCACCAAGTTGAACTCACAGCCTTCAAAGTAAACGCCATCTATGCTATACCATGAGGTCTTCACCCTAGCGTACTCGTCAGTTGCAAATAATGTAAAAGCAGTGGTTTTTGTAACATTCCAGATATCGTCAGCAGATGACCGATACTTTGGCTCGTCAATGTCCAAGTTTGTAGTTGGTGGAAGAGAATCCACATATACTGCGATTAAAAGCTCAGTTTCATTATTTCCTAGATTATCTTCACTGCCCCAAGTAACCACGTGTGGCCCATCATCATAGCCCTCGAATGTGAAGTTTACACCTTCAAAATAGACGCCATCAATGGTGTACCATGTGAAGTTTATGCCTGAGTAACCATCAAAAGGTAAAAGTGTGAAATTTGTGGCGGTTGTAACATTCCAATAATCATAATCATTAGCACGATATTTTTGTCCTTCAATAATCAATTCAATTACTGGTGAACTTGTATCTAAATTCACGATGATAAGGTTACCGCTCTCGTTGTTTCCTAGGTTGTCTCGGCTACCCCAGGTAATTGTATGTGGACCATCAGGATAGCCCATCAAATCAAAGCTTAAGCCCTCGAAAAATGTACCGTCAATAATGTACCAGGTGGACTCAATGCCAGTGTGCTCGTCAAAAGGTGATAAAGTGAAATGTGTAGTTGTTGTGACATTCCAATGGTCAGATGTAGCATTACGATATTTTGGGACACCAACCTCTACAAGCGTATGTGGTGGAGTGTTGTCCAGGTAAATCGTGTAATTGTTCGTTGGCTCCACATTGATGAGGAAATCGACAGTGTAGAATTCTATCGTGTAAATTCCATCGCTCCATCCTGAGGACAGGTTGAAGTCACCTATGTAGTTGATCCACTCCGAGCTAAGTGTTGAATTGTAAATGCGGTATTGAGTGAAGTTCACACCACAGCCAAGTCCATCATCGGCTGTTAGGTTCAACGGCGTAAGGAATGAGATATTCCAAATATCGTTCACCTGGCCTTCCCTGTATTTTGGATCTTTGATAAATATCTCTGTCGTTGGGGGTGTGTTATCTACGGTCACTACAACTGACTCGACATTAGAATATGCTGTACCATTGAATCCCCTCGCATGAATCGTATGCTCGCCATCAGAAAATAGGGTTGTGTTCCAATCATAAGACCACTCGGTAGTTCCTGTCGCGTTTTCCCAAGAACCTCCATCAATATTTACTTCGACTTGCGTTATATCGCCTGTTGATGTGCCCGTAGTAGTAGTAATATTATTAACTAGATTCCCAGAAGAAGGATAAGTGATATCTACTCTAAGCGTTTCAACCGCATTCGAAGCTACCAAAGCAAATGCCTGGTCACCTCCAGGTACATTCTCTCCAATCACCTCCACAGTCCAAATCCCAGGAGTAGGGCTCCCTCCTATAAACACATTCTCAACGTTGTTCAACGAATCTGCACTCCCGCCTGGAGAAGACCATTTCGATGTTAAAAGACCATAGTTTCCCCAGTAGACGAAACCATCAGGATCTGTAACCTTCAAGTTAAGGTCGTTGACCAATGCTGGGTCCGCACCTGGCGATGCAGGCATATCAGTCCATACCAATGATATCTTCAGTGGCCCAGCTCCGGTTGGTATAATCGAATATCTCACGCTTCCGCCTGTTTGAAGGAGGCTCGATTCGTTTATAATGAAGTGGTCTTCTCCTATGGAATATACATTTCCAATATCCACACCACCCCAACCCTGCTGATATCTGTTTGCTTGAAATAACTCGTACTGATATGCATCTGCTATCAATATCGCTTTCACTGTTGAGGCATGTGGCATCCCGCCACCAGGGTTGTTGCCAAAGTGATCCTCCTTGTACATCTGATATACCAAACCCACTGCCCCTGCAGCTACCGGGCAGGCACCGCTTGTCCCACCCATATCATCATAATAATCACTGCTATCATCATAGCCTTTCTGAAATGTGTCCCAGGTGAAAACTGTACTATCCGTGGTAAAAATCCTATCAAAAGGACCGCTCAAGTCTGGTTTGATTCTTCCATCAGCTGCTGGACCTTGGCTTGGTGTCATCCCAGGACCATTATTCACCCACATGTCGTCGGTCCAATCGATATTGTTGTAATGGTTCAAGGCGCCAACACAGATAACATTCTTTGCCGCTGAATCTGTGGTGATTGTTTGAGAACCCACACCCATCTGGCTGTTGCCTGCTGAGTAGAGCATTACAACATCAAAAGCGAAAACCGCCTGATCGTTCTCCTGCGATTCTGAAGCATACTCACCATTTCTTTCACCAGTGCTCCAGCTATTGCTTTGAAAAACGCCGCCCCAGTTATTGACAAGATGGTTTATGGAGGCTGATCGTGACACGCTCTCATAATCACAGAACACTCCCTTCCCTTCTGGGAGTATACCCATAGCATCTGCATTGTTTGCGCCTGTTGAGAATACAATCCCAAAGGTGCATGTCCCATGAGCTCCCTCGTAAATTGCTCCATCAGTCCCTATGATCTGTCCTACAAAATCAGGATGAGTCTGATCGATACCGTTGTCCTTTACCTCGCCGACAATACCGGAACCATTGAAACCGTCTAAATGACACATGTTGGTTCCTGTATAACCTCTGATATTGTTCATCTCCGGAACTGGAAGTTTGTATTCATCGATCCATTCAACCTCAGGTATGAACGCTATGTTCCTTATCTTCGAAGCGTCTATCCTAACTCTGATGATGCGGTTGTCCTCTCCATCGTAGGTTGTTACCCCGCCTAATGCACACAGACCATCCCTCACCTTGAGAAGGTTCTCTTTCCTGTCTTTAAACACAACCACATTAAGCTCGATTTCTCCCACCTTTTCAATCAAGCCGCATTGAATCTTGTATGCTGGGTGATACATCCCGATCCATCTGACATTAGGCAACCTCTCAACCTTGTTTTTGATCTCGTCATTCATCTTTACAATGAACGCATAATCAGGTATATACCCCTGGATTATGGCACCTAGATCCTCGAGCGTTATTCTCCATTTTCCATGAATTGGACCGTTAAATTGGACGATATAATATCCTTGAGAGCTATGTATTTTTAAATCTGAAGGTATCACTGGTTTTTCGTGCAAAGGGTCAAAGGTGTCCACTAATAAACGAATGAACGCTGGTTTTTCTATACTGCCCGTTGCTTCAAAAGGCTCTTCTACGGTCTCTCCTACAGGCGTCATATTCGCCAACACTAAGGTGGACGTTAAAAATAATACAGCTAAGACTGCTACCAAAAAAAGAGTAGATGACATTCTTTGTTTCAATGACCTTTTCTTCCTCAGCATTTATTCACCATGTGCTCTGATATCAAGTTATTCTTTTAGGAGGACTTTTTTAATATGCGAAGGTAATAGATGCGGTTTCCTTTATGTCCCAGGTTTTCCTGTTGGTGGCTGTAATAACTGCATCATAGTTATGGTCTCTTAAGCATGTGGTTGTGGCGAGTCATTGAGCCATCGCAGGCATCATCAGTTATCATCAATTACCCACGTAACTTCCTTTATATTTTCCTCTATCAGTTTCTCAGACCGTTCTTTTTTTTCACGCTCCTCATAGCTTTGCTTTTCCATATCGCTCACAAGGTCCTTTTTATCTGCTGAGCCTGAGGCCTTCTTCACCTTGAGCTTCTTCCTCTTCAACTTCTTTTTCTTCTTGATCATTGTCCCTGCAGCTGGCCTCTCAGCAGCCTTCTTTTCGACTTTATCATCCTCTACATCAGTCTCGGTTTTAGTATCCTCTGTCGGTTCCTCAGATAGCTCCACCGGTGACTCTTCCTGCAGTTCCTCCAGTGATTCCTGTGGCTCCTCTACCAGTTCCTCAAATGGCTCCACCGATGACTCTTCCTGCAGTCCTCCCAAAGATTCCTGTGGCTCCTCTACCGGTGCCTCAGATGCCACTCCCGGTAATGCTTCCTGCGGTCCTTCTTCGCCTTTCCTATACCTCTTCCCTATTAACAAACCTATTATACATAGAAGAACGATGATCAGCCCTAACAAAATCCAGAGCCAATCGAAGCCTGGTTCAGCCTTTTTCCATTTGGTAGAATCGAGCGGATAGTCATCTTTTGAATCTGGATGGTCGTCATTATCGTCATCTTCATCTGTAATGTCAGGAATTTGATCGCCATCTGTGTCCACGTTCGGCATCCCACTAACCGTCATAGAGGGCTGAGAACGGGTTGAGCTGGTGTCAACAGCCACAACATAATAGTAGTAAATCGCATTGGTCGTTAATCCTGAATGTATGTACGATGTTGTCCCAGCCGCAACATCGCTCAGTTTCTTATACTCCTGGTTCTCTCCTGCTCTGTAGAATATTTCGTAGTGGTCTAAGTCAGTCAATAATGAGCCGTCCTTGTTGGTTGTCGGAGCATGCCAACGAATATTTAGAGCATCGTTTCTCGGTAAAAGCAGCACCTCAACATCAGTTGGTGCGGAGGGAACAGTGTCATCTCCAATGGTCTTGTTCACTGTGATTGTAACTGTATCGATGTTGGAGTTTCCGTCGCTGTCGATCACACTCAAGCACACAACATAAACACCAGACTCGGTATAAACGTGCATAGGTGAAGCCCCTATATAGTCAGGTGATGACCAGTCGATACCATTGCTTGAGTCAATATCCCACAGATATGTTGCTATACCAACATTATCTGTAGAACCGCCCCCGTTAAATTTATAGGGTACATTTTGATCCACCAAATCATCCTGTCCTGCATCTGCTACAGGTGGTATAGTGTCCGTCACAGTGAGAACCATTGTGTCGAGATCCCAATATCCTGAGGTATCGGTGACATTTAAGGTAACTACATAGACACCAGGTTCCACATAAGTATGAACAGGGTTCCACATATTCGGGCCTGAGTAATCTGGATTTTCCCAGTCTATGCCATCACTTGCATCCATATCCCAAGCGTAATTTGCAATGCCAACATTATCGAAAGACTCGCTTCCATCAAAAGTATAGGCTGAATTTTGATCGACTGTATCATCATCACCTGCATTTGCTATAGGCGATGAAGCGTCCTTCACCGTGATTGTTATGGTGTCAGAGCTCATTGCACCATTATCATCGTTCACGATCAGTGTCACAGTATATATGCCTGGTGCGGTGAATATATGTGTGGTCACTTTTCCAGCACCAACAAATCCGTCCCCAAAATACCAAATAAACGTCAGGAATGGCATGTCTGAGGGTGTATCCCAAGAGCCGCTACCATCAAAGATAACTATTTCACTCTCATTTACGGTCTGATTCTCGCCAGCATCGGCAACAGGAGCAACGTTGTTCACATAGATCGTTAGAGTGTCTTCGTCCCAATTTCCTGCTTCGTCTGTTATTTTAAGGATGACTATATACCTACCCTCAGATGCATAGGTGTGTGATGTGGTGACATTGGGGCCAAAATCATAGCCGCCATCCCCAAAAGTCCAGTTGTAAAACACTATGCCAACATTGTCTGTTGAGCTGCTCCCGTTGAAACAATACTCGTTGTCTTCATCTATCGATCCGTCTAAGCCTGCATCCGTAACTGGCGATGTGATGTCTCTCACAGTAATGGTAATATTGGTAACATTATAGTTACCTGCGGTATCTGAGACATTTAAGGTGACGATATAAGTTCCAGGCTCAAAATAGGTATGAATAGGCGATACCCCGGTATGATCTGGATTGTTCCAATCTATGCCATCGTGCTCATCTATGTCCCATAAGTAACTGGCAATCGTCCCTGAGTTATCCCAAGATCCACTTGCATCAAATGTGTAAGGCGAGTCTTCATCTGTGACGTCATCTGAACCAGCATCTACAATAGGAGGCGTGGTATCATTGACGATAAGGAGCATCGTGTCAATATCCCAATAACCGTTAATGTCTGTAACATTCAGCGTTACTAAATAAACCCCAGGGGAATAATAGATATGGGTCGGGTTCCGTAGATCAGAGCCCTCGTAGTCCGGTGAGGTCCAATCGATGCCGTCGCTCGCGTTCATATCCCAAGCGTAATTCGCTATCTCCACACTGCTCCAAGAACCGCTTCCATTGAATGTGTACGGAATATCCTCATCTACAAAATCGTCAGGTCCTGCATCTGCCCTTGGGCTGGGAACCCAATTTATTGCCCAATAATGCAAGGCCGGGGTTGTGATCCCATCGCCAATGAGGTACGCAACCAATTTTATTGAAGGATATTGCTCTGGGTCGATAGAAGAAATATCGATTATATTTTCTGTAAGATCCGTAAATCCGGGTATCGGGTTGTTCGTAGTTCCGTCCACAACTGAGATGTTAATATACATGTTTGTGGGCTCGGTTTTGTTGATGTAAAGCGTTTCCCATATTTTTCCAAGAGGAAGCGTTATCTCTATCGATTTTAGATTGCCGTCTAAAACTGGCTCGTAAAAGACAACGATAAAGTCGAGGTCATAATTGTTGCTGGGAGTAAACCAGGACGCACCTACATCGTTAGATCTCTTGAAAATACCATCTGTATAAACGTTCCCACTATTGTATTTCGCTTTACAATCTCCAGAGGTGTTATGATCATAGTATCCATCAATAACAACCCAGTAACTCTGTCCTATTGTCACTGAGATAGGGGATGAAAAATTGATATAATATCTTTGACCAGCAAAGGTTATTGTCGAACCACTTATAACATCGCCCGATGCAATAATGTTATTTTTATCAGGATTTCCGCTGATATCTCCCCACAACTGAACTCTCATATCAGGATATGGACTGCTGTCACCTCCGATGTATAAACCAACAGAGCTTATCCTTGTGCCGGTTGCTTTAAACGATTGAGCAAAATAATCGTAATTCCAACCGCCTACATTAGAGTAATAGGAGGTACCTGTGACGGATATACTACCTCCAATGTTCTCGAGGGCTGCATCGCTGTTGTTGATGGTGATATTGTATTTGTAATCGATTTTCGTTTCATTCAAGAAGTCATCGAGCCAATCATAGACATCCAAGGTATTACTTGCCAGATTGTTCCATTCGTTCACTTCCCATGTTGCGTTCATTGCATCTGCCCAGACGTATATGTCATAGAAGGCTCGTATAGGCGGCGTCCATATGGTCGAGGCAAAGGCAACAGAATTTGCTTGGATATCGATTACAGCAGGAGAACCGATCTCCCTAGCACCTGCGTCGATAATATTATCGTTGTTCACGTCCGGATTACCGTCATAGAATCTGACCTCCACATCTACGAGACTCCCTCCGCTATTGTAGATGGTGGCGTTTATAAGTATGGCAGTTCCGTTTTCTATAGGGCTCAGCGGCTCAAAGGTGATGTTTCGAGCCTCTATACTCAAATCCGAACCTGCAAGATAGGAGTATATCATAGATTCAACGGAGTTTCCAACTGTATCCGTGGCGTTTATGTAATAATATACCTCAGCCGGGTATCCTGGGCCGGAAATTATGCCTCGCGAATTAATTAAAGTAAGTAAATGTATATCATCTAAATAGAAGTCATCTATATCTAGGCCACCGGCGTTTCTAAGTCTGAACTGGAAACCTGAATGGTATGCATCATTTGGCAGGAATATCTCAACTTGATCGAAGGTATTATGATTAGTGCTGTCCCCATTCTGGGACCATAAGGTCACCCAAACACCAACATCATTGTAATATTCGAGGTACAGCCAATCGATGGGATCTGGGGACTCACCTCCGCCTCCCATCTCGTAAGAAAAGTTTATACTCACATTGGTATAGCTCGAAAGATCTATCACGACAGAGGTAACAGCATCGCCGCCAGCTAATTCCAGTGAATATGGGGAGGACGGCTCATTGATTCCGAGGGTGTTTATAGTAGGAGTTCTTGTAGTGCTTGCCCATTTTGAAGGGTCTAAGGTTGTGGAGAGAAAAGACTCGTTGAATAGCCTTTCACTTGCCCCTCCATCTGAGGTAATATTCATGGTAGTGCTGAACCAATTAACACCATCATAGGAATACCAAAGTGTTGCATTTGCGATACCAATATCATCAACAATATTAACGGCAATCTCGACATCCTCTGTAGAGTTCGGATATTTTGGATTTATAGCTGGTGTTCCGAGCTCAGGACCCTCTGTATCAATAAAGTAGGTGAATATGGGCGAGGAATTTAAGAAGCCATTGGTATCTGTTGCATTGATGTAGTAATAGACTGTAGTGATGGATCCTGAAGCTGGGATCGTGCCATTGTATACATCACCACTAAAAATACTCATCGAGGTAGGGGTATAGGTTGTGCCATCGGTTGAATAGTAGAGTGTTGCTGAGCTTATTCCGTCAATGTCTGTTATGTTTGCATACACTGTCACTGTGCTGGTGCCGTTGGGATATTCTGGAAGATGAATCACATTCTCTATGATAGGCGGGGAATTGGTTAGATAGTTTTTAGTGGTTGAGATATTAGCATTGGAGGCATTATCCATAACCTTTACGTAATAGACCACGGTGGTTTCTGCATTTGCTGCAGGTATGTAGGCCTGGAATGTAGCGTTGGTGTAATTACCCGATACGAAGTTCATTTGAACACTTGCCCACCCACTGCCGTTATCGTACCACAGATACACGCTATTGAAATTAAAGCCATAGTCGTCAGTGATATTGGCGAATATCGATACCTGAGCATTTGTAGCCACAGGAACGGTTATATCGCTGGTATCTACCACTGTTGGAGGATTGCCATCGACATAGTAGCTATAAATATTCGAGGTGTTGGTATTGTTTGCTTGATCAGTGGCATTAACATAGTAATAAACCCAGGTAGAGTATCCCGGGCCTGGGATCAGAGATTCCCAGCCCCCAAAATCGCTGTATAGGGTGACATTGTCTATGTACCATCCTTCTCTGGGCCCATCATTAACATTATTCCAACCCACATGAAATCTTATTCTAATGTCCTCACCCGCATAAGCTGATAGATTAAATGTTTCCTGTTGCCACCCACCAGAGGTGAATGTAAACGCATCTAACCCCTCAAGAGGATTCTGATAGCCAGAAGCTAAAGTAGTGTCATAGCCACCGATTGGTGTTATCTGCACCCATCCAGTGCCATTATTGATTTCCACTATACCTCCGTCAATCTGGAAAGATGGGTAAAATTCGTACCAATGCCAGAAGGTTAAAGTTGTGAATGGTGGTAGATTTGTGAACAAGGGTGACTCTAGGCAGCTGTCACCCCAGTTCGCACCTGGCTCTTGTCCACTATACCAACTGTTTACAGGCGACAGGCTTCTCGCAGAAGAGATTACCCAATTATCACCTGCAGAACCTGCCAATTGGTAATGCGTCCAACCTGACGGCCCAGACTCGACATCATATTCATAGAAGTTGCCGCCAACTCCAGGCCCTCCAGTGCTATTCATTGAGGTATTATACCAAGTAATACCATCGTAAGAATAGAACAACGTCGCATTTTTAACCTCTATATTGTCTGTGATATCTATCGTGACATTTACATCCACTGTAGCGTTTGGATATTCAGGGTCTATTCCTGGCGTGCCAAAATCAGGTGGCTCTGCATCAACAAAGTAGGTGAATATAGGCGAGGAATTTGAGAAGCCATTGGTATCCGTTGCACTGATGTAGTAATAGACAATAGTGGTGGAGCCTATAGCTGGAATCGTGCCATTGTATATATCACCACTAAAAATGTTCATCGAGGTGGGGGTATAGGTTATGCCGTCGGTTGAATAGTAGAGTGTTGCTGAGCTTATTCCGTCACTGTCTGTTATGTTTGCATACACTGTCACCGCGGTTGTGCCGTTAGGATATTCTGGGACATTGGTCACGTTCTCTATAAAAGGCGGGAGATTGGTCAGGTAGTTCTTGGTGATGGAGACGTTGGCATTGGATGCATTGTCCATAACCTCCACATAATAGAATACAGTGGTCTCTGCATTTGCTGGAGGTATATAAGCCTGAAATGTAGCGTTGGTGTAATTGCCTGACACGAAGTTCATTGGCACACTCGTCCACCCACTACCGTTATTGTACCACAGATACACGCTATTGAAGTCAAAGCCGTAGTCGTCTGTGACGTTGGCGAATATGGAAACCCGGGCATCTGAAGCCACGGGGCTACTTATGCCGCTCGTATCCACAACTGCTGGAGGAACGCCATCAACATAATAACTGTAAGTATTCGAGATGTTGGTATTGTTTGCTTGGTCAATGGCAAAAGCATAGTAATAAACCCATGTTGAGTACCCTGGGCCTGGGATTGTAGCGCTCCAACCGCCAAAATCACTGAATAGAGTAATATTGTCTATGTACCATCCTTCTTCGGGCCCAACGTCAACATCAATCCAACCCACATGGAATCTTATTCTGATGTCCTTACCCTCATAAGCTGATAGATTAAATGTTTCCTGTTGCCACCCTCCCGAGGTGTATGTAAACGCCTCTAAACCCTCAATAGGATTCTGCCAACCCGAAGCTAATGTAATATCATAGCCACCCACTGGAAATATCTGCACCCATCCGCTACCATTGTTGATTTCAACTATACCACCGTCAACCGGGGTCGGGCCTGGGAAGAAATCATACCAATGCCAGAACGATAAATTTGTATATTGAGGCAAGTTGATGAACAATGGTGATTCAAGGCAACTATCGCCCCAATTCGATCCTTGATCCGGTCCACTGTACCAACTATTTACAGGCGACATGCTTCTCGCAGAAGAGATTATCCAATTATCACCTGCAGGACCTGTCAATGGGTAATGTATCCAACCTGAGGGCCCAGACTCGACATCATATTCATAGGAGATACCACCGGCTCCACCTCCAATATCATTCATTGATGTATTATACCAAGTGGAACCATCATAAGAATAGTACAATGTTGCATTTTTAACTTCCACGTTGTCTGTGATACCGATAGTAACATTCACATCCACTGTGGCGTTAGGATATTCTGGCTGAGTACTTGGCGTGCCAAATTCAGGCCCATCCGCATCAACAAAGTATGTGAATATGGGGGAGGAATTTATTAGGCCATTAGTGTCCGTGGCGTTGATGTAGTAATAGACTATGGTGGTGGAGCCTGTAGCTGGAATCGTACCATCGTATGTGTCACCGCTGAGAATACTCATGGAGGTGAGGGTATAGATCGTCCCGTCAGTTGAATAATAAAGTGTTACAGAGCTTACTCCATCCACATCTGTGACGTTTGCATAGATTGTTACTATAGTAGTGCCGTTTGGATATTGAGGGATGTATGTTACATTCGTAATTATTGGCGGAAAGTTCGTTGTGTAATTCGCGGTTATGGAGATGTTCGAATTGGATGCTTTGTCGAATACTTCTATATAATATTGGACCGTTGTTTCAGATTCAGCTGGCGGTATAATCCCTTTATAAGTGGCATTTGTAGAATTACCAGCAGTAAAATTCATCATAATACTTGTCCAACCAGAGCCATTATCGTACCATAACAGAGTGTAATCAAGATAATAGTCATCGGTAACATTTGCATAAATCGTGACGTTTCCCTCGGTGCTCAAGAGGTTCAGTCCGGCTGTATGGTTCACCACTATCGGATTGGTGCCATCTGCATAAAAGCTGTGAATCATTGACTCGTTTGTCTCACCGATTTGATTGGTCGCGTTGATGTAATAATAAACCCAGGTGGAGTATCCTGGGCCTGGGATTACGGCCTGGGCTCCACCGCCTCCACTCATGTCGTAGAACGCACTAAACAACTTGCCAAGCGTGCCACCTGAGGTTAAATCAGCCACCGAAGCGATGGTATCCCCTAAGTATAGAACATACTTATTACCGCCGTCTAGAATAGTGGCTTCATTGCTATCGTCGAGAACAACACAGGTATTAGGTGTCACATATTCCTGATCCGCTTGATCGAAATTGAGGGTTTCCCCAAAAACATTTGTGGGTGCACCATTTGGGAAGGCTACAGCGGTGAAGGTTATTATTTGGGAATCTGGGGTATCGGATAGGCTTGAGGCTCCGATCAATGCTGCAAAATCAGACATCCATGAGTAATCTGAGATATCATCATAGGATGTCCACAGAGTCCCGCCATCGTCATAAAATGTCTGGTAAACAGCGATCTCTGAGCTGCTTAGGCCGCCAGACGCTCCATCTAAGATCAAAAGGTCTATCCCATTTAAATCTGATGAAGTGGGATTGCTAGGAACCAATACATATGAGAGCCCCAGATTATTCAAGAGTGTTTGATAATCAGACCAAGCATCCTGCTGAACAATACCAATTTGTGGCTCTGCATACCCGCCTGAGAGATTCATATCAACCGGAATCCAAGTGACCCCATCGTAAGAATAATATAGCGTTGCATTTGTTAAAGCCTGAGTGTCGTCAATATCAATTGTAACGTTCACTGGTTCAGTTGCATTGGGATATTCTGGGTCTATCTCGGGCGTGCCGAAAGTAGGCGTGGCATTGACCTCATTTGGCACAAAAACCAAAAAAGAAGCGCTCACAACCATTGCCACCAAAATGCTCGTTAGCAGTCTTTTACTTAGCCTCCCGTCCATGTCCTCACCTCAAATTTCTGAAGATTGATGGGTTAAAATGGTTAGCAGAATAAACCACTTGGCATCTAAACCCAACAAATTATATAAGAACATGAGTTTTTGAATATATAAAAGTTTGCTGGGAAGGTGCTGTAGCAATAACAGTTGAAATGCCCTATTTTTTCCCTTTTGTTGCGTGACGGTTGATGTTAAGATTAGAAAGTCCATGCAATTCATAGATTAAAGTATCAATTTCGATATTAAGGACCGAACTTTTAAAGGGTAGAAAATGTTGTTACACATGCGAATTCGTATGCTGCTTACATATATGCAGAGGGGTGAATATGCTGGAAGCGAAACCGTTTAAATTGAAGATTTGTTTGGTAGGTGAGAGTGCCGTTGGAAAGACGAGTTTAATCAAAAAATACGTATTCAATGAATTTCATGATAAATACCTAGTCACCATCGGCACAAAAGTCACAAAGAAAGAAATAAAGGTCAAACACCCCAAAAATGAGGGATTGGTGGATGTTCACCTGCTGATATGGGACATTATTGGCCAGAAAGGCTTCAGACGGTTGCTAAAAGAGGCGTATTTCTTTGGTGTTAATGGAATAATTGGCGTGTGTGATAACACAAGGGAAAATACGCTATCAGACCTAAATGGCTGGATGGACTTAGTTTACAATGTTACAGAAGAAATTCCAGCAGTGTTCCTTGGAAACAAATGCGACCTAGAGGATAACCAAGAAGTGGGTTTAAGTGAGCTTAAAGGCTTTGCATCGGGATACGAAAAAACTGTGCCGTACCTCTCAAGTGCAAAAACAGGGTTAAATATCGAGCTTGCCTTTAAAACCTTGGGTGGAAAAATTTTAGAAGATATGGTTTGATTGAAGTTTTCTCTTTTCCTCCAAGGCCGATCTCAGATATGTCAGCCAAGGATTATCTTCAACAGGAACATTATGGACTATCAATCCCGGAGAACAATCCAAACCCCAGATCCTAGAACTCCTGAAACATCTTTTTGATCTGCGCCCTTGTGAAAACAGGCCCGTCCTTGCAGACGTATATCTCACCGATGTTGCACCTGCCGCACTTGCCTATCCCGCATTTCATTCTATTCTCAAGAGTGGTATATATCTGCTCGTCCGAGAAGCTCAATTTTCCGAGGTTCTGAACAACGAACTTGATGGCAATGGGCGGTCCGCAAGTTAGGGCCACCGCATTTTCAGAGGAAGGGGCTGCAACCTCCACAAGCTGGGGTACAAAACATGTCCAGTGATTGCACCCTTTTGGTATTTCAGTTTCCGCGGGACATGACATGTTTATCTTCGGCCAACCGGGGTCTGCATCGGCATCGATCATACCCTGGGGGCCGAACTTCCAGTCTATGCACATTTGAAGATCCACATCATCCCGTTTATCGATCTCTTCGAATTCCTCTTTGTAGGCAAGATCCGCAGGTGTCCTGGCCCCGTAAATCAACATAACCTCCCCGAATTCCTTTCTATGATCCGGATCCAATACATACATGTAAACGCTCCTTAAAGGAGCTATCCCCACTCCCGCACCTATGAAGATGCAGTTCTTTCCCTTGAATTCATCCATGGGAAAACCGTTCCCGTAGGGACCCCGGATTCCTATCACTTCGCCTTCGCTCATCTGATGAAGTGCAGATGTCACATTGCCCACACGCATCACAGTGAACTCCAGATAATCCTCCCAAGTGGGAGGGGAGGCAATCGATAAAATGCTCTCCCCAACACCGAGCACGCTGAGCATTGCGCACTGACCTGGGATATGTTTGAAATTCTCCCTTACCTTATCATCGTTGATTCTTATTTTGAATGTTTTTATCCCCCTGGCTCCGGTGGCTTCGACCCTGATTTCCATTATGGTTGCAAGGTGCGGCGTATAGAGATTTTCAGAGCTTATTCAGACCCCTCCTCTTTGACTTCTTCCAATACCTCCACTATATCAATTCCAACAGGACATTTGCTGATACACCTGCCGCATCCTACACAGGCAATTTCGCCGAACCTCTGGGGGAAGTACCTGAACTTGTGATAGACCCTGTTTCTGAGCCTGCTCTTCTTTCCAGGGCGTGGGTTGTAACCAGAGGCATGGACAGTGTATTCCGGGATCATGCAGGTATCCCAGGTCCTTATTCTCCTGCCTTTATTTCCAAAATCTTCGTCCGTGATATCGAAGCAGTGGCATGTGGGACAGAGGAAAGTACAAATGCCACACCCGACACATGTTGCCGCTTTTTTATCCCAGTAATCGGACTCAAAAAGCTCACCCAGTTTTTCCTTAACACCCTCAACTTCGACATTCTTGGTGACCTTTTCTTCTGCTTCTTTCTGAATTTTGTCCCTCAGTTGTCTGTCCCCATCAGTTGCCTTTGTGAACAGTTCATCTGGTTTTCTTATGGTCTCTTCACCCTTTTCGGTGAGGACCTCAACATAGTATTTATCACCCAGATCGGTTAATAGGACATCCAGGCCTTCATTTGAATACGGCTTGCCTCCGACAGATGTGCAGAAACAGTTATGATGCGGGTCGGTGCAGGCCAAACCAATGATCACTGTGTTGTCCCTCATGTTCTTGTAAAGATCATCCTCGTAATCCCAATAAAACAGTTTGTCCAATATCAGAAAGCTTCGCGCATCGCAGGGCCGAACTCCCCATAGCATCACCTTCTTTGGCTCCCTTTTCGGAACGGTTATCTTGGGCTCGGGGGTCTTTTCGTACTCAAAAAGGGTCTCGGTCTGGGGAAAGAAAACCTCCTTCGGGGGTTTTGCCGAGTTTGCATAATCCAGTAACACCATATTAAAATCGGTAATTTCCTTGAAGGTAACAACATCATCTTCCTTATGAGGTGCATAGATTTTATAGTCTGTAAGCTCGCTCCACCACTCAGGTAACTTGTCCTTTGTAATCATCATATCATCCATATGCTCAACCCATCGTTAATCGAATTCATCTGGATCCTTAAATGTGAATGTGGCGAACAGAGGAACATCCTCCAGACTTGTACCGGCCTCGTATCCGTAAAGCTCTTCCGCTTCTTTTGCCAATTTTCTATACAGTTTCCTGAGAGGTATTCCCATGGGACATACCCTTTCGCACTCACCACAGTCGATACATCTTCCCACGAGATGCATTGCCCTTATAAGATGAAAGAATGCATTGTTCGATTTGTCAGCGGACTTGGAGCACCATCTCATTGGCTTCGCTTTCTCGACAATGCATTCCTCACAGTAACAAAGGGGGCAAACCTCTTTACATGCGTTGCATCTGACACATCTCTCAAACATCTTCTCCCAGAATTTTTCCCTGTCTTCAAGGGACATGTCCTCGAGTTCTTTGATCGTGGCGTATTTATCCATGGGAGGATTTTCCACCTTTTCTCCGATCAGTACATCGCATTCTTTCGGGTTGTGATCAATACACACTTTGCATTTATCAAGTGAAACCTCTTCTCTTGGAAAGGTCTCTTTTACCCCTTCCGCCTCACAGATGAATGCTTCCTCTTCCTCTTTTATTTCCATCTCGTAGATGGCCTTGTGGGGAATTGCCCGTTCATTTGCCAGTTTTTCTAGTTTTCCTGGGTCCACCATCCCAGTGCATGGAATGCCTATGATATACACCCTCTCTCTGGGAAGTATGTTCTCCTGGATAAGTACGGTTATTCCCCTAGCATCGCAGGCTTTTACCACTATTCCCAAAGGCCTTGTATCAGGCTCCTCCCCTCTTTTCGGTTTCTTTTTCATCTCGTCTACAAGATAAACTGCAAGGTTGTTCACACATGTCGGAGACCAAACTAATTTATCAACATCCCCTGGGTCGTCAATTAGTATAGGCTTTGCGCGAAAACCGTCGGAGCCCTTTGCGTAACCTATGAAGTGCTTTACCTTGCCTTCTTCTAATAGCTTTTTTGCGATTTCTCTTATTTTATCCTCTATCTCACTCATCTTTATCTACCCTTCTCAATGAACGCTGGGGCCCCAAGGCCTTCACGTTCTCTGTCATTTCTTTAATAACATCTGCGAATTTACCGCCTTCAGAAGCTGATATCCATTTCACCTTGAACCTTCTCGGGTCCATCCCCACATGTTCGAGTAACTTACCCAGCATTGTTAATCTGCGCCGTGTGTAGTAGTTGCCTTTCGAGTAATGACAGTCACCTGGATGACAGCCTGCGATCAGAACGCCATCTGCTCCTTCCTGAAAACTCTTCAGCACGAGCCTTGGGGAGATTCTGCCTGAGCACATCACCCTGACGATACGGACATTCGGGGGATACTGGAACCTGCTCACCCCTGCCAGGTCGGCTCCAGCATAGCTGCACCAATTACATAGGAAAGCAAGTATTTTGGGTTCATAGTCAGTTATGGTCCCACCCCCTTACCACCGAAGGAGCAGGCTTTGGCGAGTTTCTTTTTGACCCATTTTTTTCTTTGGAGCT
>CBDUXN010000052.1:0-18847 GCA_965371185.1 uncultured Thermoplasmata archaeon
TGAAGAAAAAGTTAAATCATGCTATTTTGGAAAAAATTAATGAATTGAGGGAAAAACCAGAATAAATTACCCCCAATGAACAGGGGGTTTTATCATTTACCAACCGTCATGGAACAGCCCCCCTTGCCAACCGAGAATGGAACAGAACCGCCCTTTGAGTAAATTCATCAATAATCTCTTTTACAGCTTTAACTACATAAAATTAAATATTCTTATATCCTTCACTCCGATAAGGTAAGACTGTGGGAGGAAAAATTTACTTCTCATTTGGAGGTAATAGATATGAATAAAGAAAAACACAATTCAATAAAAGATGAAATGTATGGTAAATGCACCAGATTAGAATATCTTGAGAAGGGGTGCCATAGAATACCCCAAGATAAAAAAGTGATTGCAAGAACGAATGATGTCATTCCTCTCGATTTAATATGTGTTGGATGCATGATAAACTCTGCTCATCAAGATTTAGCAGTAAAATTATCTGGGATTGAACAGAAATTGGGGATTGTGAAGTAAAAAAGTTTTTAAAAAGTCCCTCCACGCAACGGAGGGATTCACGTCCCGCTTTTGCAACAGAACCCTCATAACAAAGTTTTAAGTACTGTTTAACATATTTGGACGTCTCAGGGGAGAACATGGATAAACCTTTGAACGTGTTGAATAAAAGCCTGAACAAAAAGGTGTTGGTCGAGCTCAAGGCCAACCGGGAGTATAGGGGTATATTGGAGGGTTACGATCCTCACATGAACCTCGTGCTCAAGAACGCTGAGGAATACATCGGTAAAGAGAAGAAAAGGAAAATCGAGATAACCATAGTGCGCGGGGATAATGTGATATACATCTCCCCATGACAAGAGAGTGGGTTAGATGACGAAGGGCACGCCATCCATGGGCAAAAGGCAGAAGAAGACGCACATAAGATGCCGCCGATGCGGAAAAAGATCGTACCACATCCGCAAGAAGAGGTGCGCAGCCTGTGGCTTCGGCTTTTCCTCCAAAATGAGGACCTACAATTGGGCGAAGGGGCATTAGAGAATGAGCGGTCTTTTCGGGGTTGTCGGTAAGGAGAATTGTAATAAGCTCCTATTCTATGGTGTTGATTACCATTCACATTTAGGCACCCAGCTCGGCGGCTTGGCGGTATATGACAAAGATGGAGATATGATACATAGAAAGATCCACGATATCACCCAGTCGCAGTTCAAATCAAAATTCTTTGACGATTACAAGGATATGGACGGAACCAGCGGGATAGGCGTCATAAGCGACAAAGATCCCCAGCCAATAATCATTACATCATCATTCGGGACATTTGCCGTGGTGACCGCAGGTTTTGTTGAGAACACGGAAGAACTTGCTTCCGAATTGCTCAGTGAAGGTCTCTCTTTTACGGAAATGGATAAAGGAGCCATCAATTCAACTGAAGTTATCGGGAAGTTGATCACCCGGGGTGACAATATCGTCGACGGAATCGAGAAGATGTTCGATCGGATCAAAGGCTCGGTTTCGATATTACTGTTGACAAAAGATGACATATATGCCGCAAGAGATAAATTAGGGCACACACCACTTATCATAGGAAAAAAAGAGGGAGAATTTGCGGTTGCATCTGAGACCTGCTCGTTCTTCAACCTTGGCTTCAAAATCGATAAGTATGTTGGCCCCGGTGAGATATTGTTGCTAACAAAAAATGGGCTAAAACAACAAAAAGAAGCGGACTCCACAAATAAAATCTGTGCATTCCTGTGGATCTATACAGGTTATCCCGCTTCAAGTTATGAAGGAATAAGTGTAGAAGCTGTGAGAGAGAGAAGCGGCAAATTGCTTGCAAATGATGACCAAATAGAAGTAGACCTTGCCTCTGGCGTGCCAGATTCGGGAACCGCCCATGGTATCGGGTACGCCATGGGGGCAGGAGTACCATTTAGGAGACCGCTTGTGAAATACACTGCCGGATATGGGAGAAGTTACACTCCACCTTCTCAGGAGATCAGAGACATGGTGGCAACCATGAAATTGATCCCAATAAAAGAGGTTATCAAAGGTAATAGGATGGTATTGTGCGAGGATTCCATCGTCAGGGGAACACAGTTGAGGAATTTTACCGTCCAAAAACTATGGGAGAACGAGGCGAGGGCGGTTCACATTCGGGTTGCGTGCCCTCCATTAATGTATCCTTGCAGATATACCCTGTCCACAAGGAGCATACATGAACTTGCAGCTCGGAGAGCTATCAGAGCTATAGAGGGTAGAGACATTGAGGATGTAGCTGAGTATATCGATTCAAATTCTGAAAATTTTAGTCAGATGGTGGATTGGATTAGGAACGATCTCGGTGTAACTTCATTAAAATACCAGACTCTGGATGACATGTTAAAGGCGATCGGTCTTCCAAGAGAGTCATTATGTTTGTATTGCTGGTGCGGAAAATAGAATAATTTGCCTGGAACGATAGTTCACCGTAAGCCTTTTGGCGAACAAGAATGCCTTTATATATGCAATTCTCCCATTTGCGTGTAAATTCATGATTCAAAGGAGCAAACAGGTGAAGTAACAGGAGTTCGACTTTATGGGTCAAAATCAACATTCTGGAGATAAATACATAGATCACTGCGGTGTCGTTGGTTTGGTTTCAAAGTCCCAGGCATCCGCCCGTATATATTACTGCCTCCGTGCCATTCAACATCGGGGGCAGGAGGCTGCCGGCATCGCCATATTTGACGGCAGAATAAGCTGTAGAAGGGGTATGGGGCTCGTTCAAGAGGTTTTTAATAAAGAAAATATGGGCAGCCTCCAGGGGAATGGAGGAATAGGCCACCTAAGATATTCAACCACAGGCTCCTCCAGCATCCAAAATGCTCAACCCGTGGTCGTTTCAAGTGTGATAGGCGATGTGGCGTTGGCGCATAATGGCGATATTGTGAATTCACAATTACTCAGGGATGATCTCAAAGAAAAAGGAATGGCATTCATAACCACCACAGACTCGGAAGTTATCGTTCGCCTTCTAGCAAATGAGCTCGCATCAACCCATGATGTCAGAAAGTCGATAAAAAATGTCATGAAGATGTTGGTGGGCTCATACGCATTGACTGTACTTATCAACAACAGGGTCTTTGCGATCAGGGACCCCCTTGGTATAAAGCCGTTATGCATTGGAAAACTGGAAGATGGTTATGTGGCAGTTTCAGAAAGCGTAGCTCTGGAGACCATTGATGCGGAATTCATTAGAGATGTGATGCCTGGTGAGATAGTGGAGTTAACAACGAAAGATATCAATTCCACAAAAACCACCGCTCCAAAGCATCATGCGCACTGCATGTTCGAGTGGGTCTATTTCGCAAGGACCGATAGCATCATCGATGGGGAGTTGGTGCACAAAGTTAGATGGAAAATCGGTCAATGTCTCGCAAGGGATTATCCAGTGGAAGCTGATATTGTAGTCCCTGTTCCGGATTCGGGCAGAACACATGCATTGGGTTACTTCAATGTTTCTAAGATCCCGTACGATGAGGGACTGATAAAGAACCGATACGTATGGAGAACATTTATCATGCCTGAGCAATCGGACCGCGAGAGGGATATCAAGTTGAAATTGAGTCCAATAAAATCACTGATAGACGGTAAGCGGGTTGTGCTTGTGGACGATAGTATCGTCCGGGGGAACACGATGAGAAGGATCGTGAATCTTCTAAAAACCGCAGGTGCCAAGGAGGTACACGTGAGAATCGGCTGTCCTCCGATTATCGCACCTTGCTATCTCGGCGTCGATATGAAAACTAGGGATCAATTCATAGCTGTTGATAAAACTGTGCCTGAGATAGCGGAGTTGATAAGAGCTGATACTCTGGGATACCTTAGCATAGATCGTTTGGTGGAATGTATAGGCCGCGATCAGGATGACCTATGCCTTGGCTGTTTAACCGGTGAGTATCCGGTGGAGGTACCTGGTGAGAAGATCCGCTTCCAGAAAAGAATCGAAGGTTTCGATTGAATACAATTACTATTCTTTCTTGGTTCTGATCTATCTTAAAAATGCATCGATCTCCATTCTATCCGTAATCTCACCTTTTAGAAACTCGATTTTTCCATATAGGTAAGTGATTCTAGCCCAAGGAATCTGTGCCGTGGGTTATTCATATAAAGATAAAGGAATTGGCGTTTAATTCGAATTTATTCTTCATTACCGCCAGAAATATTCTCCTCCAAAAAGTTTTATATAGGCATGGCAATGGGGATAGAAATTCCTGAATGCCTCGTATCATGCCATGGTGATGAGATGGACCTTGTGGAAACCACATTATACATTTTATTGGCTTTCATTAAAATATTGGTAGGCGTTATATTGGCAGTTGTCGCTGTAAATATCGGGTTGGTACTTTTTGAAAAGATCACGCAGATGGGAAAGATGGGGGAGCTTAATATTTTAAAAGAGCTTGAGAACGGGAACGCCGCAGTCGCGATACTCATGGTAGGTGTTATCTTGGCCATTGCTATAGTTATCCGCTCGGGGATATACAGTCTTACTGATATACCTGGTTTCGATTGGATCTACCTCTGGAACGTAGTTTGGGGTTTTGCCCAGATGCTTCTATCGATAGTCCTTTCCATTGTTTCGATATACTTGGCGTTATGGGTGCTCAGAAGGTTCATGGAGGGCAAGGACATAATAGGCGATATCAAGGATGGAAACATAGCCATGGGCATCGTTATCGCAGGGATAGTGATATCCATCGCCCTCGTTATCGAAATCTCTGTATCTGGTATTACACCTCCTTTGGCAACGTAGGAGGTGTTTAAGGCAAATTGTGTGAGTATTAAGGAGTGAGGGAAATGAGATTAGGGGACGTTGATGGTAAAGGTGTTATTTACGATGCGTCAGGTCAGATGCTCTTCCACGACGGCGAGTGTGCAGCCGAAACATTGGATGGAATGTGTATCGGTATATATAAGAAGCACAAGGCAGGCTGGAAGGTAATATTCATGGATGGGGCTGGCTGCTTCGTAATTACCAACTTGAGGACAGTATTTTTAAGGGAGCCAAAGAGCTACCCTGGTGGAGACGATAAGGTAGCAAAGCGAATGTATTCCATGAGCGATGGACAGTACTGGCCAGATAAGGCTGAAAAAGCAAAAGAAGCGGGAGCGAAGGAATTCTTCGAAATCATGCATGACGAGGTCGAGAAAATCAAGCATGCAAAGAAAGAATCGACCATTTTTGTAGAGGTTGAAGGCCTCAAACACAAGATCACTGTGGATAAAGAAATAGGGGAGGCTCTGGAAAAGATACTTAAAGATGGGGGCATGCTTTAAAATTGCTCGCCCCTTGCATCGAAGGATAAGCTATTTATTTGCTCATTACCTATATCATGAGATACCAGGTTTATTTGGAACATATCTAAAAAGGGCCGGTAGACTCCGTGGCAGGCAAGCTGCCACTTACCCTACCGCCCCTCAGATGTAACATCAATTCAATCCGGGCCGGTAGATCAGTTGGAAGATCGCCACCTTGGCATCTGCCTCGTTTTGGCAGACCAAATTGGTGGAGGCCAGGGGTTCAAATCCCCTCCGGTCCATTTGTTGTTTAAGCATGAGGAGGGATTTGAAAAGGATGAAAGGAGATAGTAAACATTAACAAGCACCTTTCTATCCGGCTTCAAATCCCCGGTTACCATTCTGAACAGAGGGGAACTTTTAATAGCTAAGATACATTTTGGGCTTTGAAAAGTGAGTGGGCTCGTGGCCTAGTCTGGATAAGGCACCGGCCTTCTAACTGGGATGGCGTGCTTCTCGAAAAGGATACCGTCTCAGGCCAAGGATAGCCGGTGATCGCGGGTTCGAATGCCCGTGGAGTTATCCTCCATCACTCGAAAATCCCGCCGAGTCCGTTCTTATTTTTTATCACTGTAATACACGGTCTCGGCTACATGTTCAAGTTATGCTTAGACTGCAATATTGTCTTAAGCTTGAACATCCCGCCGAGTCCGTTCTTATTTTTTTGTTACTTGTTTTTAAAGTGGGGTAAAATATTACATCCACAACCCAGCTTCAATTTATCTCCAAAACCCTCTTATATCCGAAATTCTATGCCCAAGCGCATCAGAATTTAGATTTATATGAGGTGAGCAAAATGGCTGAAACAACGGCGGATAAAAAGGCAGATTTAGCAGGACCTGGCATAAGCACATATGAAGAGGTGGAGAAGATACTACCCTCGGACTACAGTTCCGTACTGACACCAAAGGAAACGCAGAAGGCGATTTTTGCAGCAAAAAACTACATCGAGGAGAACCTGTGCAAAGAGCTCAACCTGATCATGGTTCAGGTTCCATTGATCGTGGATGTTGAGAGCGGCGTGAACGATATGCTAGACAGGGACGGCTCCCGCACACCGATAGAGTTTGATTGTGGATTGGGGCTTGAAAAGCCAATACGTGCCTCGGTTGTGCAGGCAGCAACAAAATGGAAGAGGGTTGCGCTCAAGCAGTTCGATTGTCAGGTGGGCGAAGGCATATGCACGGATATGAAGGCGGTGCGCAAGGATTACTTCCTGGATCAAGATCACAGCGCGTATGTGGATCAGTGGGACTGGGAGAAGACCGTTATTGAGTAGAAGTGAGATCTGAGGTATCTGAGGAAAGAGGTAGATAAGATTAAAATGTAATGACTTGTGCTGTTTTAAAGACGTTGTCTGCACATAGCATATTTGAGTGCGGGATAAAAAAATTAAATATCGGTGATTTACTACTTAATAGATTTTTCTAAGTTAGTGGTTACAACTTCTCTCACTAATTTACCATCAATTCTATTTCGAGCAACCCTCATAACCTCTCTTGTTATAATTTTATATGGACGCTTAATCTTTTTAGGGTTAGAAAACTGACCGATTACCTTATCCACCACCTTTTGTAATTCTTCCATTGACATCGGTTTCAGGTTCAATTCTGTAATTGCTTCTTCTACAGCTTTATCGGGATTATCCGCCAAAAATTCCAGGATAACCAGTATTGCTTCCTTGCTAAATTTATTTTCGTCTAACATCTGGAATGCTCGATAGATATTCTCATCTGAAATTGAATCCGAATTTTTCCCTTCTCTTCGTAACGACTTCAGCTTCTCCTCCAATGTCACAGCTACTAGTGTAGGGTCTACATCCAAATCTTTTATAATTTTATCAAATACATATAAATATTTTGATATAGCTAGTGATTTTACTAACTCTCTGGGAAGGCCAAGTTTTTCTAATCTTTTTTCACGTTCCCATACGAGTTCCGGTAGAGCCTTTCTAATACATTCTAGACGTTCTTCCGTTATTGGTGTGGGCGGTGAATCTGTATCGGGATACATTCTATTAGGTCCTGGTAGGATCCTTTCAAAATCATTTGCGCCGTCGGGAAAGACCTGTCGAGTTTCCGAAGGCACACCCTTTGTTGCGTCTATTACCCGTATCTTGATCTCTTCTACGGCAGTCCTAACATCTGCTTCATCGCCCCAAACTAATACAATGGTATCTGTGGATTTGGCATCGAATAGTTCTTCTAACATCTCGATCTCTTCCAAAGTCAGGCCAAACTCTTCGAAATGATTTGTATATACGATATTTGGCATAACATCAAGACATGCGATAACTCTTACCCTTCCTGCAATTTCATCACTAAAGGTTTTCCCAGGTTGTGTTGGTTTGTCCATTATACCTGCAATAAGTCGAAGTATCATTCCGTAGATTTTACCATTATTTCCGATAACCTCTCTAAACCGTTTACACCCGGAATTATTGAACATCGAAGTAATGTCTTTAAAATAACTACGGAAAGTCGCTTCAGTAATACCTCGCAATCGTAGATCGTCACGAATATCGAGAAGGGCCTTTTGTCTCCCAGCCTCATTAGCCACCGCTCTTTCAATATATTGAAGTTTAGGAACGCCTTTAAGCTCAACCCTCGTACTCCCACTAATACTGACGTTTATATCCTGACGAACACTACCAAGGCCTCTTCGGACCTTACCCGTAGACCTCAGCAACCTCCCGATCAGCTCTGCAACCTCGGTAGCTTCCTTGGGGGTTTGGATATCTGGATAGGTTACAACCTCAACAAGTGGAATACTCAACCGGTCAGTCTTAAAAACAATTTTATGCCCCACATCGCTGATTTCTCTGCAAGCATCTTCTTCTAATCCTAGCTGAATAATTCTTATCTCTCTATTATGATAGGGAATCCATCCTTCAACACCAATAATCGCAGTTCTTTGGAAACCTGTAGGTATGCTACCGTCCAAATATTGTTTTCTACTGATATGAATCTCGTCTACAATACTACAATCGAGTAAAAGTGCGATCTCAAGGGCAATATCTAGTGCTTGTTGGTTTAAAGGAAAAGGGGGGGTATCATCCATCTCATAGGTGCAGACGGTGTCATCGTAAAGTTGATAAATTATATTCTTTTTGGTTTTAAATTCCATTAACGCAGTGCCGTCATACTCACCGAGTTCGGATAGCGTTGGCCTCATATGCCTCAAGATCTCGGCGCTGGGCTCATCTTTATGCATTACAGCTCTGCATCGACAGAATAATTTTTTTTCAGTGTCTAGTTGTTGATGGATTTCCAACCCACATTTTAAACCTAACGTCCGGTAGTAATCTTCGTCATCTTCGAATTGGTCTTCTTTCCTACTGTTCAAATATTTCACCTGATATCCAAGCATCATCATTAAACATTGCACCCAGTGATATTGCTATTTAAATATAATACTTATTGTTTTTCCACTCCCCAAAACTTTGTCTATTTACAATTCTCTGCCAAATGTTAACAAACTTAATAGCCAAGGTTATTAATTACAGCTACCTTTGGACTATCATACGCACGGATAATGGTCTAAAAAGAGTGTTTGGCCAAGAAATATTTTTAAACCCAGAAAGTTTACAGTTATAAGGTTAAATAAAATGGGTGACAAAATGGAAGATGAAAAATTCAGTTTGGGTACAAACAAATTGGCACAATTTTTAAGAAAAGAACCAAGCGAATTTACAAGGGAAGATATTATTAAATTTATTAAAGAAAACAATATAAAAATGCTTAATTTTAATCATGTAGGTCTTCCGGCATCTTGCTTTGAATCAGCAGAAAAGTTGAAAGAGCAGGCATATATTTATCAGGAAGATGATGTTTTTAACAAGAGGATTGTCGATGGTTTGATAAAGCAGCTCGAATCCTTTAAAGACAATGATATAAATGAGAAGTTGAAAAAGGATAAACAAAAAGCAGAAGAATATATTAAAATTTTATTCATTGGGGGTAATTGTATCAATTTACAAAGAAAAGGTTTTAACACAAGCTTGATATTTCAAGATGATGGTATATACCCACTAAAGAATAAATTGAATGAACAACAGTTGATTAGGATAAAATTAAACCAACAAGGTGATTTGAATGGCGAATGTGGACGACATCTATAAAGGTTACCGAGGCGCTTCCAAAAAGAAACTTATAGAATTAGGCGTAAAAGTATGGAGCGACGTAATCATTAAATCTTCTCGAGGAACGTTTGAAGGTATCATACTCCCAAGGGCTGAGACTGAAGATGACCAACACATTGTACTAAAACTTCATAACGGGTACAATGTGGGTGTAAAAGTAAGTTCAATAAAATCAATAAAAGAAGTAGGGTATAAAGAAGGTCATTATAAAATTCCGGAATCGGAATTCCCAACGGATCCCAAAAAACCTAACGTTACCCTTTTCGGAACTGGTGGAACGATTGCATCAAGATTGGATTATCGGACTGGTGCAGTAATACCAGCGTTCACGCCTGGCGAATTATACGGTGCGGTGCCCGAACTTGCGGGTATATGCAATTTAAAGACCGAGAAACTTTACGGTATTTTCAGTGAGAATATGGGGCCGGAACAGTATATAACAACAGCAAAGGCTATCGGTAGAGAGATAGAGAGTGGTGTTGATGGCATTATTATTGGTCACGGTACAGATACTATGCATCATACTGGGGCAATATTATCGTTCATGGTTCAGAATCCACCAGTGCCGATAGTCCTGGTAGGTTCGCAGAGGTCATCGGACAGACCCTCAAGTGATGCAGCATTGAATTTAATAAACGCTACCAGGACCGCTGCATATTGCGATATTGCAGAGGTAATGGTATGCATGTTTGGGCCTACAAGTGATCAATATAACCTATTGCATCGAGGCACACGCGTTCGGAAAATGCACAGTAGTTACAGAAGTACCTTCCGAACGATTGGTGATATACCGTTGGCTATTGTAACCCCAACAGAGTTTAAACATTTAAGAAAAGATTATAATAAACGCAGAAGGGACCGAGAAGTGATAATCGACACCGCATTCGAGGAGAAAGTTGCGATTGTTTACTATTACCCAAATATGATGCCAGATATGATCGAGTCCCTTATCGACCATAACTATAAGGGGATAGTCATAGCTGGTACTGGCTTAGGTCATGTAAATAAACCATTATATGAACCTTTAAGACGTGCAATTGAAGAAGGTATTGCGGTATATATGACGGTTCAAACACTGTGGGGTTATGTACAGATGTATGTATATGATACGGGACGTGATTTATTAAAGATCGGTGTTATACCTACAGAGAATATGTTGCCAGAGGTCGCATATATGAAACTCGCCTGGGCGTTAGGCCATACCAGTAATTTAGAAGAAGTAAAAAAGATCATGCTTACACCAATTGCAGGGGAAATTACAGATAGAGAACCCCATAACGGCTACATCATCCTTCAGGGTGGTATTCCCGAGGTTGATGCGTTTGTGGATAAAGATATGAGGTGACAAAACGCCGCCATGAGTTGACTTCAATGGGTATACGTGTGACAAAAGAGACCCTAAAAACGCAGCTGGGGATGTCTGGGCAATTGGATTTTCTCGATCTGCCTTACCATCAGGCCATCATGAACGATGAGATACCGCTCAGTGTCGGCGGTGGCATCGGGCAGTCCCGAACCTACATGCTTCTGCTCAAGAAGGCGCATCTTGGAGAGGTCAGTGTTACGGTATGGCCGAAGGTGCTTAAGGATATATGTGCAAAAAAGAACATACATGTTCTGGAGTGACCAGGGTTTTAATGGTAATGCACCTCTAATACTCGTTAGATAAGGTGCAAAATTTTATGTATGGTGGTTTCCATAGAGTTCATGTAGTCCAACTCGAATTGGAAATGGTTGTATGTTATTCAAAAATAATCATCGAATACCAATTTGGATGTTGATAATACTGATTATTACCAACGGTTTTGTAATTTGTATCGGCTCGGCTGAGGAAGCGGGACAGGATGGTTTCGGTGAGAATGAACAAAATGTATTGGACAGCATTACCACCACCGTCCAGATCGATGCCGGGGAGATGTTCTATATCTACTTTGATCCCGAAAACCTGGAACTGGAGGCCAAACCGCCTGTGGACCTGCCCGACGAATGCGACCAGGCCTTGGCGATTGTTCCGGAATGGCTGAGAGGCAACCTTTCCTATAAATTTAGACAGCTATCGGAGGATTTCCAGATCACCTTTGCCAACCTGATACTGAATTCACCGGATGAAAAATACATAGATGAGATCGCATTCTGCGTCGCCCACTCTGCAGTGGAGAACCTGCAGGACGAATACTTTTTCCCGGAGTTATTAACGCATAATGCCCAACTAATCTACGATAACGATCAGTACCTCGATTACGTAGAGGTCGTGGAAAGGGAGGACTACACCACGGTGATTTACAAGGATAGGGACAATGTTAGTCTGGAGATGCCCAAGGATATATATTACTGGTACATCGTCCTTCCGAAGTTGAGCGATGAGCTTCCTACCTATATAGACCCGGACCATGATCATACCTCTGACCCACCTATAAATGAAAAAAATTACGGAGTGCCGCCACCCACAGGTAAGTTCTGGAGGGATTGGCTGTTCTATTTCAACGATTCAGGTCACCCCTTGCTCAAAGATTATTTGGCAGAAGCCTGGACGCTGTGGGAGGCCATCTCTAAATGTAACAACTGGATCAGCGGTTCAATGAGCTTTACAAGCGACGAGGAAAGACCTATCCAGCCTGTGCGGATTTATCGCAAACACATTGGTAGGTGCGGGGAGTACCAGGACATGCGAAATGCCGTTGCCAGGGCGGGTCTGATTCCTTCCACATGTACCTGCAATATTGCGGAGGATCATGTCTGGAACGAGTTCTGGGACCAAAGATGGATACATTGGGACGGTACGGTCGATAACCCAATGATGTATGAGAACAGCTGGGGAAAGAAGATCTCCTCGGTCTGGAACACTAGGGGCGATGCCCATATCTGGTCCGTTACAAAAAAATATACTCTAACCTGCAACTATACCGCTACTGTCCTGGATGCCTCTGGAATGCCGGTTGATGGTGCTTTGGTGAACGTATTAACAGAGAATTATTACTTCCCCGATGATCTGCTCTCCACAACCACTTGGGGAACCACCGATTATTCAGGTACCGTGACCATACCTCTTGGGGATGAGAGGAACTTCTGGTCGAGCGCAGAATCGGATGAACTGGGCAGTGATCCACTTAATGGGAACACCCAGGTTATCTCCAATTCCGAGGCAGGGGTCAATTACACCTATACGTTCAACCTGCCTTTGAGCGCACCTGCCCTGAAGGCTTCTGAAATTACACCAGGTAATGACGATGATAAATTCAGAATTGATGTTAGTTATAAGGTCATAGCCAATATAGTGAAATCGGAGAATGCGTTTACCGGAGAGGAAGGCGATCTTTACGGCCCGTCCGGTAACATAGATTTTTTTATTGCCGATTCTCTGAATTTCAATCTTTATGATGGCGGTCTCACCTTTTTCGCCTACAATGTGGATGAGAGGGCAACTTCCGGTGAAATATCCTTCGTTCTACAAGATGAGGACACATACTACGCTGTATTTCCCAACGAGTTCGCACAGACCACAACTAAGATAGTCAACATCACCATAGACATAATAAGCGGATTATAGGTGGAGATAACCGCACCTGAGGACGGTTCGGAGTTCAACCTTGACGATATTGTACAAATCACAGGTTCATCATGGGGACCTTCGGGGGTCAACATTGTTGAGATCGATATCGATGATTTGGGGAACTGGATACCTGCCGAAGCAACAGGTAGCTCAACAGGGGATGATTACAGCACCTGGCGGTTCTTCCTGGATACTATGGGCCTCACGCCTGGTTTGCATGTTGTCCGAGCCAGGGCCAGCGATGCCGAGAACTCAGCAACTACCTTGATAAATATATCTCTAAACGATGTTACCGACCCTGAGCTAGAAGTCGAAAGCCCAGCCGATAACTCTCAACATTGGTTGGGGCAGATATTGACTGTAAATGGGACGGTGATGGACAACGGATGGATCCAAATCCTCGAACTGATTATCGATAATGACGAGCCTAACTGCACCGATATCACATCGTTCCTTGTTGACGATTTTTATTCATACGAGATCAGCGTAAACGAGCTGGGTTACGGCGAGCATACGATAACTGTGAGGGCAACTGACACCTCATCCAACTCCATTTCGGTCACAAAGAATATAAGGGTTCTGGAGACAACCAAACCCGAGGTAAGAATCCATTCACCCTCCGATAATCGAGTTTTCAAATTGGGAGACTCTGTGGACATTTCAGGCTACGCAAGCGACAACATGGGAATCCAGTCCCTTGAAATTATTATCAACGGGAAAACATCAATAGATATCCTCTCCAAATTGGAGGAGGACGGTTCCTGGAACTACGTATGGGACACGCAAATCATCTCATCCTTCGATGGAGTACACACCGTTGAGGCCAAGGCCATTGACAACTCCACTAACTTTGCCTCGGACGATGTGAGAATTATTTTGGATGGCACTGCCCCAGTAGCAAGCATCGATATTCCAGAAGAGGATCAGATATTCAAGGCAGGAAACACCATTGCAATACAAGGCACGGCTTTCGATGAATGGGGTATTGACGAGGCGCATCTTCTTTTCGACAACAACGCACAGGTTGACATTACCTGGAAGATCAGAGATGGCAACTGGCAGTACAACTGGGACACCTTTGGCCTTGAGAGCGGTGAGCACATCATCACGGTGTCTGTAACAGACTCTGTGGGCTACAACAGCGAGGCAAGTATTACGGTAATAATTGATGCCGAGGAGCCCGAGATCAGCATCACAGGAGTGGAAGACCCGGTAACGGTGGGGGAACTGGTCATTTTAAGCGGAACAGCCTCAGATGATATTGAGATTGCGGAAATCGCACTCGTCATAGATTACAATGAATGCATCAATATAACACAAACTCTCGCAAACGGAAACTGGGACTACACCTGGGACACAACTGGCATTGTAGAGGGGAGACACACGATTTCCGTTATCGTCACTGATGCTGCCGGCAACGAGGTATCCGAGGATATCAGGATATATTTAGTACAGGGGGCGACATTACCAGACGGTTTTTATGACGGCTCTTTGGATGACTTCAGAGCAACCAAGAAGGACACCACCATCGATTCCACTGTTTTGGCTGTTTTAATACTGATTATCATCTTGATCATTGTGCTTGTTGTAATAGGACTGCTTTATGTATCAGCCGGGAAAAAGAAGCAATTATATCCATAATCCCAGGTCAATAGCCATAAAGTAAATGTATAAGAAACACTTTCACCGGATGGAATACCGAGGAGTCCTGATGAAGCGCAGTTCAAGAGTTTGGAAGAAAAGAGGGCAGCAACGATGGAAATGGCGCAAGAAGAAGATGAGAAGAAGAAAGAGAGCACAGCAGTTGAGAAAGAAATAAACCCACCGCCTTTTCGCCTTCATGCTTATGGGGGCATGGGGTAGTCAGGGATCCTCGCGGGCTCCAGTTATACAATAGGAATGACTGCCAACGGGTTTGCTGATTCGTTGAGATTCAACGGATATGACGACTAACTGGAGCAACGACCTATTGGATTAAAAGCCCAAAAAACCTGGTATAGAGTCGCTCTCTATACGGTGGAAACCCGCTGATCTGGGTTCAAATCCCAGTGCCCCCACTTAAATTTTATATTGTACAGATACGTGGGGGCACTTCGTCCCTCGGTTATAATTTATAACTAATGTCATCTTAAGCCTCGGGACCCAGTGCCCCTGTATCTTTAGAAGTTTCATTATTACGTAAGGATGGCTAACAAAATTTCCAATAATCGATACTACTGCTGAGGCTGGGATGTTACTGGTTCTTTACAGAATGGGCAGGTCGCAGTACCTGCATCCATAAAGCGCCCGCAGCTCAGACAAGGCTTAAACATCGGGTAGGGCGCGAATCCTCGTGAACTATATCTTGCTCCAGCAATTATGAGTAAAATGCCCACAAGCGCCAAAATTAGTGTTGTGTACACGGTGAATGCCGCCAGAACCACGCCTACTATCAGCATCAGTAAACCGAGAAGAGTCAACTTTTCCACTCAAACACCCCATAAAAGGTATGATATCCCATTTTAAAAAGGTTTCTATCCTTTCCGGGTAAATGATATAAAAAATTAACAAAAATTCAAATATCGATAGGTCATTCACTATAATGATAGATAGAGGAAGGTGGGACCAGGACCCCAAGAGATCAGGCAGGACAGTATCAGCCGCTCCCACAGCAATCAATGCCACCAGGTTATGGGCCGCCGCCCTATTACCCTCCTCCTGGCTTTCGTTTTGAAACCATGACGGAGAAGGGCCTGAAGTTCATCAATTACGGTTTATGGTTCTATGGTTTTGTTATTTTAATGACCCTGATACTAATTGCCCTATTGGCATCATCGAGTTACAGTTACAGCTATGGTGGATTCTACTTATTCGGAAGCGGAATTATTGCCATCTTTGGCCTTGTCACACTCATTTTATGGTTACTTGGTTTCGCAAATATATACCAAGGGAAATTCGAGTACGGCCCAGTACATACACACAAGGTCACCATGGCGTTGATATTCATCGTCCTTTATATTGTAACGAATATTGCGTTGGTATTCTTTTCCATCACAACTCTTTTTTATATGACCAGTGAACCGGGTATTGAGGGTTATCAATCTTATAGCACCACCCTCTTTCTTATTAGGATAGTCTTTGGTTTTGTGGCCACCTTATTCATATCCCTGGCATGGGTGTTCCTAATCGTTGAGCTAGCATCCGAGGATATTAAGCGCTTATTATGGATGGCTTTTGGTCTCAGCATGTTACTCTCCGTTGGCAGTACGGTGGTCATCATTTTTATTTCTTACAATCTAGCAAATATCCTCACAGTGGGTCTTGGAGCAATCGTTTTTATAATGGTCATGTACTGCTACTGGCAGACATACAACCGCGTTAAAAATAGGGAAATTGCACCGATTCTTCCACCTTTTCCTCCCCCGCTACCTCCTGGCTATATGCCTCAATACCAACAGCCTCCTCAAAGGTACCCCTAGGACCCTGAACTATTGTCCTTACATTTTTAAAGGAATAAACCCCTACCCGATTTCATGCGTTCTTGAGGGCTTGTATGAATCAAAAGAAACCTATAAAGAAGCATCAGTGGCTTTTAAACTGGAACCTCCTCACCATAATCCTGGGCATCACCCTGATTTTGGAAGTTGTGGTGGTTCTCGTCAGCTTCTACCTCCCAAGAAAGGGATATACCATACTCGCCCTGTCCATCGCCATTGCCGTTGTTGGTTTCCTTGCCTACTTCAATCACGGCAAGCAGCGCAAGGTTCTCTTGGCTCTACAGGGTATTGAGCCCTTGAAATTCAGGCATGCGGGCTCGCATCTCAACCTGATCCTCACGATCATCATATCAGGCTCGATTTTTCTGGGTTTATCCTATGTAATACACTATTACATCAACATAAGATATAACATCAACATTCCAATCTATTTTTCAATACCTGAGATTGCTTTTGGAGTCATGCTGACCGTAACAAAGAACGTCACCTCACACGAGATATTGGGTAGGACCCTCTTGATACGGGTGAGCTTCATTGAGCTATACATCCCTATTTCCAACATCGAATCCATATGGGCAGATGATAACCGTTTACCAGACATTCCAAAGAACCTGAAATTGCCCAGGAGGTACAGGGCGGTTTCGTCCTATTTTGGTTACAGGGTGTTTATTACTTTGAAGGAGCCACAGAAGGCTTTTGTTATCGGATTTCCCCCCATCAAAAAGACCAAGGAAATTTTATTCGATGTTGATGAGCCCGAGAAGTTCGTAACCGCAATTCTGGAGAGGGTCCCGTCCTTGAAAGGGGATTAAATGTCCAGTTTGGTCTAGTTACCTTGAAATCATCTATTCCCGCCCGCCGCCCCTCCTTCCACCCGAATTTCTACTTTCATCATGGAATATCAGTGGCCAGCATCATCGATTTCTCCAATTACTTTCACCCTCCTCCCAAGACTATCTATATAAGAGAAGAACAACACTTTATGTTTGAGATTGCACAGGCAGTCTCCGCTGAAGTACCGTTATTCAGTGAAAAATTAAAAAAGACAAACGGAGGTAAAAATATGAAAGAAGTAGTAAGTACCGAAAATGTGTCTAGGCAGGAAGAAAGATCTGGAACGAAGATGAACATCACCAAGGAGCAGGCAAAGTACTGGTATGCCATCGCCAAAAAGGATCTCGTGGATGGAAACAGAGAGGGCGCATGGAATGTTTATAGATGGTTGAAGGAAAACAATGCCTGGTTCCATGCAAAGCATCTGCGCAAAGCCCTCAGAAATGCAGCCCAATTACCAATTGGACCCTGAATTCTTACTTTTTTTATTTTTTCAATCTTATCGTTAGTTTTTTAAACGCTGACCTCCATCATTGTCAGCCTGACCAGGAGGGCGGCACTTGATTAGGTTTGTATTTGGCAGCATTATAGGGGATATCAGCCACGATTTGGGCGTGTCAGAGACGTTCTGCTATGTCATAATAGTAGTTATTGCCCTAACGATAGGTGCAGCCATAATAATGTGGTTCATGGGGGGCAGGAGAAGAAGGAAGGAAATGAAGGATATGAATAAAAAGACCTGCCCGTCGTGTGGGGAGGATAACGAACCAGGGGCATTGCTCTGTAAGTATTGTGAGGAAATGTTGTAATTTGAGGTTGAAGGGCCATGAAAGTCAAGGTGAAGCTCATACCCTCAGGAAAGGAACTTGACGACACGGAGGTCGAGGATGATGCGAATGGTCAAGCTCTCCTAGAAAAATTAGGTCTTGCTCCTGATGCTCACATAATAACAAGGGCAGGCAGTCCTATCCCCTTAGATGAGGAACTTAAAGAAGGTGATGAGATCCATATAATCAAGGTCGTTTCTGGAGGCTAATCCCGCATATCTTCCTCCTGTACATCCACCGGTTCCTCTTCATCCCCCCTTTCAGCCTTCCCTTCATTTTTACCTTCTTTCCCTTCCTGATCTGGCTCCCCCACATACTGATCAGCATTTTCCTTATGTTCCTCCTCACCCTTCCGTTTCTTCTCCCTGTCAGGAAGCCCGATCAATCCCCAGATGGTATCCAATAACTCGGGCAGGATTTTAAACGTTATGAAAGCCAAAATTATGAGGGCCAAGAAACTACCGCCTTTTCCAATCGTATGATGTGAGAGCTCGTAGCTCCAGCTTAGGGTGTCCATCATGTATATGACGCCGACGTTCCTGATCAGATTAAGGACGTAAATAACAGGCACGGTGGCAATAAATGCCAGCCATTTTCGCTTCTTTTGGGCCTGGACGCAGTATATGGCGGCTATGAATATCAACATGCTTTGAATCGCTGTACAGGCCTGGATTATCGCTACCCT
>CBDUXN010000053.1:0-18675 GCA_965371185.1 uncultured Thermoplasmata archaeon
GGAGAAGATCGATAACGTTCCTATACCTATCTGGGGGCCTGCAATTGGGCTGACAACCAGCGATTACGAAACCTCTGTGATCGTTCATGAATTCGGTCATCTTTTGTCCCTGGTTAACATCGGCTATGAAAGTGAGAGAGGGCATGAGGACTCAGGCCATGATCATCATTGTACACACGAAGACTGTGTGATGTACTATGCAATAGAAACCATAAACATCTATAACTTCGTGATGGAGCAGGAGACTGAACCCCCATCCGATTTTGGCACTGACTGCTGGCACGACCTCGGCAAACTGAAAAGTGGGGAGTATTAGACGATTAATTATTCCTTTATCGGCTCATCGTATTTTACCTGATAGGATAACGTCACCTCATCAACATTCTCAGGTTCTCCTCGTCTCAGCTGGCGCAATCTTATAGTATCAACATCAAGCGGGGACAGCAAGCTCCGTATCCCTTCTACATGGCCATCGCCAATCACGGCGACTATGTTCTCATTCTCTTCATTTATTTTTTTAATTGCGTCAGCCATGTAAACATTCCGATCATCTATTAACACGCGCTTCGCAGTTGGAAATTCCCTTCCAAACCCTTCCATATAGTATTCCTCATTCTCCTCAAAACGTTTGAGCTCCTTCTCTATTCTCTTCTTTCTCACGAAAATACTGGTGAACAGGGCAAGCATGAACTTCACCCTCTCCTTGAATGTCATTGTTTTCCAGAAATTCGATACTATCCTGTTTGCATCCATGTCTATAAATGCCAATTTTGCATTGAGCATCCTAGCGGTTTCGACCGCTGTGAGCATCTCGCTGCCCACCTGCGTGCCGTACTTCTTTGCGATCTTTTCCTGGAACCTGGCAAGGACCCTATAGACGATCGGTACATCTCTATCAGAACCTCGGGACTTCAAGGCCTGGTATCTTGCAGGGTCGAGCTCAACGCAAACCACGGAAGGATTGCACTGGATAATGGCATTCTCCAGGTTCTTGCTGATGTCAAATACATGCCCAACCCCGATAAGCGTTATCATTCGAAAAGATATATGTTCGGAGGGAATTTAAATGTTATGGGAGCCATCGATATACTTATCATTTTGACCCCTCCTCCTTTTCCCCCTCCACCTGCCCCATCGTTTCCAAAATGATGAAAAAATCACAACTCCTTCCTAGCCCAGGCGCCCTGTCCTTTCCCCTCATCCACCCCTATCTCGATGGCCTTCACATTATTTGGGATTTCGAGAAGCGAAATTAACATCTCCAACACGAACCGTGCAAGCTCCTCAGCAGATGCGAGTTTTATGTCCATCACCACAACATCATCCAGAGGAAACGAATATTGCTTCCCGTCAAATTTCACCTTTATCTCATCCCCGATTTCTAAATCCATCTCCTTGCTCTCCCCCGGGATCAGAATCCTATGGTCTAAATCCTCCGCAATGCTGCGCATGGCATCTTTTAAGGCGATGAAATCAAAAATCATGCCCTTTTCGTTTTGCTCCCCGTAAACTCTTGCATGGAGGGCGTAGATATGCCCGTGTAATCGAGCGCACTTGCCGTGACCAGGTATAAAATGGCAGGAAGAGAATTTTATTCCCGCGTCCCAACCGTTGATTTCGAGATGCATGGTATCAGGGGCTTTAGAGGTTTGTTAGGGTATATAGTTTATTGTTTTTTTATGTCCATTTTTAACCGCGTTTACCATTAAACGCCTGGTCTCAGGGTCAAGACCCCCCATCCCTTCACCTCAGACCCTAATGGGTAGAAATGAAAAAGAATGTTACCGATATCTGTTTACTTTACAACATAGAAAACTATAAATCCTACGAGATTAAATGAAGGCATGAGGCAGAAAAATGGTTGAAGAAGAAGGCAAAAAGAAGAGATCCCGAACCTTTCCCAGGTTGAAATTGTTCGCAATGTTCTTCATGCTATGGATTGTTTTTGTCGCGATAGCTCTAGTAATTACCCATGCTCTAGGCTACGATGCGTGGAGTTGGGTATTTCTGATAGTCATCAGCATATTTGTGATAATTCTCAATCTGGTGACATACTTCTACAGTGCCAAGATGGTGCTCAAAGCCTATAAGGCAAAGATCGTAACTGAGAACGAAGCTCCGAGACTGTTTAAAACCGTGAGAAGGGTATCCCAGATGGCTGATCTGCCCATGCCGAAGGTGGCCATACTTCCTTCGGATACCCCAAACGCATTCGCCACAGGCAGGAATCCAAATAACGCTGTTGTGGCTGCAACAGTAGGACTTCTGAGAGCACTTGACGATGATGAACTCGACGGTGTAATTGCCCACGAGATGGCCCACATCAAGGACAGGGACATCCTGGTGATGACAGTGGCTGCATCGGTTGCCATGATAATAGCAATCGCTGCAAGAATCGTAATATTCAATATGTTGTTCGGCAGGAGCAGGAATGTTAATCCTCTAATACTCATCGCCGCAGCGATAACAGCCCCAATTGCTGCAATGCTGGTGCAGCTCGCTATATCGCGAAGTAGGGAGTACAAGGCGGACAGGGTTGGTTCTTATACCATCTACAAGCCAATGGCATTGGCAAGTGCACTTAAAAAATTGGAGAAACAGAACAGAAAGCGCCCCATGAAAGGGGACCCAACAACTTCTTCCTTGTTCATAGTGAATCCTTTCAAGGGCGGCTCATTTATCGCGATCTTCTCTACACATCCGCCAATCAGCAAGCGCGTAAGCAAACTGGAAGGCATTGCTGAGGAGATGGGGCAGTACTGATTTTTTGGTTGTAAGCGGGAGTTGGGGGGAAATAATCAAACGATTACCAAGTTGTTTGAACCACTCACAACATATATTAAATACTTTCCCTATTACCTCCAGGGATTACCATGTCCAAGACTGTAGCTGAGGTCAGAACACTCAAACCGAACAGGTACATGATCATCGATGGAGAGCCGTGCAAGATAGTGAACATAACCACTTCCAAGCCAGGGAAGCATGGAGAAGCCAAAGCCAGGATCGAGGCATTCGGTATCTTCGACGGACAAAAGAGAAGTATCGTTCATCCTGTAAAGCACAAGGTTCGAGTTCCAATCATAGACAAAAGGAGCGCGCAGGTCATAGCCGTAATGGGCTCTGAAGTCCAACTCATGGATATGGAAACCTATGAAACATTCAACCTTCCCATACCAGAGGAATTTGAAGGAGAGTTTGAGCCGGGTAAGGAAATTCAGTACCTCGAGGCCTTGGGGCGGAGGAAGATAACGAGAGTTTAGGGTTCAGGTCTTATGGGATCACAACTGTTTTTCGCTGATGCTGAATCCTCGTTCGAAGAGGCGTATTTTGTAATTCTTGGTGTGCCGTTCGATGGTACATGCTCACACAGGAAAGGTGCAAGATCGGCTCCAAAAACCGTGAGGGAAGAGAGCTACAGCTTCGAGACATATCTTTTCGAGCATGATATCGATCTCGAGGATGTGCCATTCCATGATATGGGCGATATAGTCTGCGAAAGCCTGGATGATATGATCGGAGGTGTGGGTAATGCGGTTGGAGAAATTGTGAAGGCGGAGAAATTTCCAATACTGATAGGTGGCGAGCATTCCATTACACCTCCTGCTATAAGAAAATTAGGTGAAGTGGGAGTTATCATTCTCGATGCACATTTGGATTTCAGGAACGAATACCTCGACGAACCGGACGGCCATGCATGCGTGTCGAGGCGGGTGGTTGATTTGGTGGGTGTGGAAAATATTCTTACCATAGGCGTTAGATCGATGGAAAGGAAAGAGAAGGAAGAGAGCGAGGCACTTGGATTGAGGTACATCGATGCCTTTAAATTGAAAGAGATGGGGATGAAGAAGGCTCTCGAAAACCTGGAATGGGAACGAATATACCTCAGTCTCGATATGGACTTCTTCGACCCTTCATTTGCACCTGGTGTGGGAAATCCCGAGTTCTTCGGTTTCTCCCCGGAAGAGGTAAAAGAATGCATGAACATCTTTGGCGATAAACTGGTTGGATTTGACGTTACCGAGACATGTCCGCCCTTCGATAACGGCAACACCTCCTCCCTTGCAGCCAGGATGATCAGGGAGGTTTTGGCAGTGGTATGGAAAGCTAAGCAGGAATCGGAATAAATTACCTTTGATGGGCATGTGATATCTTCTTGAATAGCTGGAGGGCGATAAGGAAGGCTTTTTGAAAACATCCTTTTACGGAAACTCCTTCACCCTGAAAATCATCATTCCCATAAGAAGGAAGACTATGGTCACACTTACCAGGACCAGGGAGGAGTAGGTAACTTCGGAGGCGCTGTAATCCGAGATCACCCCAAAGGGTATCCATTCGGAACCTATACTTCTAATATAGTGCTTCAGGGCCAACTCCTGGATCCTTCCTGGCACAGATCCGATAAAGCCCTCCCAGATAAAGGCGTAGAACAAACCAAAGTACAGGGGTCTTTTCAGAGGAAGGCTGATAAACAAAAATAGTGAGGAGTAAACAAGGGAACCGATTATCGAAAGAGCACACACATCAGCATAGATCCCCAGTGCATCTCCATCAATTCCCAACTGTCCGAAAAATGACAGGAAGCCCACAGTAACTATAATGACCATGATTATGCTGAGGGAAATGGCCAGTGATAGATAATATCCGAGATATGCAAGCTCCCTTTTCAGGGGGGATGTGAGGATCTGCGTGATGCTCTTATCCTCGATTTCATCCCTGATTATCGAAGCCCCATATATCATGGCAACAATGGGCATGAAAAAGAACAGAATAAGGCCGTCCATAAGGTCTGTTCCAGCTTGAAGACGGTTCACAGGTTTCGTGGCTGCAAAACCCATCACACCGGCAATGAAAAGCGCTATAAGCACGGTGACAATGGCTTTTTTGGAAAAAAGGATATTCTTGGTTGAATACCTGATTATCGCCAGCATTCCAATGATATTACCCCTTAGGTCCACCCTACCACCCCACCAGGAACCGAAACACGGCCTCGAGGTTGTCATCCAGACTGTGTATTTTGGTTATTTTACATTCCATCTCTGTCACTATTTTTGGGATATCGTTAAAGAAATCTTCGGGTTTTGAGACCTGGACCCAAATTGATTTTCTGTCAGGGTAAAAACCCACAGAAACCGTATAATCCTTATCCAGAAGCTCCTTGGCAAGCTTGTTCAGATCTTCTCCCTCTATAACTATCTTATGGGGATGTTTGTCGATAAGGCCTCTGATTTCGGATATATGTCCTGCTGCAACAGCCCTGCCTTTGTAGACCAAGGCCACGTTCTTCGTCATTCTCTCAACTTCGAACAGAACATGTGAACTCACTATGACGTTGTGATCATGCTCCTTGTGAAGTGACTGGATAAGATCTATTAGCTCTTTTCTTGCAAGGGGATCTGTTCCTGCAAGGGGTTCGTCCAAAAGGAGAAGCTCGGGGTCATGTAAAATGGTCCCTGCTATTTTGATCCTCTGTCTCATGCCCTTGCTGTAGCCTCCTATCTTTCGTCCTATTGCATCTGTCATACCAACGATCTCAGACACCTCGGAAATTCTATTGTCAAGGGAGGTGCCAGACATGGCGTGGAGCCCTCCTGAAAGTTTCAGGAACTCCTTGCCTGTCATGTCATCTGAGAGGTTGTCAAAATCCGGGCACAGGCCCAGCTTTGCATGGATTTTTGTGTTCATCCAAGGTTTCTTTCCAAGAACCTGCAGCTCACCCACATTTGCCTTGATCATGCCTGTTACGAGCTTGAAAAAAGTGGATTTCCCAGCACCATTGGGGCCCACAATACCGGTGATACCAGGCATCACATCCAGGTTGAAGTAATTCAATCCTATGACCTGGCCGTACCATTTTGAAATGCCCCTTGCAGAAATTATGGGAGCGGTCATTTTCCCACCCCCTTAAGGTGTATTCTCAAATAGACCAGTATCAACGGGACAACCATGAAGACCAGTGGTACAACACCCAGAAGTGCACCGTTTATTCCTTCGGGTACTGAAAAACCGTAAAGCACGTCATATGAATAGTAGAGCACCCTGGTAGGGTCTATTAGGATCCAGTTCTTGTCGAAGGTAGAGAAAAACCCGCCAATGATTGTCAGTACGAAAAAGGACATGAAGATCCCAATGGTCGCATATGACTTTCTCTTGGTCATGGATGATATGAAAATTCCATAAGGAATGAATATGAATGTGGTAAGCAGCCCTGCGAGAATGGTGGAGCCCAGCACATTCAGACTTGTCCCGTAGCTACTCCCGCTCTGCGTGCCCATGACCGCCAGGCAGAAGATGACCAGTGGCACGAAGCAGAAGAGCCCCAGAATCCACAGCGCCCCAATAATCTTGCCTAAAAGGTAGTCAGTGGTTTTTATGGGTCGTGAAAAGTACAGTATAAAGGAATTGTCGCCCAAATCTGCGGCAACGAGATCGGAACACACAAGGGATGCAAGCAAAATGGTGAAGATGACCAGCAACCCGTTCTTTAGATATCCATCCACCCTTTCATTGATTACCACCCCATACTCTTGGGCAGGCTCTTCATCGGTAACTCCGAACCCCGATGCAAATAAATTACCATCGATGAGTCCTTTTCCCGTTATATTACCTATAATTTCCAGTTCACCGTCAAGCACCATGGTGCCGTTTACAGAGACTGTCCCGTTATCGGTAATTGTGGTATTTGAAATAGGAGTACCGTCCCCAGTTAATGTCCCTGTACCATTAATTCGTCCGTCGAGGTCCACTCGACCCCTCTGTGTATCCGATCCACTTAATCCTATTGTTCCATTCAGAACAAAAGGCTTGTTAAACTGGATGATATCGGAACTACTTATCGTGCAGTTCCCCTCAAGATATCCTGTCCCGGATATACCACCTAAAAGGTTCAATTCACCATTGAGCTGGACAGTATCTAATATATAGATGAATCCAGTATCCGTTGGAACCAGACCTGAAAGGGGAGTGCCGTTTCCTATTAGAGTTCCAAATCCGTAAACATCACCGTCCATAAGCAGTGAACCTTTTAATGTTACTATTCCAAGGAATTCAAAGTGACCGCCTCCTTCCCACAATAGTTTCTCGGGAACCTCCCCCACCATCATCTCAGGGGTGAGCTTCTCATGGGGTACTATGGCAAAGGATATAATGAAAAGCACATGGGTTAAGATTATACCAATTATGAGAATGGCTAGAACCCACTTGGACTTGAGTTTCTGTCTAAAGACGTTCTTCGATATAACAAGGAATCTCCGGTAGAACTCGGTCCTCTTCCCTTCCCACGGCCTGTATTCAATGGGGGTCAAGCCCATGCTAGGCCCCCTCCTTGACCGCACTGATGAAGATGTCCTCCAGGGACAGGGTCGCGGGTCCGTAGTCCCGGACCTGTATTCCGACCTCTGCAGCCAGGGCAAAGACCTTGCCGCCGTCTTCGGCGCCCTTGAAGACAATGGTCTGCTGCCCCTCTTCGTCCTCGGTGGATACTATCTTGAACACTGCCCCCAGCGTCTTTCCGAAACCGGCAATCCCCTCCTGAGAGCCCCTGACCTTCACTTTGAATATGTTCCCTTCACTTAACATGAGAGTCTTCATATTCCCTTCCTTGACCAGTGCGCCATCGTTAATAATGATCACGTACTCGCTGACCCTTTCAACCTCCTGCAGGATGTGCGAGGACACCAGTATCGTCTTGCCTGATGCCCCTATCTTCGATATCAGCTCCAGCATCTCCTCTCTGCCCTGCGGATCCATGCCGTTTGTGGGTTCGTCTAAAAACAGTATATTCGGATCGTGGACAATGGCTTGGGCGAGCTTGACCTTCTGCTTCATGCCTGTGGAATATGATGAGATGATTCTGTACCTCTCCTCTCCCACACCCACGAAGTCAAGCACCTCATGCGTTCTTTGGAAGGCGTCATTTGACGACATCCCTGAAATCTGCCCCATATACGAAACTAGCTCCACTGCATTCATGGAATTTATGAGACAGTCATGTTCAGGCAGGTAACCAACCATGTCTCGAACAGCAGTGGTTTCCTTTCTCGGGTCAAGACCAGCTATATTTATCGTGCCTTCCTGAGCCTCCACGAGACCTAAGACAGCCTTTATGAATGTGCTCTTTCCTGCCCCGTTCGGACCTAATAAACCAACTATACCCTCGGGGATGCCAATAGAAAAGGAGTTGAGTGCTGTAATTGACCCGAATCTGACTGTCAAGTCTTGGGCTTCAATTCGAATTTGGCTCTCATAGGATTTTTCTTCACTATCTTGAGGTAATGGTTTTGATTCCATATCAGAAGACAGATAAGGGTCATTTCCATAAATATTTTTTTACAGGTTTTTATTCAACTATATAGTGCAGTGCTTTCTAACCGGACCATTACACCTTCAGTCCTTCCCTCACCTTTACAGCTATTCCCATGTTAAAGGCAAGCATCTCCTCTCTATTCATCATGGCCCTGCCTATTGCGACCAATTCGTCATTCTTATCAACTATCAAGACCTCATCTGCGGGCCTCAATTCTTCATCGCAGTCCACAACGAATTTCGCAAATACGTTCTTGCCTTCTCTGTTGAACTCCACCGAATCATCCTGGACTACAACCCTCAAAGATGGTTTTTCAAATCCCTTATGCAATCGCTTTGCGCCTTTGATCTTCAAGGTGAACATGCCATCTGAGGCACGCATTGACAAAATATGCTCGCCATCGCTGAGCACATTCCTTATCTTCCCTGTCTTCTTGGATTTGACGAGCATGACCTCACCTTTGATCAGGAGGTCACCTGCACACTTTCCGAACTGCATATCGGCCACGCTTTTCACCCTCAGCATGTCCAAGTCGAATGAGCTTTTTTCTTGTGCCACACCCTTCAAAAATTCCAGTGTTCCATTGCCATCCCACATAACAGCTAGCTCAAAAAGGCCGCGATGCGAGTGTTTTTCCATAAGCCTTCGCATTCTCTCCAAAGTCTCAGGCTCGAGTTCATCGGGAATGACGGACTGCGCTATTGGGTACATCTCGTCCAGCTCTATTGGCACTGGACCAAAAACGGAATTGATGATAAAGTGAGCATCGCATATTTTTGACACCTTCCCTATTTCTTTCCTATAAAATTTGGAGTAAGGCCTTTCTCCCTCCGAGAAGCCAACCTGCACCCTCATCTTTGGATGTTGGTATCGCTCGAAGAACCTTTTCTCATAACGATAAACAATTGGGCGGTGCATGGATTCCGGCCCAGTATAGAAAAACGCACTTCTCTTACTTGTGCTCTCGAACCTCTCCAAATACTTCTTATGGTGCCTGATGCTCTTCAATGCCGATAATAGACGGGGATGAGCTCTGCACCCCTGTTCCACGAGCTCCCAAAGTGTACCTTCAAAAATCGCCTGTTTAATTTTTTTTATTTCTGCGAAGCTGACATATAGATTATGCATCGCCATGGCCTTGTAATCGCCCTCTTTATACATTCGCAGCATGCTCTCCACATCATGCTCCGTGCATATCGGGCATGAGCAGGGCAGCTTCATCATTTCCTCGAGCCTTCTCGTACCGTCCGGGAAGAGCAGTCTGCCATCTTTTGCGTACTTGATATACGAAGAAGAATCAAAAAGATCGCACCCTAAAAGCACTGCAAGGCCGAACACCATCGGATGACCTGCACCGAAAAGGTGGACTGGCCTGGAAGGCGGGAGCCCTTTCTTGGATGCCATGATGACATCCACAAGTTCCCTGTAACGGTAGCTTTCCATCAAAGGCACAACGCTGCCTATAGGGTTGAGATCGCAGTTTAGATCAGACAGCTTCTCTGCACAGTATCTCCTCAACTCAAGGAAGTTCCCCCCCTGGACAGGGCAGGCAAGGAGCATATCCCCTTTGATGCTGACAGCCTCTTCAGCCCTTCTGATGGTTTCCTCCGCATCTTTTCTTACCTTATCTTCATCATCCCTCAGCTCCGAAAAAACATCCAGGATCGTACCCACATCTGAACCTATGTTCTTCTGGAACTCAAGGATCTGCTGGGGCTCCACCTCAACATCCCCGTAAACATGGCTTTGGAACGTGCCTGAGTCCGTCATAATCGCGTATTCGAAGTTCAAGAGGTTATGAACTCCATGTTCCAATGCCTTCTTCCTCAGCTCTTCACTTTTATGAATGATGTAGGCGTTCGTTATAACCATCTTCACGCCAAAAACCTCCTTCATCTCCGAGGGTGAGATGATCATCTGGTTTGGATTGATGACCGGGAGCAGGGCTGGAGTTTCCACATCTCCATGACTGGTATGGAACAAACCTATCCTGCCCAAACAATCCCTAGCCTTGAGTTCGAACATACTTCGAGAATAGGGATAAGGGGTATTATTTTTTGTTGTGGAAAAATAGCTTTTATAGGTTGGAGGGTAGCTGGACATTGGTTGGCGTTATCAGAATCGCGTTTCAATTGGGCAATCGTTATATATCATGCCAGTATGTACGCCATTGGTTATCTACATGCCCGAAAAGGAATGCTGGACAACCCACGGCCGCAAAAAGGTTTTTTTGGTGGACGACGATAACAATATCGTAAAGGAGTTAGAAGACTTAGGACCACTCTCCGAGCTGGAGATGAAGTTGGTCAAATCGAACTGCGGAATTCCAGACAAAGAATGGCTCAAAACTATGGAGGCAGAGGAGGAGACAGCCAAGGAAGGGGAAGGAGAAGGGTCTTAGGCGGGCCATAACCGCAACCTTTTTCACATATGAAAGGGATATGAGTTGGCATGTACACCTGCTACGACTGTGACCATTTTGGTACGGACTGCGAGGGCGTGATTCCGCCAGATGAATACAGAAACAAGGTGGAGGACTACTGCAAGAAATTCGTGGTCGTCAGCTGGCGAAAAGATATGTTCAAGAACGGGGGACGGAAAAGGCTGAGCAAATGACTTTGAGGTTTTATTACTTTGGAGTATAAACTGACGAAATTACCGCAACATGCACATGGATAATGACGAAAAACATCCAAGAAATCTCGATAATTGACGATAATTTTTATATATCCTTAACTGTATGCCCCGCCAACAAAGGGGGAGTGATTGTGAAATCAGACCTTGAAATAGCACAGGAAGCAAAATTAAAACCGATTATAGAGATAGCAAAATCGATAGGCTTAGATGAAGACGATATAGAATTGTACGGCAAGTACAAGGCGAAGATCAAGCTGGAAGTTTTAGAGAAGCTTAAGGACAGGCCGCAAGGCAAGTACATCGACGTTACAGCCACAACACCCACACCGCTTGGTGAGGGAAAGACGGTCATCAACATCGGCCTGACACAGGCGCTGGCAAAGATAGGAAAGAACGTAATAAGCACGCTTAGAGAGCCGAGCATGGGCCCTGTTTTTGGGATAAAAGGCGGAGCGGCAGGAGGAGGTTATGCCCAAGTCGTGCCCATGGAGGATATCAACCTGCATTTCACAGGGGATACCCATGCGGTTGGTGTGGCGAACAACCTTCTTGCAGCCATGATCGACAACCAGCTGTTCCATCCAAGGTTCAAGAGAAAGAATCCGCTGAACATCGACCCAGACTCAATAACCTGGAGAAGGGTCGTGGATTTGAATGATTCCGCTGCCACCAATGTCAACCTTGGGACGGTATCCAAACATGAAACCGAGGGATACCCCAGGGATACTGGCTTTGACATCACTGTGGCATCGGAGGTCATGGCCATCCTAGCCCTGGCAGCAGATTTGAAGGACTTGAGAAAGAAACTGGGTAAAATCATAGTAGCAAAGGACAAGGACAGCAACCCGATAACTGCCGAGGACTTGAAGGCTGCTGGTGCGATGTGTGTAGTGATGAAGGAGGCCTTAAAACCCAATCTCGTGCAGACAGTGGATAATGTGCCATGCATCATGCATGCTGGGCCTTTTGCCAACATCGCGATCGGGAACAACTCGATTATCGCGGACAAAATCGCACTTAAGCTGGCCGACTACGTTGTAACTGAGAGCGGGTTCGCGGCTGACTGCGGCGCAGAGAAATTTTTGAACATCACATGTCGCTACAGCGGCCTTACGCCTGACTGCATCGTTCTCAACACCACGATTCGATCGTTGAAGATGCACGGTGGCGGATACGATTTCCCACCCGGCAAGACCCCACCTAAAGAGGTCATGTTCGGTGAGAACGTGGAGGCGGTGAGAAAAGGCTGCGTGAACCTGGCTAAACACATCGAGAACATGAAGAAGTTCGGTGTACCTACGGTTGTCTGTGTAAACCGGTTCACACCCGATACAGACGTTGAAGTAGAGGCCGTGATTGAGGAGGCAAAGAAAGCCGGTGCAGAAGCATGCGTGCCTGTTACAGTCTGGGCTGATGGCGGCGACGGCGGTATCGAGCTTGCCAAGGCTGTTGTAGAAGCATGCGATAAACCAAACGACTTCAAGTTCCTGTATCCGGATGACATGTCGATTCAGGAAAAAATCGAAACCTTGGCCAAGGAGATCTACGGTGCTGACGGTGTTGAGTTCTCTGATCTTGCGAAGGAGAAGATGGAGCTTTACACCAAATGGGGTTTGGACAAGCTGCCCATGTGCATGGCAAAGACACATCTGTCCATAAGCCACGATCCGAGCCTCAAGGGAGCGCCGAGCGGCTATATATTCCCGGTAAGGGACATCAGACCTTCGGCAGGAGCAGGGTTCCTGTATCCGCTGGCTGGCGAGATGAGGACCATGCCCGGTATGCCCTCTCACCCTGCATCAGAGAATGTGGACATCGACGAGACCGGCAAGACTGTTGGGTTGTTCTAGAACCGTAAATTAGAGGACGAGGTGTATTTATTGCCCTACCTCTTCTATTCCCTATTTTTTATTTTTTTTCCTTAACGATACCGTTGGCCAGCAAATTCGTTATGCATTCCCCAAAAAATCCCTGCAATCTTTTAAAACATCAAAGCTCTGCTTCAGATCGTTAATGAAGCTCTTAAATTGCTTCGCTCTTTTATCGAGAATCACGGCAACCCCCCTGTCCCTTTCATCCCTTATAAGCCTCCCTATTGTCTGCAAGAGCCTTCTCGTTGTGGGTGCCTTGACCGCGTATTCCCAGCCCTTTCCGAACTTTCTGTCGTAGAAAATCTCCAGAGCCTTTTGCTTGGCAGTTGGTTTTGGATAGGGAATGCCCACCATAACAAGGATCTCCATATCCTCACCGGGATAATCTATGCCTTCGCTGAGCCTTCCACCTACTACTGACAACAACACCGCGCCCTCCTCGTGCCCGGATTTAAAACCCTCCACCACACCCATCAGCTCCGATTGTTTCATTCCCTGCTCTTCGACGTAACACCTTTTGTCTAGCTGAAATTGTAAACCATCCTTGAGGAAAAGATTCAGGAGCCTAAAGCTCGGAAAGAAGAAGGCTATGTTTTTCTGGAACGCTCCGCTCAACCGGGTTATGTAATCCTCCATTTGCGGTATGAGGCTGTCATCCCTGGCCAAATCCTCATACCGTGTTGTGACATCGTCCACATAAAGTACAGTCCTGTTTTCCTTTGGAAAAGGTGACGGAAAGGAGGCTAAAGCGGCATCTTCAGGGAGACCGATGGAGTCACGATATTCCTCCAAGGGTGAGAGAGTTCCTGACATGTGAACTGAGGAATGGCAATCGAGAACGGCTTTGGTGGCATAAACCGGCTCAAGACAATAGATCTCTATCTTCGTATTCCCATGATCGTGTATCAATTTCACGAAATTTTCATCCTGCTGTTCCATCCAGAACAATAAAAAATTCCCCACAGAATTGATATAGGAGCGCGGGAGAACACCATCTCTCAGCCTCACATCCTTAATGATCTGGCCATGTATGATGAGGTCATTGGCCATGGCTTTGATATTTCTGCTCGTGGTGTTGTAGGCACGCATGAGTTCCACTAAAAATTCACCTGGGGGGAGGAAGGCGTCGCTGTCATCTGCATTAAGGTATTGTCCTTGAAAGGCTGAGATGATATCCGTTATGTTGTCCATCAAATCCGCTATAAAAATGCCGTTGGAGGTACGTAGATTACCGAATTCCACTGCCTCGCGCTTCGCCATCTGCAAAGTTTGAATGCTGAGTTCCATGGACTCCAACTCTCTGGCATAATCAGGCAGGTTGTGGGCCTCATCCACAATCAATATTATATCGTCAAGCTCGCAGCCCATCCACTCAAGGATCCGCGTTCTGATGAACCGGTTGAAGAAATAGATGTAAGGTGCTGTCACAAGAAGGGCATCTCTGACCAGGGATTTATTCACCTCATAAGGGCAAAACCCCCCCTCCACGCATCTTGCATTGAACTCCTCAACTGTAGGAAGGGCATCCTGGGCCCAGTTTCCTAAAATGGAAATGTCCTCGGTGCATACCTTGGCGTAGAACCTGCACGACCTTGGTGTGCTGCCGGAAGAGATCGCTTTTAGAACCTCGACCTTCTTCTTGCTGCATACCTTTGAGAGCTCATCAGGCGAGCCCTTGGCCAACAATGGATCCTGTGTTATCAGCGGGCACATCTGGTGTCTGCCTTGAATGCCCAGGCCGAAAAATTTCTTCTTGGAATTGATCTTCCGAAGTTCGAATATGACCTGTTTTTGCTGGGAGTTGGTGCGGGTGAGGTAGAGCACCCTTTTATCGTTCTCAAAAGCATATCTAAGAGTTGGCGCTAGAGCGCAAACAGTTTTCCCTGAGCCTGTGCCTGATTCCAAAACTAGATGCGATTTGCTCTCTACAGCATCGTTGATAAGGGTTACTATTTCCCTCTGATTTTTCCTGAACTCGTAGGGAAATGGAGAATGGTCCATAGAAGGTGAAACAATTGGAATGGATAAAAACGTTTACTCTTCCTCTTCCCTCTTCCAAATATCCTCAGGTATCTCGGAGTATACCAGGCTTTCCTCCTCGGCCTCGAAGCGCTCCTTCTCTTCCGCGGCCTCAACGAGCTCCCTGATCTTCTCCTTTCTGAACAGCCAGTAATGTATACGCCACTCCCTTCCATCGTAAAGGGTCGTTTCTTCCCTTTCCGTGGTCAGAAGGCCCGAATCCTCGAGCATATAGAATGCGTCCCTATCTTCCGGCTCCAGAACGTTGTCTATGATCCTGTCGCTGTAGCCAAAGAAGTTGAGAACGTGTTTGGCCATCGCTCTCGCAGCCTCAGTTTCCATACCGCTCTTGTCTATGCTGTTCTTGATGGCCTTTGTCAGTTCCTCCACTGTTAACGTATCAACAGGGCCTTTCTTGAGTTTTGTCATGTATGCCATTTCAATAACCCCTTACCCAACTGGGCACCCTACAGATATTACCAACTAGGTGTATTTATAATTTTCGTGTGATTGATAACATTACACATTCTGTAATAGGTAAGAATCATCGTATTTTTTGAATTCGATTGAGAATCTTTTCAAGGTTCGTATTGTTGTCAAAGGCCTCAACTTCCTTCTTCATTGATTTTGGGCTCATTTCCTTCTTTCTGGTGCTTTTCACATGGTCGATAATCCTTGGTACAGCTCTGACCACATCATCCACTATCGTAACATCTGATGTCTTTGAAGTTCTCGATAATGGGTTCAGGTCAATGGCGATGATGGTTTTTCCCATGTTTTTTAATGCAAGTGCCCTATCCCCATCTTCTAGGGGAATGAGCATGACATCAGCCTCCATCGTGCCTCTATTAGTACATAATGCTCTCGAATGTTCTAACCCAGGTATTTTCGCATCCGGGCTCTCTCCCAGCGCTTCCTCGGCCCCGCGCTCTCTCAGAAGGTCTGCAATTTTCTTTACCCTATCTTCGCTCCTGTAAAAAAGATTGATCTCGATGCTTGCCGGTATCGATTTTGAGAGCGTTATGATGTCATCCGGAACCAGCACCGCGGTGTTGCCGTTCACTGAGATCAATGGATGTTCAGCCAATAAAAGATGGCAAGCTGCGATCTTCTCGGCCAAATCAGCCTCCGGCAGGGTCTTTTCGCCGATGAGGTAATCGAAAGCCTCGCCCCTTCCGTGGGCGATCAGCCCGGCCTCGGCCACGATGCCAGCCTTCATCCCCTCGATGATCTTCTCCCTTTTCATCAATGATTCGTACCTTGGATGGGATTTTGGAACGTCCATGTTGAGGTGATTGTCATGGCATAGATTAATGCTTTTTGCTGTGAATTTTTATCAACCTACACGGTCCACTTGTATTCAAGGCCTCCGGCGACCCTCAGTTCGAGTGTAGAATCACCAGCAAGAGCCACGGTTACCTTATATTCGCCAGATTCACTGGGAATGCTTCCAAGGGCTCTTTCAAAGGTGTTGGGGCCGAAAAACCGCTTCATTGCCTCTTCTTTTAGAGGGTCTGTCACCGTGAGCGTTCCTCCAGAATTGTCACTGGTGAGCACCTCATAGTAGTAGACAAGATAGTCGAAGGGCCCCCACTCCGGATGCCCCTGATCCAAAAAGCTATTCTGAACATCAATAACAGGAGAGGTGTATATCTCATTAAAAAGGTCCCTACCACGAACAAAATACACATCACCTGCAAAACCGTAGCCGTATGAAACCAAGGTCATCTCAAGGAGGACGCTTCCAGAAGAGTCCTCCCTGACAAGGGAGCGTGTCCACTGGGCAGAGGTATCATATGAATATGTGAGCTTATGTCCACTGGGCGAAACAGCTTGAACATCCACGATGTAAGTGGTCCCCCCTCCTGGCAGATCTGCAGATATTATGGTTGTAACTCTAGCCTTAAAGTTATCTACATCAAACATCGAGAAGGTCCATTCCTTAGACTTTTTCAACGGGAACGAGAACAAGGGCTGGGGCATTCCCTTCTCGTAGATTGCCAGATCCTCCATGACGATCCTGCCGAGCATGGGATTGTAGCTCAGCACGGCGTGACGCTGCGCATCTATGCGGGATGCAACACCTACCTGGTAGTCCGTGCCGTCATCTGAGGCCACCACGATTCTCGATACCACATCTTCGATATCTGGGGTTTTAAATGAGTAGGTCCAGTATTTTCCGGGCTTCCAGGTTGGGAGAGAAATCTGTTCCGGTATTGATGTGGATCCCGAGTATTCAATGTATCCTGTGAGTATGACGGCCCCTAGTACGAAACCGATGATGAAGATGCTGATAATCGTTATTAGTGAGACAGATATCTTCCTTCTGAGGTTCATGACTATCCTCTGCAAATCACATATTCGTTCTAACTACTATAAATGTTTTCTTTTCTTCAAGATTTGCTCCACGCTTCGCACAAATTACATAAAGCAGAAAGCTATTATCCTATTAATGGTTGCGGAAATCGAGGCGTTAAAAAGGCTGAAAAATTACGATAGGGACGACCTTGTGATAGCTACATTGTGCTCTCACACAAGCCTCCAGATTTTTGACGGCGCGAGGAAAGAAGGATTCAAAACGTTGGGTATCTCAATAGGTCAACCTTCCAAATACTATGATGCCTTTCCCAGCGCAAGGCCTGATGATTTTATTGTTGTTGATGAGCACAGCGACATTCCAGCCAAAGCGGATGAGCTGTGTGAAAGGAACGCTATAATAATACCTCACGGCTCATTTGTTGAATATCTCGGCCCGGACAAATTCGAGATATTGGAGGTACCAACCTTCGGAAACAGAAAGGTGCTTGGCTGGGAATCCTCGAGAATAAAGGAAAGGGAGTGGCTGGAGAGCGCTGGCATTGAAATGCCCAGGTTGTTTGAAAGGCCTGAAGAAATCGATAGACCTGTGGTGGTGAAGTTCGATGGCGCGAAGGGAGGCAGAGGGTTCTTCATAGTAAAGAATTTCAATGAGTTCGAAAAGGCGGGTCCAACAGAGCGGTACACCATTCAAGAGTATGTTCTTGGGACTAGGTATTACCTTCATTATTTTTATTCCCCGATAAAGGAAGAGGGTTACAATCTAAGCAAAGGGGTTTTGGAGCTGCTCAGCATAGACAGGCGAGACGAAACCAACATTGACGAAATGTATAAGCTCGGCTCTCAGGAGGAATTGAAGAAATTGAATATATATCCCAGTTTTGTGGTCACAGGTAACGTTCCATTAACGATCAGGGAATCGCTTTTGACCGATGTTTTTGAGATGGGGGAAAAGGTGGTGGAAAGGTCGTTTGAACTGTTCGGGGGAATAATAGGGCCGTTTTGCCTTGAAACCATAGTGAACGACAGACTGGAATTCAAGGTGTTCGAGGTCTCTGCCAGGATAGTGGCAGGTACGAATCCCTTCATATCTGGCTCACCGTACTCAGATCTTTTAGCACCAAACCTATCCACTGGAAGACGAATCGCACAGGAGATAAAAATGGCAAACGAAATGGACAGATTGGGCGAGATCCTGAGCTGAGTTTATTGTTCTAATCCCCTTTTTGATTCAATGTATCGGTCTCCACCATCAGAACAACCGTTTTCTCCTCGGCCCTTGTCCGGTGCTCAACACCTTTCGGCACCGTGTATCCTTGATTTTCATTGATTACGATCGTCCCGTCTTCTAGATCCAAAAGAAGTTTTCCTGATATCACATAGAAGAATTCATCCTCGCTATCATGATGATGCCAATGAAACTCACCCTCGAAAATTCCGAGCCTAACGAGCGAGTTGTTCACTTGACATAGGTTTGTATTGTACCATTTTTCCGAACATGCATCCACGATGCTTTGTATATCGATGATC
>CBDUXN010000054.1:0-18484 GCA_965371185.1 uncultured Thermoplasmata archaeon
TAAAGGTTTTGCCACTTTGTCCTCAGCATCCCGAAGCCATCCCTCCTTCTGCTCGGCATGCTGTTTTGTAGGGGGGATTGTCTTTTAGAGAAAGTTTTATATGCTTCCAGATATATTTATTCTTTAAGGAGGAGGGAGGTAAGAATGCGAACGAAGGTAATTTGCTGTATAATATGTATCCTGATATACGTTGCCGTTTTTGTTGTTAAAGTTCCAACGAATGGAAGCGCAGAGATAGAAAATCCTTCAAATGCAATTGAGTATAAAATCGGTACCGTTAAGATTGGCCCTCCGGATATTGAATTCTGGTCAGAATGGGCTTCAGATGGTGATTCCGCTATTGTTACATATAACGGGCTATCAGCCCCAGGTATCTTTCAGATAAAAGTGGTAGCACCAGAGCATCATGTAGAATATCAAATCGGTACACTCATGGGGACTACTGAGACATGGTCGGATTGGGCATCTGATGGCGATGTGGCTGCGGTTACTTATGGTGGAATCTCATGCCCAGGATCTATCCTGATGAGAATGATCGCACCAGGCTGTCATGTGGAGTATCAAATTGGGTTCAATGACCAATGGTCGCTATGGGCCTCGGAAGGTGAAGTGGCTATTGTTACTTACAGTGGTTTTTCAGCACCAGGATCTTTAAGTATGAAAGCCATATTAAATCCACCAGAACCTAATACGAATTCCTCACCAGTTGCAGATGCAGGACCAAACCAGACTGTTAATGTTGGCGATTTATTGCAGTTTGATGGGAGCGGGAGCTATGACCTTGACACACAATGGGAAATAATGACTATAGATTCAGCAGGTGATGTGGGCCGGTACACATCAATTGTGCTCGACAAAAGTGATTATCCGCATATCAGTTATTATGACAATACTAACTCTGATCTTAAGTATGCGTTTTGGAATGGTAGCACTTGGAACATCGAGGAGGTGGACAGCGTTTCTGGTTTTGGTGTGGGTACCTCAATAGCACTCGACAGTAGTGGTTTTACACATATAAGTTATCATGACAGTGCTAATGGTTACCTCAAGTATGCGAAATGGACTGGGAGTGCTTGGAGCATAGAGATAGTGGATAGTGTTGGTGCTTCTGGCTTGTTCTCTTCAATGTCGCTTGACACTAATGATTATGCGCATATAAGTTATTATGACAGCATTAACTATGACCTCAAGTATGCGAAATGGACTGGAAGTAATTGGAACATTGAGATAGTGGATAGTGCTGGCTATGTGGGTAAGTATAACTCAATAGCCCTCGATAACAGCAGTTACGCGCATATAAGTTATTATGATGAGACTAATATCAATCTCAAGTATGCGAGATGGACCGGCAGCACCTGGTGTATCGAGACTGTAGATGGTGCAGGTGATGTTGGAGATCACACATCTTTAGTGCTCGACAGTAGCGATTACCCTCATATAAGTTATTCTGACTGGACTAACCATAACTTAAAGTACGCGAGATGGGCAGGTAGTACTTGGAACATAGAGACGGTGGATGACACCAATTCCGTCGGCCAGCAGACATCCATAGCGCTCGACAACAACGATTACGCACATATAAGCTATTACGATTCTTTAGCTGGTAGGTTGGACCTCAAGTATGCGAAATGGGATGGGAGTTCTTGGAGAACCGAAACCGTAGAGAGCGCAGGGCTTGTTGGGTGGTACACCTCAATAGCCCTCGATAGTGCCAGTCATGCCCATATAAGCTATTTTGATTTGTACAATAAGGATCTTAAGTATGCAAAGGAAATTGGTGATATCGTCTCATACGAATGGGATTTTGGCGATGGCACCCCTCATGGCACAGGGGTAAACCCAACTCATATCTACAATAGTCCCGGCGTTTACACCGTTACTCTCAAGGTTACCGATAATGATGGTGCCTCAGATACAGATACTTGCATTGTTACAATCCTTTCAAAAGTCCTTTCAACCACAATCGATATCGATCCAGATACTCTCAATCTCAAATCAAAAGGCAGGTGGATTACCTGTTATATAGATTTACCGACTGGTTATGATGTCAACGACATCGATATAGGTACGGTGATGCTCGAAGAGACAATACCCGCTGAATGGGGAGACATCCAAAATGATACTCTAATGGTCAAATTTGACAGAAGCGAAGTGGAGGACATGCTGTCGCCTGGAACTTACAATTTGAAGGTCCGCGGTGAGCTCACAGATGGAACTGTGTTCGAGGGATATAGTGATGAGATTAGGGTGAATGAGCCACCATAATTACAAAAGAACGATAAAACCATTCAAAAACCACCATCTCCAAAACTCTTTTTACCACCTTCTCAGATACCTCCCTGGTGAGCCCGTGACAAGCAACTTCGAGTACGCGCACAAGCACAGGGACGAGATAGTATGGATGAGCCAAAACACGAATACGATTCCAACATCCCCTGAGATCGAAAAGGCAATTATCGAGAGCGCAAAGAACCGCGAGTACAACCTCTATCCTCTTGCCTCTGGGATATTCGGCCTGAGGGAGGCCATATTCGAGGATCTGGGCATTTCCCAGGATGAATTCGATTGCCTGATTACACCGGGGGGCATCGAGGCCTTGTACATTCTCAACCGGGCTTTATTGGAAGAAGGAGAAAATGTAATAGCTTCGGATCCCAGCTTCATGCCCATTCACCATCAGGTAAAACTTTCGAAGGCAGAGGTCAAGGAGTTGCCTGTTTATCAAGAGCCCTGGAAACTATCTCCCGAACAGGTAAGCGAGGCTGTTGACGAGAAGACCAGGATGCTGCTATTGATCGACCCCTTAAATCCTTTGGGGACTCCCTATTCAAAGGATGAAGTAAAGACATACTGCGAGATATGCGAAGATAAAAACTTGTTCATAATTGACGATATCACCTATCGGGATTTTGCGGAGAGCCACACCCTGACCACAGATTTCCTTCCAGAAAAGAGCATCATCACCTACTCCTTCTCAAAGAACTGCGGCTTCGCAGGCATGAGGATAGGAGCATTGATCGCTCCAAAGAATTTAATGAAGGAATTGAAGCCCTACAACACCAACGTTCTTTCAGTGAATATCATGGCCCAAAGAGCTGCCTTGGCTGCGCTACAGACAAAGGGCGAATGGATGGGTAAGGTGGTTTCGATTTCAAGGAAGAACCAGGAGCATATCAAGAAATGTGTAGAGGGTATTGAGGGCGCTTTCCTCCCTGTTTATCCTTCCCACACCAACATGTTCGTGATAGACATAAGCGAGACAGGAATAGATCCTGATGAGGTTGAGAAAAAGATGCTGTTCGATCATCATGTTTTCGTCCGGGGAGGGAATTACCTGTCAAAAAGGTTCGGTAGCAGGTTCGTTAGGACCTCATTCTCGATACCTGAGGAGCAGTGCCTGAGGTTCTGCGAAGTATTCCTGAAGGTCATCGATGAGCTGAGAATTTAGAATATGAGGCCGTGCTGCACGAAATAATTCATTCCAAACGAATAATTTAATATAAACATACATAGTTCAGGGAGATAATTGTCAATTATAAGGAGGGAGTGGCAACTGAAACCGTTGACACGACTTTTGGCTTGTACCCCTCCTTCTGATGGTTTATCCCGATCTTAAAAGGAGGTATGGAAAATGGCAGAAAATTTGACAGATGATGGAGAGTTATGGACAAAAAAATTGCTTGACAGAAAACCACTGCTCATTGTAGGTTCTGGGCTCTTGCTACTCGTGGTTCTGTTGCTGATGAGCTCATCCCAGAGCCAGGCAGCAACCTACGTATGGCCCTCGGGAACATACGATATTACGACCACGCAAAATTACAATCCAGGAGATACGATCTATGTGGAAAGCGATATCGTGAACATCCAGAACGGAGGTGTCGTGAATCTGAATGGCGCTACATTGATATTCAATGTGACCGACACCTGGCTCAATGTAGGTACCGTGGGCTCGGGGTACCTCAATGTCACTAACAATGCTAATATCACATCCAATGATCCCGCAACGATACATTATTATATCAATGTCACAAACGGAGGTACATTTAATCTGACTACCAATAGCCAGGTCAATGAAACGATATACATTCGGCTCGGAGCCGGTTCGAGCTACACCATAAACAACGCAAGGATCAATAATGCAACTGAGCATGGCCTGAACGTGAATCAGAGCGGAAAGATAAAGAACACGGTCATCGAGAACATAGGTATCAACGCCCTCATGATCGAAGGATTGGACGGATATTTATCTGTAGAAGATTGTTCAATAAATAATGCTGATACCGCCATCTGTTTCGACACAGTGGCTTCAAGTGACAATTTCTGGCTCAACAACACCGACCTTGTCGACTATGACTCTGATGGTATCTGGGTGGCTCTCGACAGTCCGGGTCTTGCCGTTAATTTGAACAATGTGGACTTCTTACCCAACGCAGGCTCCCAATACGGCGTCAGGGTTCATAACGCATCCGGGGTCAGGGATCTCGGATGGCTGAACCTGACGGATGTTAATTTCGTGGGTAATGGTGCCTCCATGTTCGCCGTATATTCTGCAAACATGTATTATGGTGTGGAGTTCTTAAATGTGACTTCAGAGGGTTATGATGCAGGCTTTTGTCTTGGTAAAGGCAGCTTATCGCCGTACTTCTACTTTACGAACGTGCTTTTAAGAGGGGTATCAAAGAGTGCGGACTTCTATGGTATTTGTGTTTATGGTGTTTTTTCTGGAGATGTTCAAATGACCAATGTAACGGTACGCGACTTCGCTCCGACAGCTTTCAATACAATAGGGATTAACTTGGATTTAGTAAATTCAGTGTCAGTCTTTGAGGATGTCTTGGTCGAGAACATACCTGGCGACGGGATAATTATCCGGTTGACAGATAGTGCACCGTTCACCCCGTCCAACCTTGTTATAAACAATACATGCACAAGCGACCTTGAAAATGCACTATTTTTTAGCGGATCCAGCATTGTTTTGGACAGTACAGTTAAAATCACGAACAACTCAGGAGGTTCGGCATTGTATATTTCCGGCTGCCCGAATGTCGACATGGACTTGGTATACATCTATAATAACGGTATAAACACTAATTCAGAAACCATCGTTTTCCGAAGTGCTGATGGCATCATATCGATAGACAGCTGCACTATTGTTGACAATAAAGGCACACCGATCTATTTTAGAACGGGCGCTTCCGACGCCAAGTTTTGGTTGAATGATACAGACTTGGTGGGATATGAAACCCACGGCATCTGGGTAGGTGTCAACTGTCCTGACTTGGAAATCAATTTGAACAATGTGGACTTCATACCCGACTCAGTAACTGTAACCCAGTACGGTATATATGCAGATAACGATCTGGGCTGGCTCAACCTGACTGATGTAAATTTCATTGGAACAAATGAATTTCCCCAGTCGGTATACGCCTTTTCAATATACCATGGTGTAACATTTGAGAATGTGACAGCAGACGGCTATGGGAGAGGATTTTATCTTCGCAGAGGAGGTTCAGGCTCGCCCAATTACAATTTCTTCAATGTCAGCCTTGCAGGTGTTTCAGACTCAGGTGGAGTTACTCCCGATACAAATGGTTTCTTTGTGTTTGGAAACGGGGCCGGTGATGTGAAAATGAGCAATGTAACTGTGCGCGATTTCACTTCCACAACTGCGAAGGGGATATATATCCAACAGGTTGACTCGATCTCCCTGTTTGAGGATATTCTAGTGGATAATACCCTCGCGGATGGTGTATACATTTTAAATATCCTGGGTGGCTCGTTCGCGCCTGAGAATCTAATAATCAATGATACATGCAACAATGATAACAACCAATATGCTTTGTATGTATATGCCTGCAATGGAGTAACCTTGGATGGTACGACAACGATCAAAATAACGAACAACACTGGTGGTGCACTCTATCTCTCAAGCTGTCAGGATATCAGCATAAACGATGTAACATTTGCAGGAAATGGGTTTAACATAATCTCCCGAACCATCGAATTTGTGGTCTGCACCGGATTTATGGCAATCGATGACTGCGTCATAACAGATAATGATGGCACACCGATATCGTTCACAACAAGCGGTTCTGTTGGCAGTTTCTGGCTGAACAATACGGATCTAATAAACTATACCCAGAATGGGATTGAGGTAGCCACGGACTGTGACCAATTAGATATTAATTTGAACAACGTGAACTTCATCCCCGATGCAGTAACAGCCACACAATACGGCATATATGCTAACAGCAATCTTGGTGGACTCGACCTATTCCAAGTAAATTTCGTGGGGACAAATGAACAGTTTCAGTCCGTTTATGCCTTCTCAATGTTCCAGGACATAACATTTGAAAATGTGACAGCAGATGGCTATGGTCGAGGTTATTATATCAAAAGAAGCTCAGGCTCACCCAATTTCAATTTCTACAATGTCAGTCTTGCAGGTGTTACAGACTCGGTTGGAGCTTCCCCATCCACAAATGGTTTTTTTGTGTTTGGAAACGGGGCTGGCGATGTGGAAATGAGCAATGTAACGGTGCGCGACTTCTCTTCCACAACTGCGAGGGGTATATTCATCCAACAGGTTGACTCGATCTCCTTGTTTGAGGATATTCTAGTGGATAATACCCTCGCGGATGGCGTATATATTTTCAATATCTTTGGAAGCTCGTTCACACCTGAGAACCTGATCATCAATAATACATGCAACAATGATAACAGCCAGTCTGCTTTGTATGTATGGATCAGCAATGGGGTAACCCTGGACGGCACGACCACGATTAAAATAACGAACAACACAGGGACAGCATTGAATCTTTCCAGCTGTCAGGATATTAAAATAACCGATGTAATCCTCGAAAATAACGGCTTTAATATGGAATCCGAAACCATAAATTTCACGAGTTGCAGCGGTTTCATGGCCATCGACGATTGCGTTATAATGAATAACAAAGGTACATCCATATATTTTGGCATTCCAGGTTCCAGCGGTGGTTTCTGGCTCAATAACACAGATTTAATTGATTATACACGAGACGGCATTAGAGTTGGCGACCACTGTCCATCCCTTACTTTGAATCTGAACAATGTGGACTTCATGCCGCAAGCCGCGTCCGCTTACGGAATTTACTGCTATGATGGAGGCGACACGGAGCTGGGATGGCTTTATCTCACAGAGGTGAACTTTGCGGGCAACGGTGCAACAGCCCACGCCGTCTATGCACAGAAGATGTTACAGGAGGTAAGATTCGAGAATGTGGTAGCTGATGGATATGCACGGGGATTTTATTTTGCTAACGGCAGCGAGGTCACAAACTATTACTTTACTAATGTAAGCCTGTCAGGGGTTTCGAATGGCGAGCCCGAAGATGGGCTCTACGCAAGTGGGAATAGCACTGTCAGTGAAGTCCAGATGATGAACGTCACCGTGAAAGACTTCACATCACTCTCTGCAATTGGGATATATTTGAAAGATATGGCTTCGGTTATGATGTCACAATACATCCTGGTGGAGAACGTCCAGATGGACGGCATCTTCCTGGAGAACGTTGAGAATGTTGTAATAGAAAATTGTACGGTAAGAGACTTAACCTCATCCTCCACCATATATGCCGGAATACACTTCGCCAGCCCTGTCTCAGACATCACGATACGGGACACCACCATTGATGATACAGGCAGATACGGTATTTACATCCAGGGAGCGATGAATCCGGGAACGCTCACGCTCGATCATGTGGATATTCTAAACTATTCTGACGGCAGCGGCAGGGGATTCATGTCAAACAACCATCTGACAGATACGGATGTGATGTTCTCCAATGTTACTGTATCTAAGAAAATTGGATTTTCACCAGACCACGGAATACTTTTCTGGGGGGAAGTTAAAACCCTGCTTTTGGACAATGTCACAGTTGGCAATCCCGCTGAGGATTCCCAATATTATGGGATTCAGGTTGGGATCGGCACCACTTTCGGTGTTAGAGAGTGGCTTGATGCTAAAAACGTGGAGGTGTTCGGATATCAGCGTGGTATTGTCATCTTCGGTGATGATGGCATGACGCCGTCCTTCAATTTCTGGGATGTGGACATCCATGATATAAACAGCGGGTTGTCCGCTGCAATCGGCCTTCAGATAGAAAGTCACACTGGCGGCTGGGCGAACCTCACCAGGGTGAATGTCTACGATATAACAGGGCCCGTTACAGGACACGGCATCAAAATTGAATCATCACTTCAAATGAGCATGAATGATGTGTGGGTCAACAACACCCAAGGAGGAGGGATTTACGCCCACGGCCAAGGTGACTTCAGTCCCAAGTACCTGACCATAACCAACAATGGCGCAACTGGCCTATTCATCACAGGATTCACTTCTGGCACCATCGACGGAACAAATATTATCTATAACAATACTTACGATGGTATACATATCCAGGATGCGGACAATATTCTAATTCACAACACAACTATCCAACGGAACGGCAAAGCAGCAGGATACGCAGGAATTCACATCCAGTATACCAGCGGTATAATGGGCAATCTCACACTTCAGGACCTTACCCTTGAGGACAACGGGCAGTATGGCGTATTCTTTGAAGGTACCTTGACAGCAGGAACGGTCACAATGGAGCGGGTCAACATATGGAACTATACGGGCAGAGGCGTAAGAGGCGGCGATCAATCAAATACAGATTTCCTGTTCTCCAACATGACATTGTCCATGAAACTTGGATCAGGGGCTGATCACGCCATCGAATTGTACTCCAATGTAAAAAGCATAATCCTGGACAACATCACCGCTGGGAATCCAAGTGATATGGCTACCAATTACGCGATACGGGTTGGGACCACCGCCGGAGTTGGGCCTATCGAATTGGCAATATTGAAAAATATTGAGATATTTAATTACGCCTATGGAATTTTCTTGGGAAGCGGCAGTGAAAACGTTTCCTTCGATATCCAGGACATAAAAATACATAATATCAGTTGGTCTGGGCTGACAACTTATGGAATTCAAATAAAGAGCGATATGGGTGGATGGGTCAATCTGACAAATATAAATGTTCGTGACATCATTTGCACGTTGGGTTCCTATGCCCTGTACATCGTTCAAGGCCAGACCACCTCACCAACAGTTCATGCAAGGGACATTACGATCACCAACATGAGCGACGGCAGAGGCATTGGAATCTCCGTGGGCAACGATTCCCTTTTGGAGAATGTTATAATAACTGGCATAGGTGGTGGCAATTCATGGGGTGTCATTGTAAAGGAAGCAACAGGATGTACACTGACCTTCCTCGACATAAGCATGGATAATATTCATGGTGCTTTCTATGGTGATGGAGCCCTCGATGATGTATGGATAATCAACAGTAGCTTTGCCAATATGAACACATATAACTATTACCTTCAGGCTGCGAACGAGCATGTGACAAGCCTCAACACCACCCTGGATGCAGGTGCCTCAAATAACATCGGTGATGATACAACATCCAATCTTACAATTGCCTGGTACTGCAGCCTGTTCATCGTGAACACAACAGGAGACATGCTGCCCGTTTCCCCGGTGAACATAGCCTTTAACGACACCTTTTCCGCAAACCACCTGACAACTATAAACAACGTAAATGGCTACCTGAACTGGACCATCATTAAGGAAGAGGTCATTGGCCTGAATGCAGCATATTATTCCCCGTACACAATCGAAGTCTGGAATTCAACGTTGCAGAACAATCTAACAGCTGATATGAACCAGAGCAGGTGGTACGTGATATCAATGCGAAATGTTGCTTCTGTAAATTGGGTCCTAGCAAATGGAATGACCCCTTACGACAAACCATGGTCACTTGACTCCTTTGAGCTCACAGCCAATGCAACACATCCTTCGGACAACATAATTGAAATCCGGTACAACACAACTCTCAGCTCGCCTGATCAGGGTATACTCGTGAATCCCACAGATGGATCATACGACGACAACCCATGGGAAGAGGTGAATGCGACAATCGATACGAGCGACAAAGGAATTTGGGCTGTGAGCTATAGTTATACCTTCTATGTGTGGGCATACAATGGTGTGGAGTGGAGTGCTCCAATTTCTGTTGTCGTCACGGTATATGACGATTCTCCACCCGATACATCTATTGTCCAGGCAAACGGCACCATATTCAGCTGGGTCAAACCTTGGAGCTACGATTGGTTCACCCTCAGCGCATATACAGATGACCTCTTGAGCGGGGATCAGAATATAACCGCTGTGGAGTATTTCAAGGACGGAACAGGGCCGAGCGGTACTGGCAATGCTATGCCGGCATCAGATGGAACATACGATTCCCCGGATGAATGGGGCGAGATCACCATCGATACAAGTGATAAAGGCATCTGGGCTCCGGGCACGACTCACACATTTTTTGTGCACGGGTTCGACGGCACAAACTGGGGTTCTTATTTGACCGTAGAAGTGTTGATCGGCGACGATGTAGCTCCAGAAACACAGGACGTGACAGCCGACTATCAGAATCCGCTTCTGGCAAGCTATCCATGGGATATAATAACCATAAGAGCCACCATAAACGATACGCTGGGAGCCAATCAAACCATAACCGCTGCCGAGTACTTTGTTGACGCTCCAGGTTCAGACGGCACCGGGAACGCCATGGTCGTAGACGATAGTGTTTGGGATTCACCTGTGGAGCTGGTTCGAGCGGGAGTTGATGTAAGCTCTTGGGCCTTTGGCGAGAGCCATACATATTACATACACGGCATGGACGAATATAATTGGGGCTCCTTCTTGACTGTAACCATAACAAAACCTTCTATTGATACCATCGATATAGTGAGCGATCCTGGCAGCGGATTGAATCCAATTGGAGACATGATGGTTCCAGTTGGCTTTACTTATTTAGGCTTCTCCTCTGCACATAATGGAACCGCAGGATACCTTGGCGATGTCGTTGTGAACTGGAGTGCGGAAGGCAACACGACCTCTTTCGTGGATATGGTTCTAAGTGATTTCAGCACCATTTACATCGGCCTTGAAGGAGGCATCGCATATTGGAATGCGTCAATTTACTACGAAGGGGAATGGTACAATGACACCGTTGTGTTCACTGTGCTGACACCGACTTTAGATAGCATCGTCATTACCGATCAATCCGGCTCATCCGGAACAGAGATCCAGGATGGAAATATTCCAATTGGCTATACCGCCCGGCTCTGGGCTGCTGCTTATAATGACACAGCAGGTGTTTTCGACAACCTTGATGTTACTTGGACCATCATCAACACCTCCGGAGCGCAGGCCACTATCGACAATTTAACTGGCAGCAACACCACACTCTATGCAGGGTTGGAAGCAGGAATAGCCAACATTACAATAGATGACGGTCTCGGTCATAATGATACTGTAGAATTGACAATACTGCCCCCGACCATCGACTTCCTGGTCATCACAGACTCTCCGAATGGGGCCGCATTCGATACAGAAAACATCGATATCGGGGGACAGGTGACGGCCTATGTATCTGCTTACAATTCCACAGGCCTGCTGTATCTCGGCGTAATCGAGGTAAATTGGATGGATGACCCTGACCTGGGGACATTCGACAATGATACAGGAACCAACACCATCTTTACTGGGGGATTCATTGGGGGAGCCACAACCATTAAAGCCGAGAACCTGACCCTTGGACTTAACGATACGTTTACGATAAATATTGCTTTTCCAACGGTGAATTATCTCATAATAACAGATGCACCAAACGGCGCGGTATTGACCACACTAGACATCTACATCGGAGAGCAAGTAAAGGCTTATGCTTCGGGATACAACAACACAGGGGCAACATATGTCGGCCTGGTTGAATTGGATTGGACGGATGACCCTGACCTGGGTTCATTTGATAATGATACAGGAGTAAGCACTATCTTCACGGCAGGGTACGCAGGGGGAACCACAACCATAAAAGCCGAGAACCTGACACTTGGACTTAACGATACGTTTACGATAAATATCGCTTTCCCAACGGTGAATTATATCATAATAACAGATGCACCGAACGGCGCGGTATTGACCACGGTGAACATTGACATCGGAGGTCAAATCGTGGCCTATGCATCAGGATACAACAATACAGGTTCTACTTACACAGGCTTAGTTGATGTGGACTGGACAGACGATCCAGGCCTGGGGGCATTTGATAATGAGACAGGAACCAGCACAACCTTCACAGCAGGCTTTGGAGGGGGAGCCACCGCGATAACAGGGCAAAGCACACCCCTTGCCATCTCCGACTTCTTCACGATAAATATTGCAGAGCCCACATTGGACTTCATCATAATCACCGACTCGCCGGATGGAAATGGGTTGACAACCTTTAGCATCGGCATAGGCGGTCAGATAATCGCCTATGCATCAGGTTATAATATGACAGGCCCAACGTATATCGGTCTGGTCAATATGGATTGGAACGACGACCCTGACCTGGGTTCATTTGACAACGACACTTGGACAAATACGGTATTCACAGCAGGTATTGCAGGTGGAGCTGTCACAGTAACGGCACAAAACACGACCCTTGATCTATCCGATACATTTACGGTAAACATTGCCGATCCCACAGTGAACTACATAACGATTACAGATGCCTCAAACGGTGCTGAACTGGTCACGGCAAATATCGATGTCGGAGGACAGGTTACGGTCTATGTTTCAGGGTACAATAGCACAGGACCTACCTTTGTAGGGCTGGTCTCGGTTGAGTGGAGCGGAACTGGAGGGACTTGGTCGCAAGGAACCGGTCAAGAACATATATTCACCGCGGGGATCAGCGGCGGTACCTTTACCCAGACCTGCCAAAACACTAATTTAGGCGTTTCAGAAACGTTGGATATCATCATAGCTCATCCCACCGTTGATGAAATCAGGTTAGTTGACGATGAGGGAAATGAGATCGATGATATTTCCCTCGACCCTGGTGATTCCATAACGATCTATGCCAGGGGTTATAATGCAACTTTGGGTGATATCGGCTCAATCGATGTCGATTGGAGCGTGAGCGGAGGAGCAACACTATCAACCGCAACCGGTTCAAGCACGACAATAACCGCAGGGGATGATGGAGGCTCGTATTCACTGGGTGCAGACTACGATGAGGTGAGTGCTTCCATTGACCTGGATGTATCCAAGATATCGGAGGAGGAGCCTGAGGAGGGTATACCTATTTGGCTGTTGGTGCTCGTGATAGTAATCATCGTTATTCTTCTTCTGATCCTCCTAATGACGAGGAGGAAGGAGGCTGAGGAGCTTCCTCCTGAAGCCGCTACCGAGGAACCTGCAGAGATCGAACATATCGACATCGATGATGTTTTGGAGATACTGAAAGAAGAGAAGGATTGGGACGAAGAAAAACTGGAAAAGGCAAAAAGAACCATGGAAAGGGTAAATGAATTGGGGGAGGAGAAATAATAGTAAAAGGGATTGAGGATCATCCGCTCGATATCCTCTCTTCCAAAATATTCCCGGCAATCGCGTTCTGTCCAACAGATATTCCACCGTCTCCGTTTGGAACCCTGTTGTGTGTAATGAATGTCAATCCCCTCTTCTTCACTGAATCTTTGGCCATGCGCACGATGGGAAGGTTGTATGCAACCCCTCCGCTTATGCCGATATAAGGAATTTCCTCTTCCTGGGCTTTTTCAGCGGCTATTCCCACCAAGGCCTCAATAGCCTCGGTGACCATTGAATATGCGAGGTCGTACTTCATCTGCTCATCAAGTTTTTTGTCAACAGCGTATTCAAATAGCTGCTCGAATAATGGAAGGGTTCGAACCACTTTAACTTCCTTGTCCTCTATCTCAGTCTGGAAGTCGAACTCCCTCTTACCTCTGTTCAAATATCTCTCCAGTTTTATCGCAGGCTCGCCGTCGTAGGTCTTCTTGCAGCATACCCCCAGGAAGCAGGAAATCGCGTCCAGAAACCTTCCGAAACTGCAGCTAGTTGGACTATTCTTCATAGCTTTTTTTAGCACCAAAGCGGTTTCATCGTTGAAATAATCGGTCTCTTTTCCGATCATCTCCGAGATCCCGAATACGGTTCTTCTCGGATCCTCAACAGCCTTGTCCCCGCCTATCAAAGGTATATATTCCAACCGAGCTATCCTTTGGAAATCCGTGTAGGAGGCAAGTAAAACCTCTCCGCCCCAGATGTTACCATCGGTACCGTAGCCTGCTCCGTCCAGGGTCAGGCAGACTATCGGTTCTGTAAGGTCATTGTCAACCATCAGAGAGGCTGCATGAGCCCAATGATGCTGTACCTCGATTACCTCTGTTTGATGCTTCTCACCCAACTCGGCAGCAAAGCGCTTGGAGGTGTACAAAGGATGTAAATCCGCTCCTATCGCCTCGATGCTCTTGATGCCGAACAGGTCCAATAGGTGGAAGGCGGCATTTTGAAGGAATTCATACACATTGTAATCCCGCACATCACCGATGTACTGGGATGCATACAGTTTTCCGCCCGTTGAAATGCTCGCAGTGACGTTCTCCTCTGCACCTATGCCTATAACCTGCTTGTTGTGATGCGGATCCAATGCTATGGGAACAAAGCCCCTGGATTTCCTGATAAAGAATGTTTTATCTTCGAATGGAACTATAACTGAATCATCTATCCTGTTGATGATGTCCCTGTTGTGTAGCAAATAGATGTCTGCGCCCAACTTGAAAACCTCGTCGTTTCTAGTAACGATGGGCTCACCTGGAGGGTTTGCCGAGGTCATCAAGATGGCATCGTTTTTAAGATAATGAAAAAGGAGATGCTGTATCGCCGAATACGGTAGATACAAGCCGATATTGTCCAACCCAGGAGATACGAGTTCCAGTAGATGGTCATCAATCCGATCCTCTCTCTTCATCACTATCACAATAGGTCTCTCAAGCGAGCTGAGCAGTTTCTCATCATGCTGCGATATTTGCGCCAGCTCCTTTGCAGCTTCCATGTTTCTAGCCATAACGGCAAAGGGCTTCTCAGGGCGGGAATACCACGCTCTGAATCTTCCCAGGATTTCGAGATTGCATATCAAATGCATCCCGCCCCAGCTCTTCAGGACACCTATAGCACCGTTATCTATACGATCCGCAAAATAACTCACTTCATTCTCACATTCCGCCCTTTTTCCATCCTTTTCATAGAGGGTGAAGTGGGGGCCGTCATCCTTGCAGGAGATGGTCTGGGCATAAAACCGTCTGTCAGAGGGCAGCTCATATTCTGTGTTACATTTCCCGCACAGCTCAAACGCCTTCATGGAGGTATTCTCCCTATCGTAAGGTACAGATGCTATCGCAGAGAAGCGCGCACCGCAATTCGTGCAGTTGATGAAGGGGTAGAGGTATCTCCTATCGTTCTTGTCAAACAGCTCTTTCATGCAATCTGGGCAAATCGCCGTATCAGTGGGAATCACGGAGCTTCTTTCCCCGTCCTCGCTCAGAACGATGCTGAAATCCATATATTCTATGTTCAAAGGTCTGTCGTCCAATTCGATTCGTTCAATTTTGGCCAAGGGCGGCAGCTCATCTTTCAATCGGTTTATAAATTCCTCGTGATTCCTGTCCAACACGACTTCCACGTTTGAACCGTTGTTCCTAATAAAACCCCTCAGCCCCAAGGATTTTGCCAATCTGTATACAGCCGGTCGAAAACCTACGCCCTGGACCAAGCCGTAAAAAACGATTCTCATAACCTCAAGCCTGGAATGCTCAATGCAGCCATTAATTCTTGAATACCTTCACCGTGCTTTGCATCGGTCAAACACATCTTCGTATGCGGGTTGACCTCCTTAGCATCGCTGATGATCCTATCAGTATCAACTTCCATGATATCTGCCAAATCGATCTTGTTCACTATGATAACATCAGCTAGACCAAAAATCATGGGATGTTTTCTTACCATGTCATCCCCTTCAGTAACTGAGACAACCACGACCCTTTTATCAGTGCCCAGAGGAAAGTCCATGGGGCAGACCAGGTTGCCGATGTTCTCGATGAAAAGGACATCCATATCACCCAAATTCAAGTTCTCCAGAGCATGGGAGACCAGATGGGCATCGAGATGGCATTCTTTTCCTGTGGCTATGCTCGAAGCTTGAATATCGTGCATTTTAAAGCGTTTATAGTCGTCGTCACCTGCCACATCGCCTGCTATGGCAGCGCCTCTTTTTCCCCCTTCTTTCAATTTATCCAATATCCTTTCGATCAGTAGTGTTTTGCCTGAGCCGATGGAGCCAAGGAAATCTACGGCATAGATACCGTTTTTCTTCAGCAATGCCGCGTTCTTTGCGGCGATTTCGATATTTGCCTCCAGGATGTTCTTCTCCACGGAAATTTCCACTGTTTCATGCATATTCTCATTCTCGAAACCCTAATATTGTTGTGGTATAAGTATCTTATCAGGGACTGGTGGGGGTGAGAGTATCAATTTAAGCCCACCACCCGCCCTTCCACCTCCCACCATATTCTCTCACCCGCCGCCCCCGTCCTCCCTCCCATTCTGGAGTCAGCAGCAGATCAGTAAAAATATGGCAATTCACAGGCAACGTATATAATCCCAAAAACCATTCAAGACCCATGCGCTCTGCCACAGTATTAATGGGCGGAAGAAGCTCCCGTATGGGGATTGACAAGGCCAAGCTCATTTTCAGAGCCAAACCCATGTTCCAGTGGATAATCGAGGCGATGACCAAGGTCGCGGACGAGATAATTATTTCTGTATCTGAGAAAAGTCAGGTTCCGAACCTGGATTTTTTTGAAAAGGATGTGAAGGTGGCCCTTGATGAAGAGCCGGAACTTGGGCCCATTGGCGGCCTCCTTTCAGGTTTGAGAATGGCAGGCGGCGAGTATGTGGCTGTGGCACCCTTGGATACTCCTCTCATCAAGCCTGAGCTTTACAACCTGCTCTTCGAGAGGGCCAAGGGTCACGATGGTGCGGTTCCAAAGATCGATGCATACTGGGAGCCTCTGCATTCGGTTTATAGAAAGAGCACGATGGTTCCAGCCATCGAAAAGGCGTTGGGGAGGAATGTACTGCATATCAGAGGAACATATGAAGAACTCGATATTGTGGAAGTGGGCAGGGCTGGGATAGAGGCTATTGATCCAAAACTTACATCTTTTTTAAATATCAATACGAGGGAGGATATGGAGAGACTATCCTGTCATTGAGATTCCTTCATGATAAGTACACAAAAGTATGATACGCCAAAATCCCGCTAACTTCAATTTGCTTCCTTTCTATTACTACTACATCGTCTCCTGAGTTTGTTTTTACTTCTCGGTTCGCGTTATCCAAGTTTGCAAATTGTGAGGTATTGTAATGGCCTTTAACGGGCTGCCATACGTGGATGGCACTTACAAAATTACTTGTAATTGTGCGCCCTTTTTGGGAGAGAAAAATGAGGTTCCGGGTGATCGTTATCGTGTAGGCCTCGTTCCCGATGATAGGCTTGATGTAAATTCCGTTATCATCACGATTGAATGTTAAATTTACATTTGAATTACCATTCAGTGCATTCATGTCATTAATGGTTTTGGCGATCACATCTGCCATGTTTTGCAGTTCCTCCTCCTCCAAGGCATTTGTTTGGATTTCATGAAGGCTGAAGGCTGCAAGAATAAGGAATAGTGCGGCTACTATCATGGCCATTTTGGACATCACGAAATCGAGCATATTAGCTCATCCTCGCAACTTCTATATAGAGATCATTATATCCATCATCATCGAAATCATAATCGCTCTTAGCTGTGAATGATAAGGTATGCTTTCCTTCTCCGACTATCAATGCATCTAGGCCATTAGTTGTTTTATTAGCAACCGGGATATTAGGATTGTCTATTATTATCGTTACCTTCGCGCTACTGCTTAATTTATATCTAATACTAGAATAGGTACCTTCCTTATCATCACCGATCTCTACTCTTTCCACCTTTGTGGCAAAGCCGCTTCCAAAATTTACATCGATCGATTGAGAATTGTTCTCCCCACTCGTGTATACAAATTTTATAGTGGTAATGATAAATTCTATTTCGTTTCTTAAATCATTCTCTTTTTGTGTGCGGTCGTAATTTTCTAGGCCTGCCCATATCAATGGGAGAGCTATCGCCAATATGAGCATGATAATGATGAGTTTAAATGGGATACCTTCGATCGCTTTAATATCCTTATAGAGGATCGGCATTTTATTCCCTAAATTGTGCTGTTAGGGTGCATTTACTGGTATTGAGGTGGTTTTTGTTATCAAAATATTCCCTGTATACGTGGCAGTAACAGTTATTTCGCCGGTATATATATTGTCCGGTAGATCCGGAGTGATATTTTCAAATGTCACACTTCCATCTGACTTGGTCTTTAAGGTCTTTGAAATTGTTGCTCCCTCCAGCTTTATAGAGACACCTTCCAGGCCTTTGCCATTGGTTCCCTTTGCAGTAA
>CBDUXN010000055.1:0-18409 GCA_965371185.1 uncultured Thermoplasmata archaeon
CTTTGCACCCAAATACGCAAATATTACAGGTAACACGAACATATCGATTAACGGCGACAATGGAATTTATATCGAAGACTCTTCCCCAATTATCAAGAATAATATAATAGAGAAAAACAGTTATGGCATCTATTCCAACAACAGTGCCCCACAGATATGGAACAACACGATATGTGATAACACAGAGGATGGCGTATTTCTTAGTGGGAACGATCCTGGCGGTGGGTATGCGAACATTGAGAATAATAACGTAACAAATAATGGAGCGATAGGCATCCGCCTAATCTTTTCCTCTAACAACACCATTGATAACAACACCGCCTCGAATAACCAGTACGGCATCTATCTCCATTACTCCAGCAACAACACCGTCGTCAACAACACCGCCTCGAATAACCAGTACGGTATCTATGAAAGCTACAGCTCCTCAAACGTTTGGAATAATACGATAGTAAATAACACAGAAGATGGCGTACATCTTATTGGTAACGATCCTAGCGGTGGGTATACGAATATTGAGAACAACACAGTTAATAATAACACAAAACATGGCATCGTACTTTACGACGTTTCTAACGCTCGACTGAGAAATAACAGTATCGCCAACAGCAGTTATAACTTCGGTGTTTGGGCGGATACGTTATCAGAATTCGACCATGATATAGATGATTCAAATACAGTGAATCATAAACCAGTATACTATTGGAGAAATCACGAGCATGATGACGAAACTGTGCCCTCGGACGCGGGTTATGTAGGCATTGTAAACTCCACGAACATCACTGTGGAAAACTTAACTCTGACTCACAACGGACAAGGTGTATTGGTTACCTACTCAAATTACACGCACATGGATAATGTTACAGCCACGGACAACGAATTAGGCACACTCCTGTATTCATCATCAAACAATACCATTGAGAATAGTAATATATCAAATAACGATTATAATGGTTATTATTCTAGGGCATCTGGCATCTATCTTACTAATTCTGCGAACTATAACGATATCAAAAATACCACAGTAACATACAATGAGGTTGACGGTATCGATATCTGGTATTCCTCAAACTATAATACCATCACTAACAACACCGCCTCGAACAACGATTATGGTATCTACCTGTCATCATCATCGAGCAACACAATCGCTAACAACACCTGCAACTCAAATTACTATTGGTGGGGTTATTACTCCGGCTGTGGCATCATGTTAGCTTCTTCATCGAGTAACTCGCTCGTTAACAACACATGCAATTTGAACGCTATTGGCATCATGTTGAGTTATTCATCGGGCAACTCGCTCGTCAACAATACCTGCAATTTAAACACTCTTCTTATGTCTGGAATCGGCGTTTATCTCTACCACTCTTCAATCAACACTGTAACAAACTGTAATATGTCGAATAATAGATTTGGCATCTATATTATATATGGCTCAACCAACAACGTTACAAACTGCAATGTATCGAACAATAACTATGGCATCTCCATCGATCGTTCCTTAAACAACGACATCATAAATAACAGTATGTGGAACAATTTATTTTTGAACATCCCGGTTTGGGGTTTCCAAAAACAACATTACAATCACTTGATACCCACTTCAAATACAGTAAATGGGAAGCCTGTATACTATTTCTTTGATAAGGAAGATCAAATTATAGAAAATTTAGATGCAGGGCATATTACACTTGCTTGGTGCGATAATGTCACTTTGAGGACCAGTAACTCAACAAACGGAGATCCTATTTACTTACCGTTTACCATAAATTCCATGATTGAAAATTGTACTGCATCTAACAATTACTATGGCATTCTTTTCAGCTATTCCTCGATTAACGACATAACAAACAACAATGTTTCTAACAATTACTATGGCATCTATCTCGAGTTTAATTCAATTGCTACCATCACATACAACAATATTAAAAATAATGGGTACGGGGTATGGAGTGGATATGGAAGCATCTCTGCGATTCATAATAATACCATAAGTGGAAACACAGAATATGGCATTAAGAATTACGATCCAAGTATATATATACATGCGGAGTACAATTGGTGGGGCGATTCAGATAATAGTGGACCTTATAAGGATGATAACGGGCCGCCTGCCCCCTATAATAATCTTAACGGCAAAGGAGATGAAGTTTCTAATTTCGTATACTTTACACCTTGGCTAGATGGCCCGCCCTAATAATGAGGGATGAGGCTCAAGTCAAGAATAGAAAGGAGAAAAAATGTTATTAAGACAGAAACATATATTATTACTTGGAGAAATTATGGCTAATCAGATAAATATAAACAAGATAATGTTCCCAGAAAGCAAGATAAGAAGGAAAAACGATACGATAACTTCAAAAAAGAAAAACATGGTTATAGTTTCGATAATAGTAATATTACTTCTGCTAGGAAACCTATTATATCACACGAAAATCGATGTAACTGCTAAGTCTTTCTGCACTAACATCCGTGTGGATGATACAGAAATGAATCTATCAAATCAATTAGGTCCATCTATCGCCATTGATAACGAGAGAACAATACACGTTGTTTGGGAGGATTGGAGAAATGATCTAGACGGAAGATATTTTAGTGATGGCGGTGTAGATGGTGTTAACAATGCTGATATTTATTATGTAAACTCAACAGATGGCGGGAGAACCTTTGGTATTAACCAACAGGTAAATATTAATACAGACCCATCACAACAAGAGTTACCTTCAATTGCTGTTGACGGTACAAGCAAGATACATGTTGTCTGGGCAGATTGGAGGAACGATGCGGACGGGTGTTTTGTTAGCGGAGGAGGAGTTGATGGTGCGAATAATGATGATGTATACTACGCAAACTCAACAGATGGAGGCATAACTTGGAGCTCTGGGAAAAGGGTTAATGACGACTTAGGGTTGGAAGGTCAAGGTCCAGGTTTCCGATGTATAACAGTTGATGAAAATGGCAAAATTCATATAGTGTGGCTAGACCAAAGAAATAACCCATTGGGAGACATCTATTATGCAAATTCTACAGACGGGGGTACAACTTTTAGCAAGAATAGAAGAATAAATGATGTTTCCAATGGTTCATTCGACCCCTGTATCGCTGTAGACAATGGTATCATCTATGTTGTCTGGACTGACGAAAGAAACGACACAACTAGACCTGATATCTATTTCTCCAGGTCAATTGACGGTGGAATATCTTTTACCCCTAATAAGAAAGTAAACGATGACAATTTAGCACTAACTGATCAGGGTAATCCTTCCATAGCGGCAAACGGAGGAATTGTTGGCATCGTGTGGGAGGATCATCGAAATCAGAATTGCATTTATTTTGCTAATTCAACAAATAGTGGTGATACTTTTAATATCAACAAAAGGGTAGATGATGACCCTATGGGCAAGCCTAAGTCCAGACCTTCAATAGCAATGGATAGTAATGGGTATGTTTATGTGGCATGGAGAGATAAAAGAAATGATAATGAAGATATTTACTTCGCTAACTCAACCGATGGTGGAAGTACATTTAACACCAACCAAATGATAAATGATGATATAGGATCCTCATATCAGAGATTTCCTTCTCTTGCCCTTAGAAATAGAACTGTCTATATAGCATGGCAAGACGACCGAAACGGCAGTTGGGATATCTACTTCTCCCGCTCAAACTTACCTCCTCCAATGTCCACACCAATTTCTCCCCCAAACGATTCTACTCTATTCAACAATACACCAACATTGATGGTCACCCCAGTTACCGACCTTGATAATGACACGGTCTACTACAACTTCACAATCTCAGACCAACCAGATGCAGAAAGCGGCACTGTCTACTATAGTGGCTGGATAACATCACCATCTTGGAAGCCTCCTACACTTCCTGATGGCAAATGGTATTGGCACACCTATACATCCGATATGTGGAACACAACGGCACTAAATTGGGTTTGGAATTTTACTGTCAATACCTCAAATAGTTATGTTATCCCGCTCGATGAAGGTTGGAATTTGATTTCTCTGCCCAGAATCCAATTGGATCATGATATTGAAACTGTATTGCAATCCATCGAAGACCAATATGACTCTGTCTGGAGGTATAATATGACAGACATTAATGACCCCTGGAGGCACTATCATAGTTTAAAACCTACCTATATGAACGATTTGTGGGAATTGAATCATTCCATGGGCTTCTGGGTGCATATTACCGACCCTGAAGGAACGACATTGGTTGTTTTTGGAGATGAACTGGTCTCCAATCAATCCATACCACTATATCCAGGTTGGAATCTTGTCGGTTATCCTTCAAAATCGAATAAATTGCGAGATGATGCTTTGGGCGACCTCACTTATGGAGATGATATTTACAAGATATGTAGATACAATACAACCTTAGGACGAATGGAGGAGGTAACTGACACTGATTATTTAGAAGTAGGTCAGGGTTATTGGATATATGCAAATAAAAATTCTGTGTGGGATGTTCCACTCTAAGTTTTAAGTAAAAAATCATCTGATCTTATACCTCAAAATCGCGGCCACGCCGCTCAAGGCATCCAGCTTCTTGCCTGCATCGTGAATCATGCTCATAATCACGATGTCTGATTTCCTTTCAGAGGCGATCTTGAGCAGCTCGTCAGCCTTCTTCTCTCTCACGAGTTTATCTGTGACGAGCAGTGTCTGCACGGCCCCGGCAAGCAGCGCGTTCTCAACTTCCTTGTAACCATAGGCGAATTTACCATCCTTGGCGATCTCTGCAAGCAGCTCCTCCACCTTGGTCGTTTCAAAAGCAACTCTTGAGTTCTCAAGAAGTTGGGGTGCTATACCTTTCTTTAATGCCTCCTGAACACCCGTCATCCCCGTTTGCCCCGTGCCTTGAAGCACGCAGTTGGAGAACAGCTCCGGTTTTTGGTCTTTGCCGAGGTTGAAGAACTCCTCCTTTGCGAATCCAGGACCTAGGATGATGAGGGGCATGGGGTCCTGCATCAGGGTCTCCAGCTTTGCGAGTACCTCGTTGTAGAACTTCCTCTTCGTCCCTTGGCTTTTCTTGTACCTTTTTCCTGTGCCGGCTGAGGTGATTCTTGCGATTTCCTGCACACCGGATTGTCGGAGCAGGGCGAATTCGGCCTCGTCGTAATCCATGGTCAAGAATAGTATCGTGGGCTGCTTCGTGGCCTTCACGGCCTCGTCCATCCTATTAAGCTGGTGCTCCTTCCAGGTCTCCTTGATAATGCTGATCCTGTCCCCTTCTTTAAAATTCAGTGTATGGTAGGAGCCGATGTCCTGCGGGCCTTCCTTTATCACGCCGTGAACCCTCAATCTGTCCGAGAACTCGTGGAATTCGAGATCCTCCACTAGGATGCCCAAGCGCATTGGTTTCTTTTCACCTCTTTCAGGGCGAAGTTTGTCTGTCTTCTTCTCCTCCCTTCTGTGTGTCCTGGCAAATACGACATCCCCTTTTTCGATAATGTTGAATAGATGCCATAGGTCGTCCATGGACTCTAAGAGGAGTTTGATCTCGGATGCTCTCATATCTTTGTGCAGGATTCTCAATGCTCTCCCTCTTATTTCCTTGTGAAGTCTATCGCCCTATAACTATGTCGTATAAATAATTTATAGTGAGATGTCTTGTGAAAATTAACATCATTGAAGTTAAGGGTGGAAGGATAGGGGCAAGGTGGTGAACACTCAAGAGGATGCAGAAGGTATGATGGGAGGTAGGGAACGGTGGAAGGGGGATGGAGGGCGGGAGTAATGGGAAGAGAGAGGAGAAGAGGGAGCCTTCCGCAACGTTTATATTGTAGCTAATATATAACTACTTAGTATTCACATAATAACTGTATTGTGATGATTATGCCTCCAGAAACCACGAAATCGAAATTCGAAGTATACGGAGAGGAGATGATCGAGAAAGAGGTCAAGCCCTCCGGGAACAGCGGGAGGGTATATCTTCCTCCAGACTGGGTTGGCAAACATGTGAAGATCATCAGAGTGGATTAGGTGACAAAATGGTAATCAAAATAAGACCTATGACCGAGAGCGACTTCGAGGTTGTCGCAGGTATCCAGGAAGCGATAACAAAGAAGAAGGTGAGCGGCAGGCTGGACCACAGAATAAGGGATTACATTAGGAAGGACAGCGAGGGATGCCTGGTTGCAGAGGACGAGGGGAAGGTAGTCGGTTTTGTGATTGGCGATGTCAAGGATTGGGGATTCGGAGTTGAGAAGAGCGGATGGCTGGAGATAATCGGTATTCATCCCAAGTTCATGGGGCAAGGGATAGGCAGGGAGCTCGGTAAAAGATTGTTGGATCATTTTAAAGAAAAGGGCGTTAAGAACGCCTACACCGTGGCGAGGTGGGATTCAGGCGATCTTCTCGCGTTCTTCAAATCCATCGGCTTCGATAGAAGCGACTTCATAAATCTTGAAAGAAGATTGGAAGATTAAAGGCGAAATTTGGGGGGTAGAAAATGATAGAACAATTCAAGGAATGGGAACAGAACCGGCACGAATACGCCAAGGAATGGAAGGAGCGCACAAGCGGTAAGGTGATGGGCTACTTCTGCACTTATGTGCCTGAAGAGATCCTGTACGCGGCAGATGTACTGCCCGTTCGGATTCTCGGCAGCCATGAGCCGCAGGATGTTACAGAACCACATATCTTTGCGATGTTCTGTCCATTTTGCAGGGACTGCTTAGCACAGGGACTGAAGGGCAGGTATGACTATCTCAACGGCTTGATGATCGCACAGTCCTGTCTTCACATAAGACAGACTTTCTGGAGCTGGCAAAAGCATATCAAAGGCCTGGAATACACCAAGTTCTTCATAATGCCCCACAAGGTGCAGAGCAAGGACGCTCCCGAGTTCTTAAGAGGCGAGATAGAGGACTTCAAAAAGGAGGTGGAGAAGTGGACAGGCAAGGATATAACCGACGCCGCCTTAGACAAAGCCATAGCCGTATACAACAAAAACAGGGAACTGATGCGGAAGTTGTATGAGCTTCGTAAGGAGCCGAATCCGCCAATATCAGGGGAAGAGGTCATGGAGATATCCATGGCCATGCAGATGGTGGATAAGGCTGATCACAACAAGGCTCTCGAAGAGCTTCTGGCAAAACTTCCGTCAAGGACTGATAAACCATCTGGCACCAGGCTCATGATCGTGGGTTCAGAAGACGATGACATCAAGTTCCTTAACATGGTGGAGAGCTGCGGCGGGTTATTCGTGATAGATGAGCACTGCACCGGGTCGAGATATTTCTGGAATCAGGTGGAACCTGAGGAAGACAAGCTGATGGCGATCTCCAAGAGATACCTAAACAGGCCGCCTTGTCCTACAAAGGACTGGGAGGAGCGCAGACGCATACCACATATCCTGAGCCTTGCCAAGGATTGGGAGGTCTCAGGTGCAATAATCATGCAGCAGAAGTTCTGCGACCCGCACGAGCTCGACTTCGTTGCCATCAAGAAAGCACTTGAGGACAACGGTGTGCCTACCCTGTTTCTGGAGTTCGACGTGACCGTGCCGATTGGCCAGCTCAAGATCAGGAGCGAGGCTTTTCTGGAAATGATCGGTGAGGAGGACCTTTTCTAAGGAGGTGTATGATATGGAAAAAGCACCAGATAAATATCCCACTGAGAAATTAAAATGTTGGGACAAGGCAAAGACTCTCAGGTTAAAGTACTATCAAGATTATGCCGAGGCGCATGATAAAGGTGGCTTGAGATGGGCAGGCGGTGCCTGGACCTTTGATGCGATACCAGCTGGTCTAGGAGAGGACGTGTATCCACTAACCAGTGAGCCCTACGGAGCCACCATCGCTTTCGACAATGAACTTTCACTGGAATGCATGGAGGCTGCGGAGGTAAAGGGCTATCCCCGGGATCTTTGTGCCTACATGCGGAACTATTGGGGCTCAATAATCATAAATAAGTTCCCCTTTGGATACAAGGACGGCAAGTTCACACCCAGGTTCGCAGGTGCAGAGCCAATCGGGTTCCCAAAACCAGATTTCATCTGGCAGGACCATATCTGCTGCTCACATGCCAAGTGGTATCAGGTTGTATCGGAGCTCGAGGGCGGGATACCAACCTTCACAGTGGACAACGCTGTGGGGGCTGCCAATGAGCTCAACGACAGGAAGATCAAGTATGTGGTGGAGCAGTTGAAGGAGGGCATTGCCTTCCTGGAGAAGACCACTGGTAGGGACTACGACGACGAACTGCTGTACAAGGCCATAGGGAACCATTTCGTGTCAACATCGAAGTGGGCGGAAATATGTGTATTGAACAAGAGCATTCCTGCGCCTTTAGATGAGAAATCCATCTATTCGCTCTATGTCTTTGGCACGCTTCAAAAGGCAGGAAAGCAGGTGGCTGATTTCTACGAGAAGGTCCTCCTTCCCGAGGTACAGGACAGGGTGAAAAGAGGCGTAGCAGCCGTACCAAACGAATGTTTCAGAGTGATGTCAGATACACAGCCGCCCTGGAGCTTTCTTAGCATATTCCGGTATATCGAGAAATTCGGGTGCGTCTCTATAGGCTCCCTTTACACGTTCGGGCTTATCGGCCAATGGGAGGTGAAGGAGGACGGTACCTGGGGTCCAAAGACCATTCCTGGTACCAACTTCTCATCGCGGGACCAGGCACTCTACGAATATGTGAAATACGAATTGCACAAACCTGAATGGCAGCATTTCTATTCATGCCATCTCAAGAGCGATATGATGATACGCATCGCGAAGGAGTGGAAGCTCAATGGCGTGATGCTTCACTACAACAGGGGCTGCGAGGGGTTGAGCATCGGGATCGCTGAAAACAGGTTAGCGCTTCTTGACGCGGGTTTCCCTGTCATGGCGTTCGAAGGTAACAATGCAGATGAAAGAGAGTTCGATGAGGCAAGAACAAAGGCCAAAATCGATGCATTCATGGAGACGCTCGGTGCAAAATAAAGGAGGAGATGAAGATGATTACAATGGGAATAGATATGGGAGCGAAGACGATAAAGGTCGTGATCCTGAAGGATAATGAGATCGTTGGAAAATCTATTGTTGTGGCAGGCTTCGAGTTGGAAAAAATGGCCCATGAGGCATTAGAGAAGGCGATGAGCATGGCCGGCGTTACCAAAGACGATATTGATAAGACAGTATCAACTGGCGCGGGTGCGAAGCTGGCCCCGTTCTATGATGAAACCCGCTCTAATGTGGGCTGCGATTCATTAGGAGCGGTGTATCTCCACCCGGCTGCCAGATCCGTCATAGATGTGGGTGCCGAAGAAGGCAGAGGCATGAGATGTGACGAAACAGGCAGGATACTGGACTTCGAGATCAATGAAAAATGTGCTGCTGGTGCGGGAGCTTTCACAGAGGCCATGTCCCGTGCTTTGGAGGTGTCCTTGGAAGAGCTGGGTCCCCTTTCATTGAAGGCTACCGAGGATGTTCCAATGAACGCACAGTGCACGGTATTTGCGGAATCAGAGGTAGTGACCATGGTGCACAACAATGTGCCTAAAGAGAACATGGCAAAGGCAGTGCATGACGCCATGGCCAGCAGAATCACGTCAATGGTCAGGAAAATCGGCTTCGAAAAGGATGTCGTTCTCATAGGTGGTGTCGCTAAGAATGTGGGTTTCGTGGCTTCCCTTAACAAGGACCTTGGGCTGGAAGTGGTTGTGCCTGAGGAGCCAGAATTCGTTGGGGCACTGGGTGCAGCGCTGGCAGCAGCAGGCTGGAAAGGAGGTGCATGACATGCCGGAAGAAAAAAAAGAGCTTTGGAGATGGACAGAATCGCGATGGACCAACCCGGATCTAGATCGGAAAGGGAAGTTGATCACCTCGGGAGTGGATGTCGGCTCGGTAAGTTCACAAGCTGTTATTTTGGCTGATGGCGAGCTCTATGCTTACTCCAATATGAGAACAGGCTCGAACAGCCCAGATTCGGCAATGAAGGCCATTAACTGGGCCATGGAAGATACAGGCCTTACACTGGACGATATCAAGTATACTGTGGGCACAGGATACGGGAGGGTAAACGTTCCCTTTGCCAAGAGAGCCATAACCGAAATCGCATGCCATGCACGTGGTGCAAACTTCATCTACGGCAACACCGTTCGGACCGTACTTGACATGGGCGGTCAGGACTGCAAGGCCATACACTGCGATGAAAGAGGCAAGGTAACGAACTTCCTTATGAACGACAAGTGTGCCGCAGGTACAGGCAGGGGAATGGAGGTCTTCGCCGACCTCTTAGGCGTGTCCATCAATGATGTAGGTGACCTGTCTCTCGATGTGGATGAAGAGCCACAGCCTGTAAGCAGCACATGTGTTGTCTATGCAAAGACAGAGGCTACTGGGTTACTCAGGGAGGGTTGGCCAACGAACAAGGTGCTTGCAGCTTATTGCTCAGCCATGGCCCATAGGATCATGACCCTGCTTGAGAGGATCGGCGTCGAAAAGGACTTCGCCATAACAGGTGGGATAGCCAAAAACAGAGGCGTGGTCAACAGGCTGGAGAAGGAAGTAGGCATACCGATAATGAAGACAGATTATGACACTCAAATAGCTGGCGCCTTGGGCGGGGCCCTCTTCGCAAAGGCGCTCGTGGAGAAGAACAAGTAGTGTTGAGGGATCACTATGATAGCAAACTATGGATACAAGGACGGCTCCGGGGACTACTTCATAGCCATAGACACGGACAAATGCGATGGCTGCCGAGACTGTGTAAGCGCCTGTCCCTATGATGTGTTGGATGTGGGGCCTGACGAGAACGACCCTTTATCCGATGAGGAAGTAGCGTTTGTTAGGGAGGAGGAAAGAAAGAAGATAAAGTATACCTGTGCTCCCTGCAAACCCACCACAGACAGGCCGCCTTTACCTTGTGTGGCAGCATGTAAATCGGAAGCTATCGCACATTCCTGGTAAAAAGGTGGTATCTGGGGCCAGAACAATCCGATGCAAAAATACACCCACGACCCCGACCACAAGGGTTAGGGGAGGTTGTACATCCATGGAAGATGATTCTGTTGATTTGGTGCGGGTCAAGGAATTGATAATAAAGAGAGGAGCTCGCCTCGAATCACTGATCCCGATTCTGCAGGATATCCAGCGAGAGCTGGGACACGTTCCCGAGGAAGCCGTGGATATCGTGGCAGGGGAGCTTGAGATCTCGCCCACCAGGATCTACGGAATACTGACTTTCTACGCACAGTTCAGACTCTCCCCTCCTGGGAAGCATTCACTTAAAGTATGTCAGGGTACGGCATGCCATGTAATGGGCGGGGAGTTGATTCTAAACTATCTAATGGGCAAGCTCGACGTGAAGGCCGGGGACACCACCTCTGACAGGCGCTTCACCTTCGAGCGCGTGGCCTGTGTGGGCTGCTGCGGAATGGCACCCGTGGTTCTTTTGGATGACAAAACCCACGGCAACTCGACCATCACCTCAGTTGATAAGCTCATCGATGAACCTGATGAGGGGGTAGAGTAGATGGCACAAGAGGTGCCCACGATTCTGGTATGCCAGGGCACGAGCGGGCTCTCTGCAGGTGCGGATGAGGTAATGAAGGCCCTTATGGTGGAACTTGAAAAACACCCTGATGTACAATGTATGCTTAAGCGCGTGGGGGACAGGGGTTTGTTCAAGGACCCCCTTTTGGATGTGCTTATGCCCGACGGAAGCAGGACAACTTACGAACGTGTATCATCTGACAAGGTCCCGGCCATCGTGGAGCAGCACATCATCGGTGGAAGACCTGTCGAGGAGCTGGTGGCAACCGAGGATTATGCCCGTTTTTTCCAGGGCCAGGAAAGGATCGTGCTCAGGAACTGCGGCGAGATCGATCCGGAGGACATCCAGGACTACACCAAGGCAGGGGGCTTCTCAGCCCTGCACAAAGCCTTGAAAATGAGCCCGGAGCAGGTGATCGAGGAGGTTAAAACCTCAGGAATAAGGGGGCGAGGCGGTGCAGGTTTCCCGGCAGGGGTCAAGTGGGGCTTCGCAAGGAAGGCAAGCGGTGATAGGAAATACCTGATCTGCAACGCGGACGAAGGCGATCCAGGTGCCTTCATGGACAGGAGCGTGCTGGAGGGGGATCCCCTTGCCGTTATAGAGGGCATGCTCATCGCAGGTTATGCCATAGGCGCCTCGGAGGGAATGGTGTACTGCAGGGCAGAATATCCGCTGGCAATCAAGCGCGTTTCCAAAGCTATCGAAATGTGCCATGAAGCCGGTTATCTCGGTGAGAACGTATTTGAAAGCGGATTCTCCTTCGATATCAGTATCAAAGAGGGTGCCGGAGCCTTCGTGTGCGGAGAGGAGACCGCCTTGATAGCCTCCATCGAGGGGGAGAGGGGAATGCCAAGGCCGAGACCTCCTTTTCCTGCAAGCAAAGGGCTCTGGGGGAAGCCCACGATCATCAACAATGTGGAGACGCTGGCGAACCTTCCCCATATAATAAACAACGGCGCGGAATGGTACAAAACCATTGGAACGGAGAAGAGCAAGGGCACCAAGGTCTTTGCCCTTGCAGGGCGGGTCAAGAACACAGGCCTTGTGGAGGTTCCAATGGGCACGACCCTGAGGGAGGTGATCTTCGGATGTGGGGGCGGGATGGTCAGGAAAAGGCTTGCCTTCAAGGCCGTGCAGATAGGTGGCCCCTCGGGTGGTTGCTTACCTGAGAGCCTGCTGGACACCAGCATAGACTATGAATCCATAACTGCCACGGGCGCCATCATGGGCTCGGGAGGCTTGGTGGTGATGGACGAATCCACATGTTTGGTGGACATCTCCCGTTTCTTCCTGAATTTCACGGTTAAGGAATCCTGCGGCAAGTGCGTGCCGTGCAGGAAGGGCCTGAAAAAGATGCTGGACATCCTGGAAAGGATAGCCAGGGGTGAGGGTTCCATTGAAGACCTGGAAAAACTCAAGCGCCTCGCCAGGACGGTAAAGGACACCGCACTGTGCGGCCTGGGCAATACAGCGCCCAACCCTGTACTTACTACCCTAAAATACTTCAGAGAGGAGTACGAGGCACACATCAATGAAAGAAGATGCCCTGCATCGGTGTGTGTTGACCTGATCAAGTTCGAGGTGGATTCCGAAACCTGCCAGAAGTGCGGGAAATGTAAAAAAGCGTGTCCTGCAGAGGCGGTGGTGTGGGAGAAGAAACGGACCGCCTCCATAGACAAAGAGAAGTGCATCAAGTGCAGGGCGTGCATAGACGCCTGCGATTACCAGGCGATTAAATAGGGAATGATGGGGATGGAAGGAAACGAGATCAAGTTGAAGATCGACGGGCAGGATGTCGTTGCCAGGCCAGGCATGACCGTAATGGATGCCGCCAACGAGGCTGGTATCTACATCCCAAAGTTATGTGATCATCCAGATCGACCCGCCTTCGGGGCATGCAGGCTCTGCATAACCAAGATCGTTGGCATGAAAGGGCTGCCATGCGCGTGCACGACCCCGGCAGGTGAAGGAATGGTGGTGGTCACCGACGATGACGAGCTTTCAGAGCTGCGGAGGGAGATATTGTCCCTTCTGCTCGAGGATCATCCCCATGCGTGCCTTTCCTGCGCTCAGAGGGAGGGATGCTCAAGGGAGCCGTGCTCAACGAACGTTCCCGTGGACGAGAGGTGCTGCCCCAAGTTCGGTCAGTGCGAGCTGCAGAAGGTCGTTGAATATGTCGGCATGAGGGAGGACACATCCAAGTACATACCCAGGGAAAAGCGGGTGATAGAAAACGAGCCGCTTTTCATAAGGGATTACAGCCTGTGCATACTCTGCGGCAGGTGTGTGAGGGCCTGCAGAGAGCTCAGGGGTGTCGGGACGATCGGGTTCGTGGGCAGGAGCCACGAGGTGGAGATCGGAACCGCCTATGATCGCTCCTTCGCAGATACTGGCTGCAGGTTCTGCGGGGCCTGCGTGGAGGTATGCCCCAGTGGCGCCCTTATGGACAAGGACCTTCCATCCGGGCCCCGGGAGAAGGTGTTGGTGCCGTGCAGGTCGTCATGTCCTGCAGGTGTGGATGTGCCCCGTTTCCTTCATCTCGTTGCCAAAAAGAATTTTACGGATGCCCATAAAGTGCTAAGAGAGGCATTACCGCTGCCAGGCACGATAGGATCCATATGTCCGAGTCCATGTGAGGATGAATGTCGAAGAGGCAAGGTCAACGAGGCCATCGCGATAGCAGACCTCACTGTCTTTACAGCATTGCAAGGGGATGATTCGTGGAAATCCATGCTCCAAAACATTGACACTGGCAAGAAAATCGCGGTCGTGGGTTCCGGGCCTGCCGGTCTGAGCGGCTCGTACTTCCTAAGGCTGAAAGGGCATGATGTAACGGTTTTCGAAAAAGAGAATGAAGCCGGCGGAAAACTGAGGACCTCGGACTCCTCATCCGACCTGACCAAGGCATGTCTGAAAAGGGAGATCGGTGATCTGAGGGATATGGGCATCGAGATCAAGACCTCATCCGATATTGAGGATCCTGAATCATTACTCTTAGATGGATACGATGCTCTAATGCTCGCTATTGGTTCGAGCGCCAACTCGGTTACGGAATTCAAGGACAACGATAAGATGTTTGCAGCCGGGGATATGACCTCTGATTCAGAGCTGGACATCCCAAGCGCGGTTGCCGAAGGCAGAAATGCAGCGGAGGAAATAGATAAATTCCTGGGTGGAAAAGGGGAGATGCCGCTTCTCTTGAAGCCTGAAACCCCAACCCATTGGATCGGCAGGATCGAAGGATTCGCGTACTTAAAGCGCAAGGACATAACATCAAATCTCGGGGACGCCCAATTGAACTTAGCCTCCGAGATATATGCCATGACGGAGGAAAATGCGGTTTACGAGGCTGGTAGATGCCTGCACTGCAACCTGAGGCTGCTGATATCGGAAGTGCCGCTTCCCCCTGCGAAATGGCTGCTGCTCAATGCCGAGAACGTTGCCGAAGTGCCCGAAGGCGAAGGCGTCTACATCCTGGTCGACGAGAAGGGAAAGTCTCTGAAGATCAAGGGCACCCCGAACCTGCGGAGCGAGTTAGAGGCCGACCTGGGCTCGTCAGCCAAGTTCTTCGAGTTCGAGGAGGACAAGATGTACTCCAAGAGGGAGAGCGAGCTGTTGCAGCTGCACCTCCAGAAATACGGCGAGATGCCAGGTGGAGGGGATGATGATTTGGACGATCTCTTCGACTGAGGTGGTAGCATGGGAAAAAGAGAGGATGAGCTGAAAAAGGAAGGCTGGGAAAAACAGTTCACCACTGAGGAGCCCAGGTTGAGCGAGGCAGTGGAATTGTACGAATCCCTTGGCTACGAGGTTCACTTGGAGCCTGCAACTTCCGAGGAGATAGGTGGGGAGTGCGGGGCCTGCTTTGAGGAAATGCCTGATAGATATAAGACGATTTATACGAGGCGGAAGAAAGAAAAATAGATTTGAACTTCAAGGAGGAGGGAAATGTGACGGAAACTGCAAAGATCAAGAAGGCTATTGTCAAACTGTTAAACGAACTGGCAAGGCAAAAATTTCCACAACAGCATATCTGTAAATTACTGGCAACAGACGATGTAATAGATGAAATATCCATCTTTTCCAACCTCGAGAAAAGCATACCCGAGGTGAAATCAGTTGGTTGGACCTTGGTAAGCGCGTTATCTTACGGCCCTTATCTTGAAAAATTTGCTGTCTCACCGGATTTCATCTTCGAATCCGAATTCATTGGTTTTGCCCTCAGCCATACAGACGAGCCCCTGTCACCCACTGATGAAGACAAGAAATTGTTTTCTTATAAAGGGAAGGTTCACATAATAACTACGCCTCCCTTTAATGACCGATCATGGGCAGCATACAATAGGAATGGAAAAGAGATTAGGATAGAGAGTGTCGATTGAGTTTTGCCCCCTCCCTCCAAAAAAGCTGATTGTATAGATACTCTGACAATATAGAAAATTTAAAATGGAAAGGAGTTGATGTATATACCATCATAGTGGGCGAGTGGAATGGAACGCAAGACAAGAAAGATCATTTCGATGCTGTTGTTGTTCTTTTTCGGCATACAGATCCTCAGCTTGTCTGTGGCAGCCCCGACTGAGATCAATTCGGATGTGGTGAGCAGAGGCCTGCAAAGGCTCCTCAACGATGCAGAATTTGACGATGAGCTCGATGTGATAGTGCAGATGAAGGGTGAGATAAACGAGCTTGATATCCATATCTTCAAGGCCTTAGGCTTTGTAACTTTGCAGAGGTTCAGTGCCGTAAACGGAATAAGGTTGATTGGCCCAAAATCCGCGATCCAGGAGCTCTCAAATTGTGACAGGGTAAAATGGATAGAGCATGATTATAAGATCCGGTTCTATCAGGATGTGTCGACCACCACGATAAATGCAACACGGGTATGGGAGCATACGGTGCTTTCCACAGCTGGAACAGAATTGAACAGGATAGACGGCACCGGTGTTACAGTAGCGGTAGTGGATACTGGTATAGATGCAACGCATCCAGATCTCGATTACCATGAGAAAACCAAATTGAACCTCAAATCTGATTTTGGCCTTTACGGGGATGGAATATGGAAGGACATGCCGAACACGGACAACGGCTTTGGCCACGGTACCCACTGCGCAGGCACAATCGCAGGCAATGGCGAGGCCTCGAGCGGCGCGAGAAGAGGGGTTGCCCCAGGAGCATGGCTGATAGGTCTTGGGACAGGCGATGCCCTGCTTTTCAATGTGCTGGGAGGGTTGAACTGGGTGTACGAGAACTCCAGACCAAATGCAAATCCGTACAATATCAGGGTTGTGAGCAACAGCTGGGGCCCAGGAAGTGAAGAGGAGGAAGCCAATGAGGAGTCTGATGCCATAATAGAAATCACGAATAAATTGGCTTATGACAACAATGTTGTATGCGTTTTCGCCGCAGGGAATGATGGAGGAGACGGTAGCGAGAGAATGACGAGCAGGTATGCGAACAATCCTGCGGCAATTGGTGTTGCTGCTGCCTGGAGGGACGGAAAGGGAATGGCGGATTTCAGCTCAAGGGGTAAGGAGGGCGATCTTTACACCTATCCGGATATTGCTGCGCCAGGGGTAAATATATGGTCAGCTGCAGCTAGAAGAACCGTAATTGGCGCAACAAACGAGCTGGAGAATCCCTACTATCTCGCAATAAGCGGCACCTCGATGGCCACCCCTCATGTTTCCGGCACGGTTGCGCTGATATTTCAGGCTGCACCTTCACTTAGGATGTCGGAGATGTACGAGGATTATTCTGGAGAGGACTTTGACGATTGGGTGAATACCTCCAATCCATACATCCATGAGGTGGAATGGATCCTAAAGGCCACAGCCGATTACATCATCCCAACTCCTGACAACGAACTCCCGCGGGGGAACGACACAGGTATGTACGACAAACCCCTGAGTTACATACAGGGATATGGCCTGATCAATGCGGAAAGGGCGGTTAGCGTGGCCCTAACAGTGGAGGAGTTGAGAAGAACGGACTCAAACACCACGGTACAAGATGCACTCGACATGTATTTTGGTGTGATATCAGAAAGAAATACTACGAAGAATACCAACACACTGATGACATCGTGGCGCGGGGAATGGTCCAGGTATCATAACCCAGCGCTTGGATTGGTGTTCGAGACCAATCTGACGAGGCAGATACTCGCCCCCGAGAACGCCTCGAAGATGATACTGGATCTAACATACACTGCCGTCGATTCAACGGAATTCAAGGTGGTTGACCTCACCTTTGCCATTGATTACGATAGGGACGGTAATTACGATTACACAGGGTCGCTTACTCCCAATCCAAATGGGCATAAGCGCGAGGAAATCGACCTTACACAAGGAGAATTTGCCTCACATAAAGGTGAGTACTGGTACTTCGATATACAGGGCCAGGGATTTGGAAGCCTATGGTCGCCTATACATAGAGAGCCTGAAGAGATGAGAAGTGAATACGTTTACACGGTTCAGTTCGTTTTCGATCTTGAGGAAGGGCAGAATATGTATGTGGATCCGGGCGGGATCAATTCCGGTATAGGGAGGCTGGAGTTCGGCGAGCCCTTGGACTACAACGGTGGTGCCATAACCATGCCCTCGGGTCTTTACGACCTGAACAGAATAGGGTTTATTGACGAACCAGAGGATGATAATAAAGTGGAACAGGATTTATCTTGGCTTATCCTTTTCAATATTGCGGGATTAATTCTCCTAGCCCTCGCCTATTTTTACAGAAAGAGATTTATGGCTCCACGCTCAAAAGGGCATTAGACCTGACATTTTTTACAGATGCAGACCGTTCTTTGATTTATAATAAAAATATTTTCATAACCCACCTTATTTTCAGAGACTTTTTATTATTTTCGGGAAAGGTAGTTAAACGTGGTTGCAGTTCATATT
>CBDUXN010000056.1:0-17944 GCA_965371185.1 uncultured Thermoplasmata archaeon
AACCTCTTTTTTTCAACTATTTTTTTTCATTGTAGGGGGCTTAAACGGCAATAAAAATTGGGCGGGTTGTGGGGGTCTGGGGGGGGCCAGTTGGAGGGGGCAAGGAGGTTGGTATATAATTTATTCAGTCTTCTTACCTTCTAAATATTTCTTCACATCCTCCAAAATATTCCTTTCCTTTATGAAATGAGTTGTGTAATCCCCTTTCAAAAAGTATTCGTTGTTCATCACAACCTCGTGGAAGGGTATGTTCGTCTTTATCCCTGATATCCTGTACTCCCAAAGCGCACGTTTCGTTCGCTCAATCGCCTCGTTCCTGTCCCTTCCCCATACTATCAGTTTCGAGAGGAGGGAATCGTAGAATGGCGGGACATCATAACCGCCATAAACCCCGCTGTCAACTCTTACCCCAGGTCCTGAGGGTTCTTGGTAACCAACGATCTTGCCGGGGGACGGAAAGAAATTGTTCTGAGGATCTTCTGCGCATATTCTGCACTCGATTGCCCATCCCCGCCCTGTTATATCCTCCTGGGAATACTGCAGGTCCAGACCTGATGACACCCGCAGCTGCTCCTTTGCAAGATCAACGCCTGTGATCATCTCAGTGATGGGATGCTCGACCTGGAGCCTTGTGTTCATCTCCAAAAAGTAGAAATTGCCTTTAGAGAACATGAATTCCACTGTTCCGGCATTGCGATAATTAACCGTCTTTGCCGCCGTTACCGCAGCGTTCCCCATCTCCTCTCTAAGCTCTTCCGTCATCACACACGAGGGCGTTTCCTCTATCAATTTCTGATGCCTTCTCTGAACTGAGCATTCCCTCTCCCTGACATGTATCACATGACCGTGATTGTCGCATATAATCTGGAACTCAACATGTCTGGGTTCCTCAAGGTATTTTTCGAGAAGGACCGTTTCGTTCCCAAAGGCCGATTTTGCAAGCCTCTTCGTGGATTCTACTGCCTCTGCCAGAGCATTCTCGTTGTCCACGATTTTCATGCCTATACCGCCGCCGCCCATTGAGGCCTTGAGCATCACAGGGTAGCCTAATTCATTTGCCACATCCTTTGCCTTCTCGATGTCTGTGATACCTTCCACTGTACCTGGAACCACAGGCACACCTGAGGATTTCATGGTTCTCTTAGAGAACAGCTTGTCCCCCATCTCCCTTATGTTCTGGCCTGTAGGACCGATGAATGCCATTCCGTTCTTTTCCACCAGATCTGAAAATTTATCGTTCTCTGCAAGAAAGCCGTATCCTGGATGAATCGCCTCTGCGTTGAATTTCAAGGCCGTGTCAATGATGGCATCCATATTGAGATAGCTTTGCAAAGGCGGGGGAGGCCCAATGCAGTGACTCTCATCTGCATATCTGACAAACAAAGCATCCTTGTCTGCTTCTGAAAAAACAGCCACAGTGCTTATGCCCAGCTCCCTGCATGCCCTCATTATTCGTACCGCAATTTCCCCTCTGTTGGCAACTAGAACCTTGTTCAACATGATCTCACCCTCAACACCTGGATTTTGGGAATAGGCTCTTTCCCTTATGTAGATTTCCTTTTTTTCCACCTGATGGTTAACGTCAATTTAAGGCGTTGACACCATCAAAGTTCGTATGAAGGGTGGGAGGAAGGGGATTGGTGGTGGGCGAAACCAAAGTCCTCATTTCGTGATCTACCTTAGATAGAACATAAACGCCACGACGATTATCATAACTATGGCTAAGATAACCAGAACTATCGTCAGCTTCGTGTCCGAACCGAAAATCACAGGTATAGGGCCGATAAGCACCACACCTCCGCCTTTAATAGACTTTCCAATTCTTGGTTCAGCGGTTTGGCCAGGTCGGCTCGGCTTGGTTGTTTGTGGCGGAGGTTCCTTCCCATAACTTTCCTCCTCCGCAAATCGGGTGGCAAAACCGAAGAACGCCAAGAATATGGCAGCCATGATACAGATCATGCCAAGAAAAGCCAAAATGCCTGAGCCGTAGAACACCGGTATGAAGATCACGATAGCCACCTCTGCCTCGCCGGAAGCTACAGCATGTCCAAGCAACGCTATGCCGCATATAAGGAATAAGAAAGCATATGCATAATACCTGTTCATTTTCCTTCTCCCATGCTATTAATATACAGCATTTGATTCTTAAGGTTTGTGGATTTTTTTTATCCTTTATTCTTCTCAGCCTTCTCGATGGCCTCCTCCAATGTTAGCTCCCCAATAGCAACCCTCCTCGCCTCTTCCTTGGAAATAGTGACCCTACCCTTGCTCTCTATCCGGCTCCTTCGCTGCGTATCCCTAAGCTCCCCCTCAGTAGGTCTGACCTTGTACCTTCTCTTTGCCCTTTGCCCCTGTTTTAGGGCGATATCTATTGCCGCATCGATGTCAGGTGAACCTGATCTCTTAGTGGTTCTTGTTTCATCCGAGATTTCGATTCTCAGTTTGAACTTAGACAAAGAATTTATGATCCTGTTCCTGCGTGTGGTGTCTCCGTGGCCGATTCGTATGATGGTCTCGCTTGCGGGGTAGGATTTGATAGCCCTGTCCACCACCTCTTTCACCTTCTCAGGCGATGAAACCTGGGCTGTGCTCAGAACCTCCCCATCCCCTATCACAGCCAGGCCGGGCCTTTTCCCTGGGTCAATACCTATGATTATCCTCCTGAATTTCTCCTTTCCCTTCAATGTCCTTCTCGCTACATCTATCGCAAGCTCGATGTCCCCCCTAACCACCAGTTTTGGAAAATCGATTTTGTCCTTCTCTTCTTCCGTTGTGATAATCACACCGATATTATGGGGAATGGGTTCGTTAAATGAAAGGCTGGCAAAGGGCAGATCCCTCGTCTTCAAGCCTTTGATGAGGTCGTAATACACGCGAAAGTCCTGAGTCAGTATTCCTATGATCTTCATCCAAGTTGCAATATGATGAAAAGGTAAATAAAGTTTGTCTGAGAGACATTTTAAATCCTTAAGCTAAAGTATAATTCACTTATTATGTAGATAGATAAGGGCAGGCGAAGGGCAAAGTGCTCTAAAAAATCGCCTTAATCAAGAAGAATACGGCGGCGGATCTGACTATAATATCCCAACCAAATAATACCAAACCTTTTTAATATAAATATCCATTAACTCACGGGAATGCCATGGTGGAACTGGAGCGGGACAAGTGTATGATATGCGGTGGCTGCGTAGCAGTATGTCCTGCCGACTGCATAACAGTATACGAGGCCTGGGTGGATATTGACAACGACAAATGCACTGACTGCAGTGCCTGTGTCAAGGTCTGTCCAGTTGGAGCGATGAGCGTGATCAAGGCCAAGGCATAAGAGATTCCCTAGTAATTATCCTGATTGGTAATTGCTTTGTATCGTGGTGAAGGAGTTGAAATTGAATGAATTGGGGGAGAGGAAGGCTGTAGAGCTCATTCGAAAGGTTTTGTGTGATACAGATATCGATATCACCAACAGAACCGACGACTGCGCGGTTCTGGATTTTGGCGATCAATATTTACTTGTAACAACTGATATGATCTCAAAAGGAACCCACATTCCTGAGAAGGCGAGCCCTTGGCAGATTGGCTGGCATGCTGCGGCCGTGAATCTAAGCGATATTGCTGCCATGGGCGGAAAGCCAATAGGCCTGGTTGCTGCCTTGGGTCTTCCGAGGGACTGCGATACCGAATTTCTGGAGAAGATGATGGGGGGCATGAGGGCATGTATTGAACCGTTCGGGATTTCCATTTTGGGGGGGGATACCAAGGAAGGCAATACGATAACGCTCTCGTGCTGCGCTTTCGGCACGGTGGCCAAACCCGAAATCATGCTCAGGAAGGGTGCTAAACCCGGAGATATCGTGGCTGTTACAGGGGAGTTGGGGAGGGCCGGTGCGGCTTATCATGCCCTGAAGAACAACATTGGAGAAGAGAAGGCAATGAAGAACCTGCTTGAGATCCGGCCAAGGGTCAAGGAGGGCATAGCACTTTCTAAGACTGGTGTAATAACATCTTGCATGGATATCTCAGATGGATTAGCCTCCTCAATATACCAAATGAGCCAATTGAATGAAGTGGGCTATGAGATCGATCTCGAGAAAATTCCAATATCGGAGGATGCTGAGGCAATATCCCAAAAACTGGATATACCTGTGGAGGAGCTCGCCCTCTATTTTGGCGGGGATTACGAACTTCTCATAACAATCGGTGAGGATGGCATAGAAAGAGCGCAAAAGGCATTGTCCGAGATAGGAACGAAACTTACTCCCATAGGCGAGGTGGGTGAAAATGAAAAGAATACCATTATAAAGGATGGAGTGTCTACTATTTTGGAAGATAGGGGTTACGAGCATTTCAGGTGGGAAGGATGAAAGAGGCTATGTTCTGGAAAAAGCTCGGTAATAACAAGGTTGAATGTCACCTCTGTCCCCACGGATGCAAGATATCTGATGGCAAGCGGGGGATATGCGGAATCAGGGAGAACAAGAACGGTATTTTAAACTCGATGATCTACGGCCTCGCTACATCGGTAACTCCAGATCCAATAGAAAAGAAGCCCCTCTTCCACTTTCATCCTGGCACCTATGTGCTTTCCTTCGGCACCGTGGGATGTAATCTCAAATGTATCAACTGCCAGAACTACAGCATTTCACAGGCAGATTTCGAGGGTATGAGATTTCAAAAGTTGAAGGTGGAGGATATTACCGGTAAAGCGAAGCGCTACAAATGCGAGGGCATCGCCTGGACCTACAATGAGCCCTCGATCTGGTACGAGTTCACATACGACGGCTCGGTTCTCGCAAAGAAAGAAGGGCTGTACACTTGCTATGTTACCAACGGTTTCATCGAAAAGGAACCTCTCGAAAAAATCGCCCCTTTCTTGGACGCTATGAACATCGATGTCAAGGCCTTCAACAACGATTTCTACAAGAAAATCTGCAAGGCAAAACTCCAGCCTGTTCTGGATACATGTGTGCTTGCAAAGGAGCTGGGAATCTTCGTGGAGCTGACTTACTTGGTCATCCCCAACCGTAATGATGATGAAGATGAAATAAAGAATTACTGTAAATGGGTCGTGGACAATTTGGGGGATACCACGCCTGTTCATTTTTCAAAGTTCCATCCCGACTACAGGATGCTGGACTCCATAGCCACGCCCATGTCCACATTGGATAGGGCCTATAAGATTGCAAAGGAGGCCGGACTGAAATACGTTTACCTTGGAAATGTGCCTCACGGCGAATACGAAAACACATTCTGCCCAGGATGCGGAGAACTGCTCATCGAGAGGATAGGATTCAGCACCCGCAGCCATTATGCTAAAGACGGAAAATGCCCGAAATGCGGTACTGCTGTGCCGTTGGTCCAATAGCTTCGTATCAAAGGGCGGGAGGCGGGGGCGCGGGCGGAGGGGATCTTATGTCGAATGGCAACAGAAAAGTATAATAGAGCTGTGGGCAATTATAGAACTGAGATGGCGCTGATCGACGACATAATAAAATGGTTCAAAAAACCGAAGACGATCAAAGGTATCGCGGGAATGATCGTTATAGTGATTGTTCTTGCCCTGGATTTTGCGTATTGGGCAGGTGCTATCGAAGTCGGTACCTTCACTAATGGATCAGGTGGTGGAGGACCTAGTGAGCCGATTGAAATCCCTGATGACTATAATGTCACGATAAATGACGATCTTCAACGTGGAAGCCACGTTACAGCGTTTGTCCCGGATCCCAGGGGAGAAGCTGAAGGAGTTACCTATAATCTGTATTCTGTTCTTGTTGAGTATAACATCACAGAAATCAAGATCGAGTCGAGCGGCGATCCAGAATCACCCCCCCGGGGAGATGGCGGTGACCGCAACGATATCGATTTATATATGTACAAACCGGGAAAGGATGCAGGAGGGGATCAGGCGGACACCAATCCCGACTACTCTGCAGCCACTCAATACATCAATGAAATGATGACCATAAAAAAATCAACGCTTGAGTGGGGCAACTGGACCCTGAGGGTAGATTGTTTTACAGGTGACAACGTGCAGTATGAAATTCAAATACAAGTGACCTATGCACGGGGAAACGAGACAGAGGAAGGCGGATAGACTTTTTGAATCGAGCTCTCCAAAACTTTTTAATACCCTTCGCTGATAAGTATAATGATGAGGGATCGAATTTTAAATTTCCTTACCAACTACGGTACTCTTATTCAACCTGAAGCCGTGGACTATATACTGGCCAAAGAGCAGCCTCTCGACTATGTTGAGGGCATTATAGTCAACATCGAAGATCCGCCGTTCATTCTCACGGTTGAGCATATCAAGAAGGTGGAGGAAATAACCAAGAAGGCGAGCTCGGCAGCAATAATGGTTGAGGTAAAGCCACCTGCAAAAGCCAAAACCGAATCCATCAAGCCTGCGGTTCATTTCGCCCCTGAGGAAAAACCCTTGGACGATTTTACCGTGGGAAAACTCATAACCAAAAAGCCTGGGATCGTATGCCCTGCTCAGGAGCTGCCAGGTGACATGAAGGTCTTTATGGACATCACAGGCAATTCCACCTGTGAAGGCAAGATAGGGGATTTCAAGCTGTATTTCAATGACAGACTGAAGACGTTGAGAAAATTTCTGAGGGCAAGGCGGGAGATGGCGGGTGCGATCCCGTTAAACAGGGTGAAAGCGGCTGGCAAAACCTTCAAAGCAATAGGTATGGTCAGCGACATCAGGATGACGAAGAAGGGTAACAAGATGATCACTATCGAGGATGAAAACTCCTCGATCAACGTGTTGCTGACAAAGGAAAACGAGCTCGTTCACGACCCAACAGTCTTGGATGAGGTGATAGGTGTTATTTGTACCAAATTTAAGAACGAAGGGCCAAGGAGGGATACCAGCCTTGTACTGGCCCAGGAGCTGGTCAGACCCGATGTCCCGGTAAACAGAACCCCTAACCGTCACGATAAGAGCGCCTACTTGGTCTTCATCTCCGACATTCACATGGGCAGCAAGACCTTCCTTAAGGAGCAGTTCTGCAATTTCCTGGGCTGGTTGAACGGTAAAGACGGCGGGAAAAAGGGTGTGGCCGAAAAGGTGGAGTATGTGATCATTCCAGGGGATGCAGTGGATGGCATAGGCATATACCCTGCCCAGGAGGAGGAGCTGGCAATTCATGATATATACGGGCAGTACGAGGAGCTTGCTAGACTGCTTATGCAGGTGCCTGAACACATTAAGGTGATAATGCTGCCAGGCAACCATGACGCTGTCAGACCTGCGGAACCCCAGCCCACCTTTCCCGTGGAAATAAGGGGACTCTTCCCGCCAAACGTGATCTTCGTGGGCAATCCCTGCTATTTCAGCGTGCACGGTGTTGAGATCCTCGCCTACCACGGGAGGAGCATGGACGATTTCATCAAAGCGTTGCCATCCCTGGACTACAGCAAGGCCATAAACATAATGAAAGAGATCCTCAAAAGACGCCATCTCGTGCCTATTTACGGGGGAAGAACGCCCATCGCCCCGGAACACAAGGATTACCTGGTTATTGATAAAATCCCTGACATCTTCGTTACAGGTCATGGGCATTCAACTGGATTGAGCAAATATCACGGCATAACGCTGATAAACGCCTCCGCCTGGCAGAGTCAAACGAGTTATCAGAAAATGCACAATTTTATTCCCGATCCTGCCAAAGCAGCGATCTTCAACCTCAAAACAGGCAGATCAGAGATCATGGATTTCTCATAAAAAGGCCAAAGAGCCCCAGCCAGATAAATCAAGGCTCTATCGAAAGATTTAAATAAACATGGAATTTTATAGCGTCGGATGTATGCTGTTATAGGCGGTGCAGGTGAGGTTGGTCTACATATCGCGCATTCTCTCTACGATGAGGGCTACAACCTGGCTATTTTGGATAAGGATCAAAAGGCATGCGAGAAAGCCGAGGCATTGGATGCTTTGGTGGTACATGGCAATGCTGCAAGCCTGGCAAAGCTGGAGGAAGCCGGTATAGCCACAGCAGAGCTCTTCATAGGTGTAACAGGCTCTGACGAGATCAATATGGTTGCCTGCGGCATCGCACACACCAGGGGATGCAAGACCATTGCAAGGATCAACAGCCTGGACTACATCGATGAGCCTATTGCCACAAAGAAATTCGCATTCCTGGGAATCGATGTCGCGGTATGCCCAGAACTTCTCGCTGCGATAAAAATGGCCAGAATGCTCACATTGCCCTCGCTTTTGGATACTGATGTCTTTGCAAGGGGTAAAATCCAGATCATCGAATCCACCGTGAATGCAAAATCCCCGGTAAACAACAGAACTTTGAAGCAGATACCTCTCCCTCCAAGATGCAACCTCGTGGCCGTATTTCGTAAGGGGGAGGTGATCATACCCCGCGGCACCGATAAGTTGATGGCTGGGGACAGGGTTGTTGTTGCCCTGGGCGATCCCAGGGGAATGCCAGAGATAAAGCGTCTTTTTGGAACAGGCGCCCCGGCACCAAGCCTGGACATGATCGAGAAGATCATGGTCGTTGGAGCCACAAGGATAGGAATGCATCTCTCCCGACTTTTGGAAAAGGAGGTTAACATCGTCATGATAGATGAGGACGAAGAGCGGTGCAAAATGGCCTCTGAACGTTTGCTGAGCTCCCTGGTGATTCACGGAAGCGGCACAGATGATGCCGTGCTCTTGGAGGAGGGCATTTCCAATGTGGACGCATTTCTCGCCACCACCTCTTCCGAGGAGATCAACATCCTTTCGTGCATTTTGGCTAAGCAGTTCGGTGCCAAGAAAACCATAGCCTTGGTGGACAGACCCGAGTTGAAGAACATGCTGGAAGGCATAGGTATAGACATAGCGGTGAGCCCGAGATTGGCCACCGTGAGCGGCATACTCCAGCATGTGCACAGGGCCGAGATGCTCTCTTTGAGCGTGCTGCATAAGGGCGAGGCGAGGATCGTGGAGCTAAAGGTGTCCCCGCATTCCAAAATTGCCGGGAAAAAGCTGAAGAAAACGCATTTTCCGAAGAATACCCTGGTTGGGGCCATAGTCCGAGGCGGAAATGTCATCATCCCTGGAGGCGAGGACATGGTCAGTGTGGGCGACAGCCTCATCGTTTTCGCAAGGACAGACACCATACCCAGTTTGGTGAAGCTGTTCTAAGCGATTTCCATCTGTTTATTAAATAAATCCATAAAGTTATTATATAACCACCATGTTAAAGCCCCATAATTGAATTCGTTTATATGGATGGGAAGTGAAAGCGTTGGGTCTTGTTGAGAGTAAAATTGGCAAGATTTGGTACTATTCTTCCGTCCTTTTGGTCATCGTAGGAATGGCCTTACTGCTTCCCGGCCTCATGGCCTATACAGTGGATTCCGATGTGGGTTTAAGCGTCATTTTCTTCGCTGTTGCCGGGTTTTCCCTGATAATCGGCTTTTTGTCCATGTTCTTTCTGGGAAAACCGACGCGCCTTGGCTATGACGACGCTTTGATAATCGCAGCCTTCGGCTGGCTTCTTATGACCTTTGTAGGTTCTCTGCCCTTCTCCATTGCCGGATATCTCCCACCTCTGGACGCTTTTTTTGAGTCCATGTCAGGTTTCACTGCAACAGGACTAACGATGTTTGCGGATGTTGAATCGCTTCCCAAATCCATACTGTTCTGGCGCTCCTTTACACAGTGGATCGGCGGCGTAGGGGTTATCGTTCTGTTTCTGTCCATTTTGATCAGGAGCTCGGGTATCGCTGCAAAGCTCTACAAGGCTGAGGGGAGGACGGATAGGATCAGCACAAGCATCGTGAGCACTGCCAGGAGGATATGGATAATATACATACTTTACACGGTCCTCTGCATAATTGGCCTCGTCATTCTCATGGGTGTGGACAGATCATTTGACGCGGTTAATGTGGGCATGACCTGTCTCGCCACGGGCGGCTTTGCAGTCACAAACAACAGCATCGCTGCTTACAGTTGGCCTATCGCGGCCTTCATCATCCCCTTCATGGTACTCGGTGGAATTTCATTTGCCTCCCATAAACACCTACTGAAGGGCCGTTTTAAAGACTTCTTTTCCATCGAGGTCAAGGCGATCCTGGCCATAATCACCATAACGAGTATTTTTTTAATGACCAGGGTCAGCGCGCTTGACTCCACATTCCAGACAGCATCCGCCCTAACAGGCACTGGTTTTTCAACCGCAACAGTGGGCCATTGGGATGATTTTTCAAAGTTCGTGCTGAGCATATTGATGGTTATGGGTGGTGGCTTCGGTTCCACATCTTCGGCCCTAAAAATGTTCAGAGTCGTGATCATCATCTACGCTGTTGCATGGGTGGTGAAGAAGTTCCTTTATTCTCGAAACGCTGTGATTCCATTCAAGATCGGCAGAAGGTCGTATCCGATCGAAGAAATTCGAACCGCAACGCTATATTCCATTCTCTACATCATAGTGCTGTGTCTTGGGGCCTTGATATTCATGGCAACCCAGGCGCCTGAAGGTTTTTACGACTCAAATGGACCTGAAACCTACTCTGCTGCGGATTCCCTCTTCGAGGTTGCGTCGGCTGAAGGCAATGTGGGGCTGAGCACAGGCATTACAAACATCTCAATGCCGATTCATCTTAAGACGGTTTTGATAATCGAGATGTGGGTGGGAAGGCTGGAGATATTCCCTGTGCTGACCCTGTTGGCTGTGCCTTTTAGAAGGCGGTGATGTCCTCCTCGCTTAACTTGGGAATATAATAAATTATTTATCCACTGATTTCATTATCCATTTTAATGGTAAAAATCCATCCATTTAAGGGATATCGATACGATATTCGCAAGGTAATGGATTTTAAGTCCACGGTCTCTCCCCCATACGATGTGATAAGCGCGGAACTCCATAAAAAGCTGCATGAAGCCTCGGAGTACAACATTGCGCACATAATAAGGGGCAGGAAATTCGAAAGCGACAACCAGGAGAACAACGAGCACACAAGAGCTGCCGGGCTTCTTAACGATTGGATCGAGAAAGGGGTACTGGTCAAGGAGGATGTGCCGTCCATCTACGTTCTTGCCCAGGATTTTGAAGTCTCGGGAGAGAGAATGACCAGGGCAGGTTTCATAGCATTATTAAAACTCGAGGAGATGTGCGAATCAAGCGATTCAGAGGGAACTTGCAGAGGGGTGCACCAGCATGAGGAGACCCTTCCAAAGGACATAGAGGACAGGCTCAATCTCTTAAGGGCCACGAAGGCCAATTTCGGCCTGATCTTTTCCATTTACTCCGATGGGGAGAGGGTTGTTGATACCATCCTTGAAGAAAAGATGAAAGAGCCGCCTCTCATGAAAATAACGGATGATGATGGAATCACCCACAGGCTCTGGACATTAGATGACGAAGATGATATCTCGCGAATCCAGGAGACTTTGGACCGCAAATATATCATCATCGCGGACGGCCATCATCGGTACAAGACCGCCCTCCAGTACAGCAGGGAACACCCCGATGAGGAACCTGTCCAATACAGGATGCTCGCCTTTGTGAACATAATGAACAGGGGGTTGGTGATTCTACCTACCCACAGGTTGATCCAAGGCATAGAAGGCTTTGATTGCGAAAAATTGATCGCCGCGCTTTCGAGGGATTTTTCCACAGAGGAGTTCGAATTCGGTTCCGGGGATGACGAGGATTCGAGGCATGCGATGTTCAGCAGAATGGAGGAACATTTCAAGGTGGGCAGGCACGCCTTCGGCCTCTACTGCGGGGACGGTAAGTATTATTCATTGCTTCTAAATGACGAGAGCAAGATGGACATCATTCAAGATCATTCCGAAGCTTGGAAACGCCTGGACGTGACCATACTTCACAAGTTGATACTCGAAGATCGGCTAGGTATCGATAAAGAGAAGGTGGCGGCAGGTACCATCGAGGGCGGATCGTATGTGGAGTACATAAAGGCCATCGGGGATGCGGTTCAGAAGTCGGTTGACAAGGTCAATGATGAAGGGTATCAAGCCGTGTTCTTCATGAATCCCACAAAGGTCCGAGAGGTTGAAGAAGTGGCCACAAACCATGAGACGATGCCGCAGAAGTCAACCTTTTTCTACCCAAAGATGTATACAGGGCTCGTGATCAACAAGCTTTGATAATTGAAAATAACAAAATTGAATTGGGGGAGAACGAGAAAGAGATAGGAGGTTGAGAAATTGGTGAAGAGAGTGTATAATTTCAATCCGGGACCGGCCACACTTCCTTCGGCGGTTCTGGAAAAGGCACAGGCAGAGCTTTTAGACTACAGGGGGACAGGTATATCCATCATGGAAACGAGTCATCGCTCAAAAGAGTACGCTTCGATAAATGATGAGGCATCTGAGCTCATGAGGGAACTTTACAAGGTTCCAGACGACTACAAAGTTCTTTGGCTGCAGGGAGGCGCATCCACTCAGTTCTACATGATTCCTGCGAACCTCATGCTGGAAGGTAAGGGCGCAGACTATGTTAACACAGGGACTTGGGCGAAGAAGGCAATAAAGGAGGCGAAATTCTATGGTAATGTGGATGTGGTGGCATCCTCGGAGGACAAGAACTTCTCGTACATACCGAGGGATATAAAATTCAATCCGGATGCTTCCTATGTTCACATGACCTCGAACAACACGATTTTCGGGACACAGTGGCAGGAATTTCCGGACACTGGTGCGGTTCCACTTACCTGCGATATGTCCTCAGACATACTCAGCAGGGATGTGGACATGAAGAAGTTTGGACTGATCTATGCGGGAGCACAGAAGAACCTGGGCCCTGCCGGTGTAACTGTGGTCATCATCAGGGAAGACCTGATGGGTCGGACAAAAGAGGAACTTCCGGCGATGCAGAAATACAAGACGCATGCGGAAAAGTCATCAACATTCAATACCCCGCCGTGTTTCGCAGTCTACCTGAGCAAACTGGTTCTGGAATGGATGAAGGAGAACGGTGGAGTGGAAGGGAACGAAAAAAGGAACAGGGAGAAGGCAGGCATGCTCTATAGGGTCATCGACGAGAGCAACGGCTTCTACAAAGGTCATGCAGAAAAGGATTCGCGCTCCATCATGAACGTGACATTCAGGCTCCCAACCGAAGAACTCGAGGACAAATGCATTCAGGAGGGCCTGCAAAACGAACTTTTAGGGCTCAAGGGTCACAGGTCAGTGGGCGGCATGAGGGCTTCCATCTACAACTCCATGCCTGTGGAGGGGGGAAAGAGACTCTGCGAGTTCCTGAAGGAGTTCCAGGAGAAGAATCAATAGGAGGTGTGAATAGATGAAGATACTGATATCGGATCCTTTCGGGAAGGACCTTCTGGAAAAGCTTAAGGAGTTCGGCGAGGTCACAGACAACAAGGATGAGCTTCCCACGGCTGACATCGTACTTGTGAGAAGCGCGACCAAGGCCGGGAAGGAATACATAGATCAGGCAGAGAACCTGAAGATGATAATCAGAGGCGGGGTTGGCATAGATAACATCGATGTGGAATATGCGAGATCAAAAGGGATCAAGGTTCACAACACACCCGAGGCATCGTCCATAGCGGTTGCAGAGCTGGCCATCGCCATGATGCTGGCAATCCAGAGAAACATCGTCAGGGCGCACAACACCACGAAGAACGGGGAGTGGATCAAAAAGCAGTTGAAAGGCCAAGAGCTCTACAAAAAGACCCTGGGTCTCATCGGTATAGGCAGGATCGGAACCGAGGTCGCGAAGCGCGCACAGGCCTTCGGAATGAACGTCATAGCCTATAGGAAATCGGGTAAACCTTCTGATCATGCGGAGATAGTCGGCCTGGATGAGCTCCTTGCACAAGCGGACATAATCTCACTCCACACGCCGATAACAGAGGAAACCGAGGGTATAATTAACAAGGATACCATTGCAAAGATGAAGGGTGGTGTTGTGATAATCAACACGGCCAGAGGAAAACTGGTGAACGATCAGGATTTATCGGATGCCCTGAAATCCAGAAAGGTCAGATATGCTGGCATCGATGTTTATCATGCCGAGCCGCCAAAAGACTCTCCGTTGCTCGGGGTTGATAACGTACTGCTGATACCGCATCTCGGTGCCCAGACCTTCGAGAACATGGACCGCATCGGGGATATCGTGATCGAGCTGATACGTGACCATGTAAATTCAGCATAGAGATCGCACAGAATTTGTGCTGACAGAGAAGAAGAGACCATGATAAAGAAGACCTCAGAAGCCTTACTGGAGTCGAAAAAAACCATTGCACTGACAGGGGCAGGCATATCGGTGGAGAGCGGCATACCGCCTTTCAGGGGAAAGGGGGGTTTGTGGGAGAGGTACGATCCTTACGAATACGGTCATGTGGAGTCATTCTTAAGAGATCCTGATAAAGCCTGGATAATGCTGAAGGAACTGCTTGATACGGTGGTTCGTGCGACTCCGAATCCAGCCCATCTCGCCCTTGCAGAACTGGAGGGAAAAGGCCTTTTAGAGGGTATCATCACGCAGAATGTTGATTCCCTGCACCAGGCTGCAGGAACCAGGAAGGTCATCGAACTGCATGGAAACAACCGCCGCTTGATATGCATGAAATGTAAAAAATCCTACCCGATAGAGCATTATCTGGAGGGGGTACCTCCTAAATGTGAATGCGATTTTGCATTGAGGCCGAATGTCGTGCTTTTCGGAGAACAGCTGCCTCAGGAAGCGGTTTCCGAATCCCTCCGGTTATCCAAGGAGTGCGACCTGATGCTCGTCATAGGCACATCAGCCATGGTATCGCCCGCCTCTTATATACCTGTAACAGCAAAAGAAGGCGGGGCAAAGATCATCGAGATCAATCCTGAGGAAACGGTTTTATCCTCTTACTGTGATTGGACGATAAAGGGTAAGGCTGGTGAGATACTACCAAAGATAGTTGAAGAGATAAGGGGTTCTGGGCCCGATCACGACCATTTGTAAGTTTTGGGCCTTCATCCATTATGATACTTGAAATTAACAGCCAAAAATCTAATATAGAGAGAGATATTATTGCTATGGGAGAGGAAGATGACTTCTGAGCTCGGTAAGAAGATGCTTCTCATCACGGCCAAACGTGGTTATACAGGTGCAAGTAGAGAGGTTTTTTTTCATTTTATCAGGGGCATCAGGTACGCTGATCTCGAAAAGGAGGTTCTGGCCCTGGAAAGGGAGAACTATATAACGATCGAATGGGTTGGGCCCAGCAATTTCACTGTTTCCATAACTCCCAAAGGTGTGGAGCTCGTAAAATCATTTCAGGAGGACGTTTGGAAAAAGAGCGTTGATGCGCTGCAAAAGGTCAGGGAAGAGGAGCATGAGGAAAAGAGCATCATCCACGGGGAGGTGGGCTATACAAGGATGATAGATGAAAAAATGGGTGTGGAGGAGGTGGGCGACTTTTCAAGGGAGATCATAGAAAAGCTGGATGAACATATCAAGGCTGAGCGGGAGGCGGCTTCTGAAGAAGCTGGGGAGGATTTAACTGGAGCCATCGGAGTCCCGGCGGTGGTGGAATTAGGGGAAGAGGAGTCCGTGGAGTTAAAAGAGGATGTTGTGGAGAGGCGCATATCCGGCGAAATGGAATCTAAAGAGACGGGAGAGGGAAAGGAGATTCCAATGCCGTCTGAAGACATCATTTTGCATAGATCAAGGGAGAGCAGAATTGCCGCTGAGAAGGGAACAACCATCGAAACGAAGATCAAGGAGAGGAGGATATCCGGCGAGCTCGATAGAGGTGCTTCTGCAAAAAAATTGAGACCACCCAGGGTCAAAAAGATGTCAGCCTCTCCTCCAAAGGTAGAAGAGGCATCACCAGAAGAGGTGCTTTCTGCACTTGAGGAAATAAGCGAGGTGAAGGCTCCATCGATTGATGATTCGCTTTCTGAAGTCCCTGTATTCCCTTCCGCAGAAACTCAACAGGAGGCCAAGACCGAACCTGAAATCTCGATTGTCGAGTTTCGATGTGTATGGGAAGCTGACCACGACTGCCAGATTTTGAAGGAGAAACAATTTGAGGCTGATTTTGAATTGACATCAAATCATTGTATTATGTGTCAGCTTTTAGAAATCAAGCGTATTCTAAAAAAGTAGACTTTCAGGCCAGCTCTATGGACTTTTTGTCTCTCCCTGGATGAATTTTTGTTCTTGCCTTGAACCAGAAATACGCCCCCAGTCCCACCAGGGCGGCCCCTCCTATCATGAGGAAGATGTCGAAGCTAGAATAGTTGAAGAAGCCATCAGATGCTTCAAAAACAGAGGGCAAAACAACACCCAGGTAGCAGAATATCCCGATAAGAGTGATCATCAACGGTAGAGTGGGGCTGGTTTTCTTTGTTTTAACGGTTTTAATTTCTTTTGAACTCTGTTCGCCTTGTTGATCCTCGGCCTCATCATTCTCCATATATCCATAGATTGACTAGGGGTGATTTAAGGGTTTTGGTTTACAATGATGCTGTCTGAAGTATTCTGAGAAATATCGATAATTGATAGGTGAAATGGACGGCATCGAAGATCTGGGAAAAAAACGAGGATATGATGGCCTTTCACGACATAAAAGAACAACGTATAAAGGAGCACCATAGAGAAGTTGCGATATTCTGCGAAGGAAAGCTCCTTGGTTTCCCCTTCACCCAACTCGAAACCCAATGTTTCCCCCAATATTCTAGGGATTAAAGTAATATCCGCCCCTGAGTCAACGTACATAGAGGCCCTTATCTCACAGTCCCTGCTTTTTAATATCACCTCAGCTCTGGGCCTGAATACATCTCCAAAAATCGTTGATTGCTCTTTTTTATATCTGAAGTCAATCGGCATCAAAATCCCTATAAGATCAAAGCATTCTTTGAAGGAACCTTTGCTACAAGAGGCATTTTACCTTTATTTTTGGCGATTATCTCCCTCAAAACCTGTTTTAAATTCTCCTTTGCATGTGCCACGACCTTCTTGTCTATTATGATGACATATTCTTCCTCGGCGTATTGGCTTAGATCTGCGTTCATAAACCAATCGTGGTCTTCACTGGTCACCTTTCTCACCATATCCTAAGATGCGTCTCAATATACAAATACTTTCCTGCATTGAACTGTGTTACCTGCGTTTATTTCGCTTATTGGATAACCTATCAAAACAAAAAAGTAGAAAACATTAAGTATTCTGAGAGATATCGATAATTGTAAGGTGAAATTGATGGCATCAAAGATATGGGAAAAGAATGAGGATATGATGGCTTTTCATGATATTGAAGAACAACTTGTAAATGAGCACCATGGAGAAGTTGCGGTATTTTGCGAGGGGAAGCTGATAGCTATCGGTAAGACCATCAAAGAAGCCATTGCCCAGGCCAAAAAGAAGACCAAGAAAAGGACATTTTTCGTGCAGGAACTTTATACAGCAGAAGAGCAATCGAGCTGTATTCTGTAAAAGGGTGTTGATGATTTTGAGATCTTGGGATTATGAGGAGGGGGTTCCTAGGCTGCCTGTGAAGCTTATAGGGCCTAAACTAACGATCTACTACAAGGCATTGGTAGATACTGGTGCGAGTTACTGCGTTGTCCATCCAGATTTTATTGATAATATGGGAATCCAAACCCTCAGAAAAACGGGAACATATGGATTTGGTAGTGTCGATAGATTCGAAATAGACATCGTTGGGATGTCAATTGGTGTGGAGGATGTCAAACATACTGTGGAGGTCGCTAAGATTCCTGCATCAAAGTATCCTATGACGGCGCCCAAGGTCGTGATCGGGCGAAACTATCTGAAATTCTTCAAGGTAATCCTTGACGGCATAGACCAGGTTTTGTATTTGGAATGATACATATAGGTTGAATTCTGACATCGAGAAGGTTGTCTGGCACAACTTCACTGCAATTTTAATATTACTTTTTTGTTAACTTGACTTTGTTACATTAACAACACCTCTCCTTAAAATCTTTCCTCTTCGA
>CBDUXN010000057.1:0-17383 GCA_965371185.1 uncultured Thermoplasmata archaeon
GAAGGTGTTTTGGGGGAATATCTGGTACAGATTTCTATTACTTCCATGAAATCTGAAGAGGGCGAATTACCAATTGAATATATTTTGGAGGTTAAGCTCAACGTTGAAGCCCGAAGCATAGGTGAACACATTGGTACCATCCTCACATCCCCCTTGACAATAGGTATCATCGTTATCGTAATATTGGTCGTTATTGTTCTAAAATTGAAAGGGAGAAGAGAATTATCATCCGCTATAGACTAGTCACTCCAGGACATACCACCAAAAGACCTTTAAAGCCATACTACCATCTATAAGCGTTGGGGTTGCGTATGAGGAACACAGGTCGGGTACTGGTCATCTTTTTCATTCTCACAGCTTTTTTGCTCGCTCCCTCCATTTGTATCATCCCGGCAAAAGCGAACCCATTAACAACAGTCACCTTAGGACTTCAGGAAGACCCACCCCATGTGGATGTATCCCCTGGGAGTTCGGGTCTCGTTGAAATGCAGGGTTGGGTTAAATGCGTAAAATATGGACCTGATCAAGTAAAGGTATTTTTAGAAGCACAGTGTGATGTAGGGGGAGCGAGTGTGATCCCACCCAGCATGGTGTTTTCTGGGGCAACATGGAGCGAGCAAACAGAGAACTTTAACGTAACCACAAAGGTTCCTCAAGGTTACCCCTGCGCAGCTACCCCTCAAATTACAGTTGGCGGGCATTATGAACAAGGTGGTATGCAATATCAGATTGAACCGGTTTCCCAGATCATCATCATAGAGCAGTACTTTGGCATCGAAGCCAGTTGTAGGGATGGCGGTGAATTAACTTGTGAGCCTGGAGAAATTATCGGTTTAAAGATAAGTACCGGTAACACAGGGAACGGGGAAGATACCTTCTTGGTAGATATTGAAAACAGGGCGCTGTTGAAGGATAAAGGATTCAAGTTGAACGATCCTGTCGAAATCAACATGCAGGAGTCCGAGTATAAACCTGTCACTTTACTGGTTGACATACCTCAACAAATTACCGGAAATCACGCTGTGCATTTAATAATCATCTCTCAGGGTTCCGAGGACAGCGACTTTGTATGCAAACAGAGGTTGACGATCAACCTTGAAATCGTGGAGAACAACACTTTTGGCAGCACAACTTCCAACGAACAATCCTTCCGAATCGATTACCTTATCCTGTTATTTGTCGTGATCCTTATAGCAGCCGCGTCATCCATCGTGGCAGTATCCTACATGAGGGAGCAGAGGGCGATCCGCAATGCTCGAATAGAACTACCCTATGAATCACATTTTCGATATACTGTTTATCCCGAACCAAAACAATTTTAAGGTGGCATAAACATGTATAATTATTGGGGTTACATATGAGTAACAGAGGCCGGGTATTGTTTTCTCTTATGTTTGTAGCAGTCCTTTTCTTGGCCCCACACCTGAGTATTATTCCTGTCAAGGCGAGTCCTTTAACAACCGTAACACTGGACCTGCAAGACGAGACGCCTGAGGTTGATGTATCTCCTGGGAGCAGTGGCATCGTCGAGGTGTTTGGTGAGGTCACTTGTAATAAATACGGGCCTGATGAGGTAAAGGTGTTTCTTACAGGTCAATCTGAAACAGGTGGTTGTAGTGTTGAGCCGCCTAGCTTCGTGTTTTCTGGAGTTAGCGGGAGTGAGGAAACAGAGCCCTTTATACTAACAATAAGGGTTCCCATGGGTTATACCTCCAAAGCTACCCCAGAACTCTCAGTGGGGGGGAATTTTGACCAAGGCGGCCTCCGCACGAGCATTTCTCCAGTTTCAACTATGATCGTGGTTTTGCAATACTATAAGATAGAATATGAGGTTAAGGAGAGAAGTTTCAGATGTAATTCTGGAGAAGATGCTGAAATAAAGTTTAGAGCGATCAACGTGGCAAATGGCGACGACACTTTCATAATAGATATTGAGAATGGAGACTCCCTGGAGAGCGAGGGTTTCAAGCTGTTCACACCTATGGAAATACAGATGCCGGAGGATGAGAATAAAAGCGTTAGTTTGAAAATAGAGGTCCCAGAAGGTATCTCAGGTGATTATCTTGTTGAAGTATCGATAGTGTCAAAGGGTTCATTGGACAGCGGTTATCCTGAGATGGTGGTGATTGTCTTCGAGCTGAAAGTTGAACCCGGGAGCATTGGCGAGGTAATCGGCTCCATTTTAACCTCACCATTGACCATCCTCATTCTTGTGATTGTTATTATAACTGCGATCGTCCTAAAGCTGAAACAGAAAAAGGGAGTACCGTCCTCTGCCGAGTAGCTAACAGTGCCCTATTCTAATGAGTGAATTTTATGCACGTTGAACACCATCACCTTTCGAGCAGGTATGCCCAGAAGAAAGTACGGCCACATGGTGGGTCCCTGTCCTCCAACCCCAATTGAAAAATGCAGGGCGTGCAGGCTGGGCCACCCCTGTCCAAAGCACGATCTTCTGCAGAAGCCTGATTACAAGGTACTAGCCAAAAAAAAGCGGCACAAGAAGAACGCGGGGAAGAAGGGTAGAAAGAGGAAATGACATTAAGAATTGGCACCAAATGGTTTACCAACTGAAGGTGTCCGCCCTGCTCTATTTAGGGACGTAGATCTCCGTGGTAACGTCCAAGTCGTAGCTGTTGGAGTTATCCGTGTAGAGCGGATTCAAAAAGCCACCGCAGCTGACAAGGGTCACCTCCGCGATCCATTTTCCGGTCCCATTGACGGATTTTGCTGAATCGTGGCTGAACTCGAACTTTAGCGAGATGCTTCCCTGGCCGCCTTGCGGATTTTGCCCTGAATCTGAGTCTGTGAAAATTTCTCCCTGAGAGGCTTCCAATTTGAATTCATCTGCTTGGTTCTCCCATTGACCAAATAATCCTTCATCGGGCTCGTCCTCCCATGTCAGCTCGAAGGTTATGGACTTGAGAAGCCCTCCCTCGATTTCCTCGATTGTGACGGTCTCGGTTGCGGTTTCCGTCTCCTGAAGGGTCTTTGTGGGGAATTTAAATGCAGGACCATCGATGATATTATAGTCCTCGATGTCGAAGGGAGCCGTGGTGACCTCTTCCTCCGGGCCGATGTATTCGAAAGTTCCGAAGCTGTAGGAGCCAATTAACACCACGGGTACCAATAATAATGAAATCACGGCGGTTATTTTACTGTCAAAGATCCTGAACATGACGGGCTCTCTGTAATCCGATGGAATTCCCAGATCCCTGTCCTCTCCTTCCTCGAGCTCTCTAATTTTCTTTGCCCGTTTAATGACGTCCTGGCCCCAGGTCCTATAATAGATTATGAATGCGAAGAATAATATAAGTGCAAATGAGATGAGAATACCATAAAATAAATAAGGCATTTGAAGAGTTTTGGCTATATAAGCAACCACCAAACCAAACACAATCGTTCCACCAAACAGTCCTATCATATACGAAATAAAATTGCATCCAATATATGCAGATACATTATCCTTAGGTGCAAGCTTTGAAACAAAAGCCATGTAGCCTGGAGCTACCATAAACTCGCCAATTGAACAGATAATAATCCCCATAATAATGAGATACCAGTGTTGAAGAGAGAAACCGATAATTACAAGGCCCACGATATAGACAGTCAATCCACCGAGAATAACCCTCATTGATTCGATTTTTTCAATGAACTTGCTTATAAAGGGTCCAAGCATGATAATTGTCAATGGATTGGGAATACCCAGAAACATAGCGGTGATAAACAAAGGAAACCAATGATAACCAAAACCAATCATCTGTATCGCAAAAAGCATTGTGGCGTATTGAGCCCAGAAGCCACCGATCAATACGACCATGACCAAGAATTTTTTATCGCTCATAGCGGTCTTGATATTGTTTATTGCATCTCCTACGGTCTTTACCTTGCCGCTTCTGGGTACCTCTTTAAATATTAAAATCGCGGTGAATATGTTTATACTCACCATTATGCCGCCGATCAGAAATACTATACGGTACGATGATCGCGGCAGATAACCTGCAAACTCGAAAATAACGAATATGATAGGAAATAGACAAGCTGCAAGATTCACAACCCAATAATATATTCCATAGGCGAGATTCCTGTCTTTGGAGGAGGTACATTTGGCTATTGTTGAAGAAACCAATGGCTTGTATGAGCCGATGCCTACACCTACAGCCATTACAGCAAGAATCATCGTGATGGTATTGAACGCAAGGAAAAGGAATATATACGCAACAGTAAGAAATGAGAATGCAAATATCATCTGCCTCCTGTATCCTACTTTTTCTGCAAGAGCCCCTGTTAATATTGGGAGCCCGTACTGAAACGGATACATAAAGGCGAAAAGGAGAACGGCGATTTCTACAGGAACCCCCACATTGAACCAGGCATGAACCACAAGAATGGGCACCATGGTGTAGTATGCCCCTCTTTCCATCATCTCAAAGGTCTGTACCACCCAGAAAACCTTTGGGAATCTTGAGAGTGATTTAAATATGCCGTTGCTCATTTTTCGATCACCGGAAATAATGGGTGTATGTTCCATTCGATATATAAAAGATGACGCCATTGCCCTGGTATCTATTAAATAGCGTCTAAAGAAAGGAAAGCCCGCCTTAGAAAGATTTAAAAACCATAAGAAAATATGAGAATAACATGCAAATAATAATCTTGGGCTCGGGACAAGATGCTGGAATTCCTCACACAGGTTGTTATTGTGATATATGCAGCAAAGCCAGAAAAGATGTAAAATATAGGCGATTGGGGCCCTCTATAGCAATTTTGGATGAAAAAGAAGGTTTTTGTTACCTAATCGATGCCTCACCTGATTTCAAATATCAGCTGGACATGATCAGGGAGCAAGTCAATAAAATAAAAAGAAAAGGAAGAATTCCAATAAGTGGGATTTTATTGACCCATGCCCATCTCGGTCACTGCTCGGGGTTATGGCATCTTGGAAAGGAGGCAGTGGAAGAAAAGAATCTCCCGGTGTTTTGTACCTCAAAGATGGAACAGTTTCTTCAAAGCAACTATCCATTCAGTCTCCTCGTTCAAAGAAATAATATCGAATTAAGGGAGATAACCCCGGATGAAGAGTTTGAATTGGACGGATTTAAATGCGTTCCAATCCAAGTTCCTCATAGAAACGAAGCTGTAGACTGCGTGGGATACCTCATAAAATCGAATAAAAGGACCATATATTTACCAGATGTTGATTATTGGACTGATAGGGTTATAGACGAAATAAAAACCTCCGACATCGCGATAATCGATGGTACCTTCTACTCGAAGGACGAAATATCAAGGTTTGATGATGTCCCGCATCCACCAATTGAAGACACTATCGAACTCCTAAGGGATGTAGATACGGAGATATACTTTACCCATATCAATCACACAAATGCCATTAATAAGGATGGAATGGAAAGAGAATATATAGAGAGCAAAGGTTTTAAGATCGCATACGACGGTATGATAATGGTCATATGACATTCCACATTCGAGTATGAGAAGCAGATAAACTATACTTCTCAACCCAAAATGTTTTTCTCTTTTTCCCCTCATACCCATACCGATAGAAGATGCACATCAGCACCGACATAGGAGGCACTTTCACAGATTTCGTGGTCCTGGAGGACGGTAAGTTGCACACTTTCAAGCTCCCCTCCACACCTAAGAATCCAAGCGAGGCGGTGAAGAAGGGCTTGGACTGGAAGAAACCAAGCATACTCTCCCACGGCACAACTGTGGCAACGAACGCGGTGCTCGAACGGAAAGGAGCAAGATGCGCTCTAATAACAACTAAAGGCTTCAAGGATATTCTCACAATAGCTAGGCAGAAGAGACCTAGCCTCTACGATTTTACCCAACTCAGGCCTGAGCCATATGTTTCAAGGGAGCTGTGCTTCGAGGTTGATGAACGGGTGGATGCTGAGGGTGGTATCCTCAAGAATCTACAAGAGGAGGAACTCGAAAGCCTTAAAGAAAAACTTGGCAAGACAGATGTAGAGGCAGTGGCTGTATCCCTTTTGTTCTCCTTCTTAAGACCAGAGCATGAAAGGCGAATTGCCGAGGCACTCAAAGATTTCCCCCTTTCCCTTTCCTCAGATGTGCTTCCCGAGTTCAGGGAATACGAGCGCACCTCAACCACGGTGCTGGATGCCTACGTAAGACCCATCGTGACCCGATACATCTCCGATCTGGAACATGCCTTTGGCAGCACATTCTACATCATGCAGTCCAACGGGGGGGTGACCACATCCAAAGTAGGTAGAAAAAAACCCATAAACATCCTGCTCTCAGGCCCAGCCGGGGGTGTCTCGGCAGTCAAATACCTTGGGGAGCTCTCAGGCATCGAGAACCTGATATCCTTCGATATGGGTGGAACAAGTGCAGACATCTCCCTGATCATCGACTCCCAGCCTGTCTGGACGTCGGAAGGAGAAATTAACGGCCTGCCAATAGGTGTGCCCATGCTGGACATAACCACAATAGGGGCAGGCGGAGGGAGCATCGTGTGGCTGGATGAAGGCGGTGCATTGAGGGTCGGGCCTAAGAGTGCGGGAGCCGAGCCTGGCCCGATTTGCTATGACAAAGACGGAAAGGATATCACGGTAACCGACTGCAACCTTTTGGCCGGCTACCTCGGCGAGGAAGGACTTCTCGGCGGAGAGATGCCCTTGAAAAGAGGGCCTGTGGAGGAAAAACTGGCCAAGCTTTCCAGGAAACTCGGGATGAACCAGGAGGAAACCATTTTGGGTGTGCAGAATGTCGTGAACTCCAATATGATTCGAGCGGTAAGGCTGACCCTTGCAAAAAGAGGCCTTGATCCAAGGGATTTTGCCTTGGTTGCCTACGGAGGTGCAGGCCCGATGCACGCCTGCGCTCTGGCAAAGGAGCTAGGTGTAAGGAAAGTGCTGGTTCCCTTCATGCCGGGAGCATTTTCTGCCTACGGGATTCTCGTTTCAGATATTCGATTGAGCTACAGTAAAAGCATTCTTCTACCTTTGGGAGGTTCTGAGAAGGATATACAATATGGATTAAGAGAGTTGAGAGAATTGGCAGTAACTGACTTGAAAAAACAGAGCATCGGACAAAAGGACGCTATTTTCCTGTCCTCTCTCGATCTCAGGTACAAGGGCCAGAGCTACGAGATCAATGTGGAGTATCAGGGAAATTTGGAAGAGGCGTTTCACAAAAAACATGAGCAACTTTACGGCTACGCCATGCCTTCCGAGCTGTTGGAAGTGGTAAACGTAAGGTTGTTTGCCATCCATGAAAGGGAGAAACCCATTCCAAAGGTTACCAGTGCAGGTACCAACCAGGCAAAGGGGGAGCGAATGGTCCTATTCGATGGTGGGATAAGACAGACGAAAATATTTTCCCGGGATGACCTTACACCAGATTTCATGAAACAAGGCCCGGCCATCATAGAAGAGGAAACCGCCACCACTGTGATCGTTCCCGACATTCCCTTCAAGATCGACAAATTCGGTATCATACACTTGGAGGTGGGCTAGCTGGATCCTGTTCGGCTGGAGATACTGAAGAACGCCTTCACCTTCGTGCCCGAGGAGATGGGCACTGCACTGAGGCGGACTGCCTACTCCCCGAATATCAAGGAGAGGATGGACGCCAGCTGCGCGATTTTCGATGCCAAAGGCAGGATGCTAGCCCAGGCAGAGCACATACCTGTGCATCTTGGCTCCATGCCCTTGGCTGTTGGCCATACAAGAAAATATTTTAAAGATGATCTGGAGGATGGAGACCAGATCGTGGTGAACGACCCATACCACGGCGGCTCGCATCTGAACGATATAACCCTTGTGAAGCCGGTTTTCCTGAAGAACGAGCTTGTTGGGTATGCAGTCAACAAGGCGCATCATGCGGATGTTGGAGGAAAAGCCCCAGGCTCGATGCCATCAGACAGCCGGACTCTGGAGGAGGAGGGCATTGTACTCGAACCTGTGAAGCTGCTTCATAAGGGTGATGAGAACCAGGAGATCTTTAATTTAATAGAGAAAGGCACGAGAAGCCCAAAGGAGAGGCTCGGTGATCTCAGAGCGCAGATTGCTGCCAACAACACAGGCGGTAAAAGGTTTCTGTTCTATATAAACAAGTACAGTATTAGTGAGTATCAAGATTTTGTGGTGGAAATATTAAATTACAGCGAAAGAAGGGTAAGAAAGGCCATCATAACCATACCAAAGGGGAACTACAAGGCAGAGGACTGGATGGACGATGACGGTATCACAGATGGGCCGGTGAAGATCGCGGTCGGCGTTGAGGTTAGAGAGGAGGAAATCGAAGTGGATTTCACAGGAACAGACGAACAGGTGAAGGGCAACCTCAATTCTCCATTCGCGGTGGTACTTTCCTCGGTATATTACGTCGTGCGCTGTGTCACGGATCCTTACGCACCCCCGAATCACGGATGCTACAGGCCCATAACCGTTCACATACCTGAAGGCACATTGCTGAATCCGAAACCTCCGGCGGCGGTATCTGCGGGAAACGTCGAGACCTCACAAAGAATCGTGGATGTCCTTTTCCTGGCCCTGGCCCAGGCCTTGCCTGAAAAGATACCTGCCCAGTCCCAGGGCACCATGAACAACCTGTTAATTGGAAGCAGGGAATTCACATACTACGAAACCATTGCAGGAGGGGAAGGTGCGCTGCCCTTCAGACACGGCCAGAGCGGGATTCACACCCACATGACGAACACCGCGAACACGCCGATCGAGGCACTGGAGACAGCATATCCTCTTAGGGTCGAGAGATACGAGCTGATCTCAGGCTCAGAAGGTAGAGGAAGGTTCAATGGCGGCCTTGGGGTTCGCCGCGCGGTGCGTTTTCTTGCCCAAGAAGGCACCCTATCCATAATCTCGGACAGACGAAAATTCCCGCCTAAAGGGTTGGAGGGCGGAGGAGATGCAAAGCTCGGTTGTAATTATCTGGTTCGAGATGGAAAGAGGATTGAACTTCCCTCAAAGGCCACCGTATCCCTGGAAAAAAACGATCTGGTGGTGGTTGAGACGCCCGGTGGAGGAGGGTATGGGCAGATCAGGAATTGATTGTCCCCGCCTTCCCCCCTCCACCTGGCCCCCTCAGCCTACCCTAAAATTGTCGAATAGGAGGATCAATACGAAAATAATCCGGCAAAAAGCCTAAAAACCCCAATTGCCTACACCCCGGCATGGAGAACCTCCGCGAGATCATGGATCAGATCGAGAAGAACCTGGACGACAAGGACGCTACTAGGGAAGTCGCCTTGAAATCGTGCAGGGCCATCACAAGGCTGTCCACTGCAATAACCCAGGGCGTTCACCGCAAGGAGGAGGTGGACGAGATTTTCCAGGAGGCAAGAAGCGAGGCATCCAGGCTGCGAAGCCTGCTCCAGGAGTATCCGGACCTGCTGCACGCAGGTTTTGTTGAGAGCGCCTTCCAGGAGCTGTGCGAGGCAGCCATACTTATAGCTGTGATCAAAGGAAAGAACCTGCCCACCCCGAAGGAGCTTGATGCCACGGACACATCATATCTCCTCGGCATGGCCGATAACATAGGAGAGCTGAGACGCTTCACCCTTGAATGCCTCAAGGCAGGGGACGTGGAGAACGCTGAGAACTACCTTCAAAAGATGGACAGGTTCTACGAGTTCCTTATAAGATTCGATTATCCTAATGCCTTGGTTTCAATAAGACGTAAGCAGGACATTGCCAGGAGCCTCATCGAGAAGACGAGGGGCGAGTTGGCTGTGGCAGTGAGGGGCAGGACGCTGGAGAGGAAGCTCGACGAGCTGGAGAAAAAGATATAGCGCCGCGCCTATTGGGAGTTTTTAAAAAAAGTCATTTGAGATGGGGTTTAGCGGCAAAGGAAAAATGAGGGGGGAACCTTTGCCACTGATATCCACCATCTCTACGTGACGATAGGAGGGAGGGTCTATCGTTAATTATATTCGATTGGTTTGGTTATAAACGTTTCTAATCGGTTATCACTGAGGATAATTAACAGATCCCCGAAAAACCCCCAGAAATAGCCGATAAACCGGGATTCACTTGAAATCGGTAGAACTGATCAGGAATTTTTTCAAAAAACCAACACAAACATTATATTCAGCGAGTATTTACCCTTTTTGCGGTCAAAATATGAAGTACATTACAGGGAAGATTTATAGGGATGGAAGCTTCGAAGAGGGCTTTCTCGGGTTCGAAGAAGGCATCATAAAAGAGGCAGGGAAAGGCCAAAAAAGTGGCACGATCGCGAAAGGCATAATCCTCCCAACCTTTGTGAACGCGCACACCCACATCGGGGATGCCGTGATTCGGGAGGAGGTGAAGGGCGGCATAGAGGAGCTCGTGGCCCCTCCTGACGGTTTGAAGCACAGGGTGCTGAGAGACACTCCAAGGGAAACCATGATCGGGACCATGAAGCTCGTTGCAGACAGGATGCTTCGTTCCGGGATAGGGCATTTCTGTGATTTCAGGGAAGGGGGTTTGCAGGGCGTTGAGCTGTTAAAGGATGCATTGCATGGTTCCCCTTTGAGGCCAATGCTTTTTGGAAGGCCTGAGGGAATGAAATATGATCCTGAGGAGATGGAGCAGCTGCTGACAGACATCGACGGAATCGGGCTCAGCAGCATCTCGGATTGGGAAGGTGATGAGATAAAAAAGGTATCCGAGCATGCAAAAAGAGGAAGAAAACGCTTTGCCCTCCACGCCAGCGAACGAGTTAGAGAGGACATAGAGGCCATCCTGGATCTCAAGCCCGATTTCTTGATACATATGAACGAGGCATCAGATGACGACCTTGATATCTGCGCAGACAACGATGTGCCAATAGTTGTTTGCCCGCGTTCCGAGGTTTTCTTCGGCAACGTTCCGAACATACCGAGAATGCTCGAAAAGGGTTTAAAACTGACCTTGGGCACGGACAACGCCATGCTCAACGCACCTCATTCGATATTGAGAGAGTTGGAGTTCGCGTACAAGATCTCAAGGCTCAAAGGCGATGTAGATGCCAAGGACATCCTTGACATGGTGCTGCGAAATCCACGCAAAGTTTTAAATGTAGGAGATGATATTTGCCTGACCTTGGGAAAGGAGGCGAACTTCATGGTGTTCGACCTTCCCATGGAGCACCCTGCCCATACCCTGGTAAACGGGGCGTGCTGCAGGGACATATCCTTGATAAGCATCAATAACTACCTATGGAAAAGAGGTTAAAAAAACCGTCAACGACATGGAGGAATGGAAGTGAAAGTATCTGAGCTCATGACGAAAGATCCGATCAGAGCAGAGGCGCCTGGCAACAGATCGAAAGTGCTTAAATTGCTGGTTCAGCACAACATCACGGGTGTGCCCGTGGTAAAGGAGGGCACAAGGAAGTATGTCGGTTTCGTGAGCAGGCAGGACATCTTTTCAAAGCCTGGTGTGGAGCAGCTGGCATTGATAGTAAACAAGGAGCATCCCTACGTTCAGAGCAAGGACAACGTGAGGAAGGCGGCGAAGATACTCGTGGAAAACAACCTGCATCACCTGCCGGTTGTGGAAAACAAGAAGCTGGTGGGTATAGTCACGCCCACTGATCTTTTGGCCATAGTGGAGAAGGAGAATTTCAAGGAGACTGTGGAGACACTCGTCCGCCGTCCCTGCATTCCGATATATGAGAACACTCCATTGACGGTTGTTGCAGCCGTGATCAAGATCACCAACGCCTACGCCTTCCCGGTGCTCGACGATGATTCAAAGCTGTCCGGCATAATCACGGACAGGGACATATTCAACCTGAGCGTCGTGAACGGTTCCACCGCCATGTCGGACCTGGGTTCTGGTGAGGACGAGGACGAATGGACCTGGGAGGGCTTGAGGAACATCATGAAGCTGTACTACGAGGTATCGGAGATAACCCTGCCGAAAATTCCTGTCAAGGAGATAATGGTTCAAGAACCTGTTACAGTGTTCAGGAAGACTACGATAAGCGAGGCTGCTAGGATCATGAGGACGAACGATTTCGGTCAGCTGCCCATCCGGGATATTGATGACCAGTTGATAGCAATGGTGGATGAGCTGGATGTGGTCTCCTGTCTTATGAAATGAAATCATTATGAATCTCATTTTATATTCATTTCCTAACTTCAGCTGAATAGGGCCTGATGGCATGAACGCAGAAAAGGTGCTGACACTGGCGAAAAGGCGGGGATTTCTCTGGCCGTCGTCCGAGATATACGGGGGCATAGCAGGCTTCTACGACTACGGCCCCCTGGGCTCTGCCATGAAAAAGAACATCGAGGATATATGGCGGAATTATTACGTTCTGGGCGAGGGCTTTGCAGAGATAAGATCCACCATTATAACACCTGAGGAGGTCTTCATAGCATCCGGCCACGTGAACGAGTTCAAGGATTTTTTAATCGAATGCACAAGATGCGGGGAGGTTTACAGAGCCGATCATCTTGTGAAGGATCACTGTGAGGAATCCGAGGGTCTTTCCGCCGAGGAGCTCGAGGACATCGTGGCCAAGGAGAACATCAGATGCACTAGATGTAAAGGTACCCTTTCCTCACCCAAGCCCTTCAACCTCATGTTCGAGCTGGCAATAGGCGCTGGGCTGAAAGGAGCCAGAAAAGGCTATCTCAGGCCCGAGACCGCCCAAGGGATATTCGTGAACTTCGGGCTTCTCTACCGCTATTTCAGGGAAAGGATGCCCTTCGGTGTGGTCCAGATCGGCCCTGGGTTCAGGAACGAAATATCGCCAAGGCAGGGCGTTATAAGATTGAGGGAGCTGAACATGGCTGAGGCGGAACTGTTCGTCAAGCCTGAAGATGATTCATGGCCAAGGTTCCAAGAGCTGAGCGGCGAGGAATTGAGGCTTGTTCCAAATGAGGGAGGGGAGGTCAGAACAACCTTAGCCGAGGCTGTTGAGAAAGGAATCATCAAGAAGGAGGTTCTCGGATACTTCGTTGCCCTAACTCAGAGGTTTCTGGTTGAGGTGGGTATGGATCCTGAAAGGCTGAGGTTCAGGCAGCACCTGAAGGAGGAGATGGCGCATTATGCAGCGGACTGCTGGGACGCTGAGGCGGAAACCGGCTTCGGGTGGGTCGAAGTGGTGGGCATCGCTGACAGGACATGCTACGACCTTCAAGGGCACATCGACCACTCGAAACAGGACCTCAGGGCCTTTGAAAGGTTCGATGAGCCTGTGGAGATGGAAGTGAAGAAGGTGGTCGTGAAGCCCGAGGTTCTGGGCCCCAAATTCAAGAAGGATGCAGGCAAGGTCATGGAAGCTTTAGAAAATATGGATGCCGATGGGTTGGAGGGAAAGGAGTCCATTACCGTGAATATCGAGGGAGAAGCCTTCGAGGTGGATAAGGAATGCTTTGATATCGTAACTGTAAGGGAGAAGACCTCAGGCAAGAGGTACGTTCCCCACGTTATAGAGCCTTCTTATGGCATAGACAGGATATTCTATACTGTTTTGGAACATGCGTACCATGAGGAGGAAGATTACATCACGCTGCGCCTCGATCCTAAGATTTCTCCTATTAAAGTGGGTGTGTTCCCCTTGATGGCCAAGGATGAGCTGATGGCCAAGGCAAAGCCAATAGACGACACGCTGAGAAAAGAAGGGATCATGACCTACTACGACGCTTCAGGCTCAATTGGAAGAAGGTACGCACGAATGGACGAGGTGGGTACACCGTTTTGCATTACAATAGATTACGATTCCCTGAAGGATGACACAGTTACGATCCGTGATAGGGACACGAAGGATCAGAAGAGGGTCAAAATCGGGGATATTCCAGAAGTCCTTGGGAGGCTTTTGAAGGGAGAGGAGAAGCCTAACGATATCAAAATATGATATTTACTTCTTAAATTATATATATTATTAGGCGAGATTTTCATTTTGGTGAAATCATGAAGATAACGAATAGTATAACGATACTGATTGCGGTATTGCTGTGTGTGGGGGCTTTCATGCCCGTTACCTCCGCCGAGAGGGACTCTTTAAAGGTCTTTATGACGGCGGAGGATAGAATATACAAGCCTGATGACATCATACTCGTGGAATTAAGGGTATACGACAAGGGTGTTCTGATCGATGCGGACGAAATCGAGGTTACACTGGACACGCAATGGCAGTGGCCCGATCTTGATATAGAGATGACGTGGATATCCACAGGGGTTTACCAGGGCGACTACACCATCGAGGACGACGATCACCATGCCTGGTTCCGTGCCAGCGTCGTGAAGGACAACGACAGCGATGATACCGAGCTCGAAATTAGTATTTTCCAGGACGAATTCGAGCTGGGCATCCACTTCGCTCATCAGAGAAGGGCCTATGCATGGCCAGATGATGCGGTAACAGCCACAATAACTGCAAGGTACAGGGGCGACCTCGTTGATGTTGACGGATTCTCCTATATCAGAATTGTGGATCCCTATGACGAGGAGACAGAGCTCGAGAGCACGAGGGTTTCCCAGGGAACCTACGATGTGACCTACACATTTATCAACATTACAGAGAACGGTGATTACGAGCTGGAAGCACATGCCACATACGCGGGTGCCCATGCCTACGCGAACGCATATATTACCATCAATGTACTGAACGTATGGTACAATCTGGATTCTATTGCTGGAAACACCGCCACCTTCACTCTGGGTGTTGCGGATGAGGATGGCAGCGGTGTGTCGGATGCTGGTATCACGATCACCTATCCCAGGGAACTGACAGGCACCACAGGCGAGGACGGCACTGCGATATTCAGCCTGACAGGTGTCTGGAACGGTGTCCATGTGTCAGGCTACGTCATCACAGAGGACAAGCTGCAGAAGTTCGGCGGCTATATCTTTACGGAAGATCCCTATGAAACACCCAATCCATCACATCACAGCTTCGATATCATCTACGAGGGCTCGGAATACATGTACGGTGCGGGGCAAAGCGTAACGAGGAGCTACAAGGCCTACAACTGCTCGGTGCCCATGCAAGATCAGAAGATCCACTACTACATCACCTTAGAGAGCATGGGTTTCGCAATCGTGGACTGCCACCTTATGCCAGTGGATGGAAGCTACGTTGACGGTGCGGTCCAGGTCATAAAAACAGGGACAGCGACCACGAACCAGCTCGGGGATTTCACCATCTCCTTCTACGCGCCGTCCGCCCAGGGTGAGGCCTACATACACTTCGAGACTGGAATCCCGAGACATTCTGACAACTATAATCAGCATTATATGCCCAACTACGACCTGGACGACGAGCTGGTATACGAGGAGGTTGTGGATGTCGTGTTCATATCGAAGGGCGACCTCTTCAGCGCCGACAGCATCACGATCAAGTCAGATCCCCTGGTGGTGGGAGGAAAGACCAGGGTGACCATCGAGACCTCCCAGGCACTGGGAGACGGTGACGAGCTGTTCGCGAAATGGATGCCTGGCATTCCCACCTCAGGCCTCTACTACGATGAGTATGAGAGCGATTGGGTGTGCTGGGTTGAGGGCGGGAACATCATATTCCTTGAGAAGAACGGAGGCAACGAGTACGTGGGACGCACGGTTATCCCGGATTTCATGCCCAGCGACGGCGATTACACCATAGTGGCCGGCAACATCGACGGTGACACAGGACAGCCTGGTATCAACCAGGTCTCGCTGAAAGAGGGCGAGAGCGCCAGCCCCGATGACTCCGGGATGCCAATGATTCCTATACTGCTGGCATTGATAATTTTGGTCATCGTCATTGCCATTGCAGCCCTTGCAGTGAGGAAGAAGCCCGGGACGGTGGAATCCCTACCACCTGAGGAACAGCTACCTCCGCCGGATGAACCCCCGGCACCTTCATCGGAGGAATTCCCTCCACCTCCTCCCGATTATCCCCCGCCGCCAGAACCGGAAGGTTAGATACCCCTCCAAATGCCGAGGGAGGAGGGGACAGACAGCATTCCGAGGGGCCAATATCGCAATTGAGGGCAATATTGAGTAATCGCCCCCCCTCCCTCTTTTGCAGCATATTTTTTCAGCCTGGGTCATGAACACCAAAAATCCTAATTAACTGCATGACATTACACCAATGAAGCAGCAACCTAAACTGGTGAGCGGACATGGCTTTTGAGATCACGGTTGTGAGCAACACACCTCTAACTCCATTGGAGGATAAAGACGAAGTAGCCCTCACTTTCCTCACCCAGATCGGCTACCTGCCCAAGGGCTACGATCCAAAGACAGGCACAACCGATGTTTTGAAGAGCGTGCCGTACAGGCTCTTTACCGAATGCTTCCTGGGCCACCCTGACAAGGGCTGGCTTGTGGAGGAGCTGGCAAACGAGCTTAAAACCACAAAGCCCACGATCTACAGGCACATAAACAAGCTCAAGGGCCTGGACCTCCTCGAGGAATTATACGTGGAAAGGGGTGAGGGGCAGAGCAAGAAGGCCTACAGGATCAGGTACAGCAACCTTTCCAAGGCCTGGAACTTCGTGGAGGCGCACCTGGAGGTTGCAATAGAGAATTACCGCAAGACCGTGGATCATCTGCAGCGGATCGTGGAGAAGGAGCGGAAAAGGAAGTGAATGCATGAAGGAGAACGCGGAATTTCAGCTGACGATAGGCTCGAAGTACAGCATCAGGTCCCTTGAATCCAGGGACAAACCCCTGGTGTCCCAGGGAACGTTCAAAGGCTTTACAGCCTTCGGCCATCAGGATGCCATCTGCATCGAGCTGGACGAGTCCCACGGAGGGGATGGGGGCAAGCTCAGGGTCATACCCATGCACATGGTCATAGCCATCGATGTGATTTCCGCAGCCGAGGGCCTGAAACCAGTGAAGATAGAGGACGAGACTTCGAGGTATTTCGGTTGATTTTTTGTTCCTTAAATTCAGGATAGTGACCTGTGATGGCAAAAAAAGATGTAGATCCCATAAAGAAGGGGAAGGAGGAATGGGAGAGGAGCCTGGTAGTGGAGATGATAAGAAAACACCCTGAGAGGAGGAAGGAGTTCGTTACTACCTCCAGCATGGGTGTCGAGAGGCTTTACACGCCCCTGGACGTTTCTGATGTCGATTACGGTGGAGATATCGGCTTCCCTGGTGAATGGCCCTTCACACGCGGCGTTCAATCCACAATGTACAGAGGAAGGCTCTGGACCATGCGGCAGTACGCGGGCTTTGGAACGGCGGAGGAATCGAATAGGCGGTACAAATATCTGCTTGAGCAGGGACAGACAGGGTTGAGCGTGGCTTTTGACCTGCCAACACAGATGGGCTACGATTCCGATCATCCCATTTCAAAGGGCGAGGCTGGAAAGGTTGGTGTTGCAATAGATTCCCTCCAGGATATGGAGGTTCTGTTCGAGGGTATTAGATTGGATGAGATAAGCACATCCATGACGATAAAT
>CBDUXN010000058.1:0-17369 GCA_965371185.1 uncultured Thermoplasmata archaeon
TGATGTGCTTGTCTCAGATACCAGATTGACAGATGATCCTGCCAACTCAGCAACGCCCTTTATATTATTAGATCCAGATGACAGGCCCCACATATTCTGGCCGGATGACAGGGATGGAAATTATGAAATCTATTACAAGCGTTTCGCAATTTACATAACCGATGTAACCGCAGACCCAGATCCACAAGAGGTCTATGGAAATGTTAACATCTCGGTAGTGGAAACATCCAATGTCACAGTTTTTGGAGTATGGGTGGAGATTTACGATCCAGATGGTGGTTCTGTTGGAAATCTCTCAATGTTATACGACCCGATAAATGACAGATACTATTGGAACCAAAGCTATGATATTGTTGGTACCTACTCATTCACTATCTGGGCAAATGATACAACTAATTATTGGTCCTCAGCTTCAGATACATTCGTTATTCAAGATTCTACCCCGCCGACGATATCTGATGTTGTCTCAGTGCCGGACCCTCAAGAAGTTTTTGGAAATGTGAACATCACTGCTAATTGTACAGATAACTATCAACTGTTTGGAGCATGGGTCGAGATTTACGATCCGGATGGCGGTTTTGTTGGAAATATCTCAATGTTATACGACCCGATAAATGATAGATACTATTGGAACCAGAGTTATGATATTGTTGGAACCTATTCCTTCACAATATGGGCGAATGATACAAGCGATAATTGGATGTCCATCACAGACGTCTTTATTATCCGAGATACGACACCACCGACGATAACCGATGTCATCTCTTTACCAAACCCACAAGAAGTATTTGGAAACGTTAATATCACTGCCAATATTACAGATGCATATCAATTATTTGGAGCTTGGGCAGAGATTTACGATCCAGATGGAACTTTTATAGGGAATCTTACATTGTTGTACGAGGCTATAAATGATAGATACTATTGGAATCAGGGCTATGATATTGTCGGGACCTATACTTTCACGATATGGGTAAATGATACAAGTGACAATTGGGATTCAGTTTCTGATTCATTCGTTATCCAAGACACAGCACCGCCCGTTATTACAGTTGTTAATGCTTCACCCGATCCACAGGAAGTGCTTGGTAATGTGAACATCACCGCGAATGTTACCGATAATTATCAACTGTTTGGAGCATGGGTCGAGATTTACGATCCTGATGGCGATTTTGTAGGAAATATCTCAATGTTATACGATGCTATAAACGATAGATATTATTGGAATCAGACTTATGATATTGTCGGGACTTACTCTTTCACAATTTGGGCGAATGATACAAGCGATTGTTGGGCTTCAGTTTCTGATTCATTCGTTATCCAAGACACAACACTGCCAGAGATCTCAAATGTACAGGAGGCTCCAGATCCACAGGAAGGAGGGAGTTGGGTTAATATCAGTTGTGATGTGACAGATAATGTTGGGGTATACAACGTCTGGGTGAACATTACCCAGCCTGATGGAGGATATAGTAACGTCTCTATGATACAGGGAGTAGGTAATCAGTGGTACTACAATAACACATATGCCACTTTAGGGTTGTATCACTACACTATAGGGGTGAATGACACTTCAAACAATTGGAACAGCTCGTCCGGTCACAGCTTCACGATCCAAGACACGACGATACCGGAGATTTCCAATGTGATAGATGTTCCTGATCCACAGGAAACAGGTGGATATGTCAATATCAGTTGTGATCTGACCGATAATGTCGGAGTGTATGATGTTTGGGTTAACATCACTCTACCTGATGGCGGATACAGTAACGTTTCGCTGACTCAAGGCGTTGGAAATCAGTGGTACTACAACAATACTTATGTCACTCTAGGGTTGTATCAATACACTATTTGGGCTAATGATACATCCGATAATTGGAACAGCTCATCTGGTCACAGCTATACGATCCGAGACTCGACAATACCGGAGCTTTCGAATGTGATAGATGTTCCCGACCCACAAGAAACAGGTGGTTATGTCAATATCAGTTGTGATGTAACTGATAATGTTGGGGTGTACAATGTTTGGGTTAACATCACTCTACCTGGAGGAGGGTATAACAACATATCTATGACTCAAGGCACTGGCGATCAATGGTACTATAACGATACCTATGTCACTCTAGGTTCATATCAATATACCATCTGGGTAAATGATACAAGCGATAATTGGGCAGTTGCTTCTGGAAGTTTTATCATCCAAGATACAACTCTGCCGATGGTTGACGATATTAATGCCTTCCCTGACCCGCAAGAAGTATTGGAAAATGTAATGATTACAGCAAATGTCACGGATAACTATCAAATTTTCGGAGCTTGGATCGAGATTTACGATCCTGATGGAGGTTTTGTGGGAAATATCTCGATGTTATATAATCCGATAAATGAAAGATACTATTGGAACCAAGACTATGATATTTTAGGAACATACACCTTCACAATCTGGGCAAATGATACAAGTGATAATTGGGCTTCTGCTTCTGATACTTTCGTCATTCAAGATACCACGCCTCCTGTGATAGCCGATGTTGAACCTATTCCAAATCCTCAAGAAGTTTTTAGAAATGTTAACATTTCAGCTTATGTTATAGATAGCTATCAATTGATGGGGGTTTGGGTTGAGATCTACGATCCTGATGGAGGTTTTGTTGGAAATTTCTTAATGTTATATGACTCGATAAATGATAGATATTATTGGAACCAGAGCTATGATATCGTTGGAACGTACACTTTCACGATTTGGGCAAACGATACACGCGACAATTGGTTATCCGTTTTAGATACATTTGTTATCCAAGACACTACTCCGCCCAAGATATCTGATGTTATCTCTGTGCCAGACACTCAAGAGGTTTTTAGAGATGTAAATATCTCTGCAAATGTTATAGATAACTGTCAACTGTTTGGAGTTTGGGCTGAGATTTGCGATCTAGATGGAAGTTTTTCAGGGAATTTCTCAATGTTATATGACCCGATAAATGGAAGATACTACTTGAACAAAACCTACGATCTTCTGGGTACCTATACCTTCACAATCTGGGCAAATGATACAAGTGATAATTGGGCCTCTGTTGTTGATACATTCGTTATTCAAGACAATACGAAGCCCATTGTAAGCGATGTTATTGCGACACCAAATCCTCAAGAAGTATTCGGATATGTGAACATTTCATCGAATGTTATTGACACCTATGAACTATCGGGTATTTGGCTCGAAATTTTCGATCCTTATGGAATTTTTATGGAAAGCCACTCTATATTATTCGATTCAATAAGTGGAAAATACTACTGGAATCAGACCTACAATAAAGTCGGAACTTATACCTTTACGATATGGGCAAATGATACCAGCGAGAATTTTGCCAATGCCTCAGATACATTCGTTATCCAGGACACCACCCCGCCAACGCTAACCGACATCATCTCTTTCCCCGATCCACAAGAGGTGTCTGAAAATGTGAATATCACAGTGCATGCCAGAGATAATTATCAACTGTTTGGGGTATGGGTGGAGATTCATGACCCTGATGGGAATTTTGTAGGAAATCTTTCTATGTTATATGACCCTGTAAATGAAAGGGTCTTCCGGGCCCGAGCTTATTATCATCCAGGGATATACAATTTCACTATTTGGGCCAATGATACAAGCGACAACTGGGCCAAAGAGGAAGGCACCTTCGTAATAAACCCGGTAGCCAAGCCAGAAGAATACAATTGGAAGCCTTTCATAGCCCTCATATTCACCACGATCCTACTGGTTATGGGTATATTATTCTCCTACCTACGACCGTTAAGATTTTGGGGAAACCTTCAAAGGGATAGACTCTACACGTTCCTTTTGGGGACATTGCCCTTCGTATGTGTAGAGATGACTACTGGGATAATCTCTCTATTAACCGGGCTTCTTCGAGTACCACCAGTCCTAGGAATAGGTCTGATCGTAGATTTGATAATATTACTTGCCGGAATATTGACCTGTTTGGTGATTTTCATCAAAGGCAGAAGCACTATGACGAGGAGAGAAGAGGCACAATCAAAACCAAAAACATTACCACCTCCACCACCTCACACACCCCCTCCGCCTCTCTCAACACCCACATCACCATATCCGCCTCCTCCAACACCTTCCCCTCCACCTCCTCCTTCATCTATGGAGGGACCTCCTCCTCCACCAGAAGAGAAGAACTCGCCTCCAACAGCATAAGCTCACCATCCCAACGAAACCCTTTTATTCGGAAATGGCCTTTCCAACCCAAGGTGTTTTTCATGAAGGAATACCAAAAGATACTCATACCTGTGGACGGCTCTGAATCTGCGAAACATGCGGCCAGGAAAGGCCTGAGCCTCGCTAAGCTCATAGGTGCCAAGGTGACGGCACTGCATGTGATCGAACATCCTCATTATATAGGAGAGGCGCTGGCAGTTGGGGAGATGCTTCCCGTGGAGCCACATGAGATGAGGGAATCTGATATGTTTAAAGGTCTGGAAAAGATCGCCAAAGATGCGGTGGATTACGTGAAAGAGGAGGGAGAAAAGCTTGGGGTAGAGGTGGAAACAAAGATCATAGAAGGGCATCCAGCTGATCAAATCGTTAATCTTTCAAAAGACTATGACCTCATCGTGATCTCGGCATTGGGCAGGAGCTGCGTATCGGATCTTCTGATGGGCGGTGTTGCAGACAAGGTGGCAAGGCACACCAAATGTCCTGTTCTCTTGATGAGGGCAAAGGAGGACTGATACTTCTGAACGGGAGAGAAGCGGAGGGAATGGATATGAACGCATGTATCGGGATTAGAAGAGAAGACAAGAATAAATGGGAAAGGCGCGTTCCGTTGACACCAGAGCATGTGAAAAAACTTAAAGAGGAGGCTGTAGAGGTTGTGATACAGCCTTCAAAGATACGTGCTTTTCCTGATGATGAATTTGAAAATGCAGGTGCCAAGAGCCTTGAAGATCTCTCCGCATGTCCTACGATTTTCGCGATAAAGGAGATACCTATTGATTTGCTAGAACAGGGAAAGACGTATATCTTCTTCGCGCATGTCATCAAAGGCCAGAAACACAACATGCCAATGCTCAAGAAAATGATGGAGCTGGGGTGCAACCTCATAGATTACGAGCGAATCGTTAACGAGAAAGGCTTTCGTCTCATATTTTTCGGGCGGTGGGCGGGTATGGCTGGGATGATGGATACCTTGGCTGCATTTGGTCAAAGGCTGAGTTACGAGGGAATGGACAATCCATTCACAGACATCCGGCAGACCCACAATTACGAGGACTCAGATGAATTAAAAGAGGCAATTTCTAAAGCTGGGGACAGAATCAAAAACGAGGGCTTGCCTAGAGCGATCGTGCCCATGGTGGTAGGTTTGGCAGGCTACGGTAATGTATCGAAGGGGTGTCAGGAAGCTCTTTCTTCCCTTCCAACTGAGGAGATACAACCAGAAAAGCTCGCTTCCTTTTACGAAAAAGGGGATTTCTCTGATAAGGTCATATACAAGGTTGTTTTCAAAGAGGAGCATATGGTGGAACCTGTCTCCACTGAGCATGAATTCGAGCTGTACGACTACTACGACCATCCTGAAAAGTATCGAGGCACATTTCATAATCATGTGCCTTATCTCACGATATTGATGAACTGTATCTACTGGGACAAGCAATACCCGAGATTGGTGCCAAAGGAATTGGTCAGGCAAATGTCCGAAAAAGGGGAACCAAAGCTGAAGGTTATCGGGGACATAAGCTGCGACATCGAAGGTGCCATTGAATTCACGCTCAAGGCCACGAGCATAGAAAATCCGATCTTTGTTTACGACCCCATCGAAGATCACGTTACAGATGGCCATGAGGGTAGAGGTATCGTGGTTATGGCCATCGACAACCTCCCCTGCGAGCTGCCAAAAGAATCCTCGGAACAGTTCGGCGACACTCTGATGGAGTTCGTTCCGCATATTGTAAAAGCGGATTTCACTGTAGGATTTGACGAATTAAATCTTCCGCCGCCCATCAAGAAGGCGGTGATATTGTATCATGGAGAGCTCACTCCTGAGTATAAGTATATTGAGAAATGTTTGTAGATGTTCATTACGCCCACCACCGTGCTCTTCTTGATCATGACTATTTTTAGAGCACTTTTGCCTTCGGTTATGTTCACAAGCGGTTAAATCTTAAGGCTTAGGACGCCTTTCCACCTCCTCCCACCCAATAATTTTACTAATATAATTTGAAAGATCCAAATTGGCGAGGATCTAAGAATAAAAAATCGAAAATGCTATTAGCTTAAAAACTATATTGCCCTCAACATAAATCGGAGGGTAAATAATGAATAACATCCTTGTACTTGGGGCCGGACTCGTTGCAGGCCCATTGGTGAGATATCTGTTGGATCAAGAGGATTTCAATGTTAAGGTTGCCAGTAGAACCGTCAGCAAGGCAAAAAAGTTGATAGGCGGGCATCCAAGGGGTGAGGCTGAGCAGTTGAATGTAGAGGATGAGAGTAAACTCGAGGCTCTGGTATCGCAAGCGGACCTCGTGATAAGCATTCTACCGTATGTTCATCATGTGAAGGTTGCAAAGCTGTGCATAAAGCACAGAAAGAACATGGTGACCACTTCGTATGTGAGCGATGCCATGAGGGAGCTGGATGGCCAGGCAAGGGATGCAGGTATAATAATCCTGAACGAGATCGGAATCGATCCTGGTGTGGACCATATGTCTGCAATGAAGATCATTCACGATGTGCAAAACAACGGGGGGAGGATCGCCAGTTTCTACAGCTACTGCGGAGGGTTGCCGGCCCCCGAGGCCAACACGAATCCATTTGGCTACAAGTTCTCATGGAGTCCGAGAGGCGTACTCCTGGCTGCAAGGAACGCTGCCCGTTATCTGAAGGATAAAAAGGAATTATCCCTTCCTGGAGAGGAGCTCTTCGGACATTACTGGACCTTGAACATCGAGGGCCTGGGCGACTTCGAGGCCTACCCAAACAGGAACTCGCTGCCTTATATGGACACATACGGAATAGCAGACACTGATTCAATGTACCGCGGTACTTTACGTTACCCTGGCTGGTGTGATACCATGCTGAGCATCGTAAAGCTCGGCCTTCTGAATGACGAGGAGATGGAGGGACTGGAGAGCCTGAGCTACGGTGATTTCATGGGAAGGCTGATCAATATTTCTGGAGGAGAAAACATCAAAGAAGCTTTGGCTAAATATCTTGACTTGGACCAAAGCTCGGAAGTAATAAAGAGATTCGAATGGCTTGGCCTTTTAAGCCAGGACCCACTACCAGTTCAAAAAGGCTCGCCGTTGGATATACTTGTTGCCGCAATGCTAAAAAAACTCCAGTACGAAAAAGGCGAGAGGGACATGTTGATCCTTCACCACGAGTTCTTGGCAGAGTATTCGGACAAAAAAGAAAAGATCACATCAACGTTAATCGATTACGGGATTCCGGAGGGGGACACATCCATGTCCAGGACAGTTGGTCTGCCCTGTGCAATTGGCGCGAAAATGGTACTCCGCGGAGAGATAGACCTAACAGGAGTTCACATTCCTGTAAAGCCAGAAATTTACGAGCCTGTGCTAAAAGAACTGGAGAAACAAGGTATAGCTTTCAAGGAAAGAAGAACTCCTATTTAACCACCTTAAGCGCGCTCTCGAAGATATCCAGCCCTTCGTTCAGTTCTTCTTTTTTTATCACAAGGGGAGGAATGAATCTTATGCCAGAGAAACCGCAGGGCAGCAAAATCAAGCCGTTCTTGTAGCAATGCTCTAGGATCTTATCCGCCTCCTTGGCCGCCGGAGCCTTGGTCTTTCTGCTCTTCACGAGTTCCACAGCCTGCATCAAACCAATGCCTCTGGTATCGCCTATCAGCTTGTATTTTTCCTTCATCTCCTTCAGCCGTTTGGAAACCATCTTCCCCAACCTGGCCGCTCTCTCGGCAAGTTTCTCCTTTTTGATCACGTCTATGGTGGCCAATGCTGAAGCACATGCCAAAAGATTGCCGCCGTATGTATTGGAATGCGCCCCAGAGACCCCGAAATCGTACTTCGCATTAAAAACACAGGCACCGATAGGCATCCCGGAGCCCATGCCCTTGGCTATTGTGATTATTTCAGGCTCCACATCAAAATGCTCTATGGCGAACATCTTCCCTGTCCTGCCAAAACCGGCCTGAACCTCATCATCCACAATGGGTATCCCATGCTTATTCGTGATCTTCCTTATCTCCTGTACGAATTCCTTGGGCGGGACGATGTACCCTCCTTCACCTTGAACAGGCTCGAAGAACAGCGCCGCAACTTCATCTGAAGGGACAAAGGTCTTGAAATAAACCTCATCCAGAATCTTGGCACACCAGACATCGCACTCAGGGTATTCCATCTTGTACCTGCACCTGTAACAGTATGCATAAGGTATGTGGATAACCCCGGGCATGGCAGGGAAATACCTGCCGCGATGCACCGGTTTGCTCGCGGTAAGTGAAAGCGACCCAATTGTCCTGCCGTGAAATGCACTGATGAAGGCAATAAAACGACTTCGATTTGTGGACCACCTTGCCAGCTTAATTGCGCATTCATTGGATTCTGTGCCGCTGTTCGTGAAGAAGACCTTCTTGTCGAACTTACCAGGGGTGATTCTTACGAGCTGTTCTGCCAGTTCGTTCTGAACATCGTAATAGAAATCTGTACCTGCGAAATGCATCAGCTCCTCGGCCTGCTTCTGAACCGCTTCAACAATTTTGGGATGGCAGTGGCCTGTGTTGACCACCCCCACACCGCTGGTGAAATCTATGTATGTGTTTTCATCCACATCCTCTATTATGGCCCCTTTTGCCCGCTTTGCAGCGATAGGCGAGGTTTTTGTGGCTGTTGCTATGAATTTCTCATCCTTGGAGATTATCCTACGCGCTCTCGGGCCTGGAGGCGACACCTTTATCCTGGAACTTTTTTTCATAACTGAAACCCCCGTTATGCACCTTCGATATATGGAAACCGCCATAAAAGATTTGTGTAAATGTCCTGCTCGATACCTCCAGTTTCTGGAAGACCGTAAGGCCCACCGCCTTACCCCCTCCTCCCACCCTAAATAATTAGCAATTATTGTGTGAAATGCCTCAAGATAAGGTTCGAGACTGAAATAATAACAAAATTTATAAAGAAAAATTCTTATAATGTCAACGATGCCTAAGAAGAAACTGACTAAAAAGGAAAAGGATACACTTTGGGCTTTGGTGAATTTTCCCACATTGAACGATAAGGATTTGGCGAAGAAGACACGATTGAAGCTATCCACCGTAACAGCCATCAGAAGAAGGCTCAGACAAAGGGGTTATTTTCGAACCGTGAACATACCAAATTTTTACCGCATCGGTTTTGAGTTGCTGAGCGTCGAATACGGGACATTCAACGAGGCCGTGCCCATCGAGAAGCGGATCGGTTATTTTAAGGATTTTGTGGAGCCCGAGCCCAACGCTGTTTTCTCTATTATGAGCAGGAGCAACGGGATCGTGTTCATAGTTGCAAGGAATTACGCTGAAGCGAACAAACAACACGAAAAACTGGAGATGTTCCTTACTTCCCACCGCCTATCGGATGTGGGCGATTGGAAAAGGGCGATATTCCCCTTTCAAACCTCCAGATTCTGGAATTTCTTCAATTTTTCACCCATAGTGAAATACTCCTACGATATACAGAGAAAGATGAACCTCTCAGAATTCTCCTCTGAAAAGGGGGCGAAAGTTCTAAGGCTTAGCAAGAAAGAGAAACGGGTGCTGTACGGTCTGATAAAATATCCCGAGGATTCGGATAACAACATAGCGGATCGGTTCGATGTATCACGACAAGCTGTTTCCAGCATAAAAAAGAGGTTCATGAAGGAGGATCTGATATCAACCCAGCGTATAATCAATTTTGAACGCACTGGTTGTAAGCTTTTGATGTTTGCGTACACATTCTTCGGCCCCAAGGCTCCCTTAGAAATGAGGGGGAACGGAATAGACCACACGAAGAGGTCGATACCTGCCTTTATGGGTGTCTCAAGCAACTTCGAAAACATTATTTTTGCAGCCACCAAGAATTATCATGAGTTTGACAGGATCAAGGAGGGGCTGCTCTCCTTTTACAAAACCCATTTGTCAATACCGAAACCACCTGAGATACTTCTGTTCCCGGTTCCGGATCTTTTTTACCGCAAAAGTCCCACATTTCACGGGCTTTTAGGTGATTTCCTGGATATAGAGGAGGAATAACAAAGCCGGGATATTATCATTGCTTTCAGACGAATTAAAAACCGATTTAGAGAATAAAGTCAACTTCCCTCTCCAAGAGCTTCAATTGACTGCTCTCCAAGGTGGCTGGGTTGACAGGGAGAATTAATATCGAGTTGTTCACAGCCATTTGATCCCTCAAGGACTGGATCAATCTCAACACCGTAATGAAACTGTTGTTCGTTATCAGATACTCGATGCCTGAGAGCAGTATCACACTCTGCTTGTCCTTGGATAGGAACTGCTCTATGGATAGGCTGAGTTTTTCCAGATTTCTGGGCCGGATGGTATCCACCTTACCGACGTTGGAGAGCCAATACACCTTCGCATCCCCGAATTTGAATTGCTCCCGCAGTTTTTTTGGAAAATCCCTTGTTAAGCAGAGTGCGGGGTAGCCTTTGTCCACAGCCTCCTCGATGAGCACATAGGGCGCTTCGATGTTCTCGCCTTTTATCAGATGCATGCCTCCCCATTTCAAGGCGTCCATATTGAGGCCTTTTTCCTTCACCTCGACCTCAACCGGTGCCTCAACTTTCTCAGCTTCTGGAGGAGCTTTCCCCAATGGGGCCCCGCATCTCCCGCATATGGCTGCACCCTCCGGAACCGATGCCCCACACCATGGACACAGCTGGGGCTTAACCTCCTCTGCCACAGCCTCTTCCCCAATCTCGGGTTTCTCCCCCTCTTTCTTTGCGTACTTTTTGCAATTGTAACAGTACCAGCGTTTGTACTTCTCGATATAACTCAAAGATTTCCCGCATTGTTCGCAGAGTTCTTCAGGCGTTTCCTCCGGTGCAGGCGGTACCTCCGCTTCCTCTTCGCCCTCCTCTTCCACCAGCAGCTCAGGGGTCGAAATGCTGATGGTAAAGCTCTCACCCTCGGCATTCCATTCCACGATGTAGCCTTCTGTCAGCTCCTCAGAAACGAAATCAAGGGTCTCGGACCTGGTTTCGCTTGCAATATAATCATTCTTTCCTTCCAGTATATCGTATAGATTGTCGCTCATTTTGACCTTTGTGATAATATGCTCGTCAACCTTCAAATTCATCTCCTTTCGCATCTCCTGAATCCGCCTTATCAACTCCTTTGAGAACCCCTCCGATTTTATCTCATCGGTGATCTGTGTATCGAGGTAGATCAGCCCGCCTGAGAATTCCTCCTGGAGCACACCCGTTGGTAGCGTCTCAGCAAATGATACCATGTTGGACATGATCCTAACCTGTTGTCCTTCTATCCCAAGCTCGTATTCACCCTTTTCAATGCCCTCCTTTATTCTCCTTGCTGACTGGTACTGGAGAAGAGCGGCGATTTTACTGGCCCACTGTCTGAAAACAGGGCCTATGACCTCCATATTTGGCTTGACCTCCAGCTCCATGCCTTTCCACTCTTCCCCCATACTCACGAGCTCCAAAGCCTTTGCGTTGGTTTGTTGAAGTATAACCCTCTCCATGTCCTCCACAGCATTCTCCACTTCAGGGGAATTGGCCTTAACAACCACCAGTTTTACAGGCCATCTAAGCTTTATACCCGCTTTTTGTCTTGCACTGGCCACTCGCTCCACGATCTCTCTGGCGAGGTCCATCTCTCCGATCAATTCTGTGTCCACCAGAGCCTTGTTGAACTTGGCAACATCAGCCATGAAAATCGTCGGCAGGCTGCCATCCAGGTTCTGGTAGATCTCCTCGGCTATATGGGGCGTGAAAGGGGCCAACAGGTTGCTAACAGTTAAAAGCACCTCATGTAGAACCTTGTAAACTGCCATCTTATCTGGTTTCTCACCCTCAACCCAAGTCCTGTCCCGAACGAGCCTCACGTACCATCTTGACAGGTCATCCAGTATGAAATCCTCAAGCGCACGACAAGCCATATGTATGTCGTACCTCTCAAGGGCATCTTTCACACTCTTCTTCAGGGCCTCAGCCTTCGACAGCAGCCATTTGTCCTCAAGCCTCATGTACTTCTTAACGGATCTGAAGGATACCTTACTTGGATCGAACTTATCCAGGGTCATATAGGTGGTGCTGAACACGTAAACGTTCCATAATATGTTCATGGTTCTCTTCGCGGTTCTCACACCTTCGTATGAGAAGGAAAGGTCATCCCACGGCGGAGAGGTCTTCAACAGGTAGAAGCGAAGCGAGTCGACGCCGTAATCCTTGATGACCTCGAAGGGCTCGATGATGTTCCCGGCACTTTTAGACATCCTCTTTCCCTGGTCATCCAGTGCCCAACCATGCATGAGCACGGATTTGTAGGGAACCTCGTCGAAGGCGATCAAACCCGCACCAAGCTGGGAATAGAACCATCCTCTTGTTTGGTCGTGTGCTTCAACGATCCATTTGCATGGCCACCATTTCTGGAATTCTTTCTTGTTCTTGGGGAAACCCAGCTGGGCCCATGCGCATACCGCGGAATCGAACCACACATCCATTACATCCGGTACCCTTTCCATTTGGCGATTGCATTTTGGACATGGGAATGTAATGGCATCGATCCACGGCCTGTGAAGCTCCATCCCTGCCTTGTAGTTGTTCCCGCTCTTTAGGTCATTCACAGAACCTATAACCTTGATCTTACCGCACTGGCATTGCCATATTGGTAACGGAGTGCCCCAAAACCTCTGCCTTGATATGCACCAGTCCCTTGCATTGGACACCCAATCCTTCATCCTGGAGGAGCCTGCCCAGTCCGGGTACCAGGAGATATCGGCTATTTCCTCCAGCATGGCATCCTTTAATTCTGTAATCTTCAGGAACCACTGTTTGGTGGTTCGATAAATAATTGGGGTTTTGCACCGCCAGCAGTGCCCGTATCTGTGAGTTATCTCGTCATCGAAGAGCATCAAGCCCTTCCTTCTCAGCTCCTGGATGATGATCCTGTTGCCTTTCTTGAGGGGCGTTCTCGCGAATTTTCCAGCCTCCAAAGAGAACTTCCCCTCCTCCGTAACAGGACAGAAGGGCGGGATGTTGAATTCCTTCCCGATCTCGAAGTCCTCTGGGCCGTGTCCTGGGGCGATATGTACGACTCCCGTGTATTCGGCTGTTACCGTGTCAGAGAGCAGCACCTTATGTATCCATTCACCCTGGAGGGTCTGATGATATTTCAGGTCTTTGAGGAAAGGATGGATGTACTCCAAGCCTGTTAGCTGACTCCCGCCAATTAGTTCCAATATCTGATAATCCTTGCAGCCAGTTAAATTCATTACCTCCTCCACCCTATCCCCAAGAAGTATCAGCACCTCCTTTTTGCCCTTGGTTTTTACCAAAACACGGGCGTAAACGAACTCAGGGTTCACAGCCACCGCCATGTTGCCAGGTAGGGTCCAGGGTGTGGTCGTCCATATCAGAAACGATTCGTTACCCTTGCCCTTTATTGGAAATCTGACGTAGAGGGACGGGTCGTTTTCCTCCCAGTACTCAACCTCCGCCTCGGCCAAGGCCGTCTGGCATCGCGGGCACCAGGTCAGCACCCTCTCGGATCGGGTTAAAAGCCCTCTATCATGGGCCTTCTTTAGGGTCCACCATTCAGATTCTATATAATCGTTTTTTATGGTCAGATAGGGGTTCTCCCATTCCAGCCATATGCCAAGTCTTTTAAATTGATCCACCATCTTCTTTTGAAAATCCTGGGCAAAATCCCTGCACTTGTTCACGAATATGTCGATGCCCATGGCTTCGATTTGCCTTTTATCCTTTATTCCCAGGGCTTTCTCCACCTGCACCTCTATTGGCAGGCCGTGCATATCGAAGCCTGCCTGGTCCCGAACGTTGTAGTTCTGCATCCTCCTGTATCTGAGAATGACATCCTTCAATATCTTGTTCCAGGCTGTGCCAAGGTGTATATAACCCGTGGTGTATGGAGGGCCGTCGATGAAGTAATAGTTGCCCCCTTTCTTGCACTGCTCTCTGGTCTTTTCGTACGCTTTATTTTTGATCCAGGAATCCTGGATTTTTTTCTCCAGCTTATTTGGGTCGTATTTTTTCTCAGCCTGATGAATCATCTTTTCCCTCAATGTTTTTGTCGTATTTATTACTTGTTAAAGGGTTGCATGTATTTGAGTTTATAGATTCCGGCGGTATCAAGTAGGGTCCGCCTCCTGGCCCCCTCCACCCGCCCTTTGGTTTTATTATTAACGAAACGTAATACCATAACTTGAAAACGTCACAAATCTAAACTAAGCTTTTATTATCTTTTACCTCTATAAGGATGGGATATACATGAGCACGATAGCCATAGTTGGCACGCAGTGGGGAGACGAAGGTAAAGGTAAAATCACGGATTTTTTTGCGGCTGAGGCCGACATAATCGCCAGATTCCAAGGGGGAAACAACGCTGGCCATACGATTGTAGTTGGGGATGAGGTCTACAAGTTCCATCTTTTACCTTCGGGTATAGTGAGGCCTGATAAGACGGTGGTGATAGGCAACGGTGTTGTCATAGACCCGGAGGTCCTGCTCGGTGAACTGGAAAGTATCGAGAAGAGGGGATTCAAGGTCAACAATCTGTATATCAGCGACAGGGCCAATGTGATCATGTCCTATCATAAGCTATTAGATGGTTTGCAGGAGACCGCAAAGAAGGGTCAGAAGATTGGCACAACGAAGAGGGGAATAGGGCCAACCTATAGCGACAAGATAGCGCGGCACGGCCTCAGGATGGGCGATCTGTTGGATGAGGAGGCACTGAGTGAAAAGCTCGATACGATCGTTCCATTGAGGCAGAAGATGATATCGGTATACGGCGGCGAGGAGAAATTATCAAAGGAGGAGATATTCAGGACATATTTCGAATACGGTAGGAAGTTGTCCAAGTACATTACAGACACATCCATTTTTGTGAACAGGGCCATGAATGAGGGAAAGAACGTGCTTTTAGAAGGTGCACAGGGGACGATGCTGGATGTGGATTTCGGCACTTATCCTTATACAACCTCCTCTCACACCGTTGTTGGTGGGGCGTGCATAGGTTTGGGTATAGGTCCAAAGAAGATAGACAAGGTGGTTGGCGTGGTGAAGGCCTACACGACAAGAGTTGGTGGAGGGCCCTTGCCCACAGAGCTGGAGGACGAAATAGGAGAGCATCTTCGAAAGAAAGGAGGCGAGTATGGTACAACCACTGGAAGGCCGAGAAGATGCGGCTGGCTGGATTTGGTTGTGGTAAGGCATGCATGCCGCCTGAACTCCTTGGATGCAGTCGTGATTACGAAGATCGATGTTCTCAACGGTTTGAAGGATCCCAAGGTCTGCAAGGCTTACGAATGCGACAGCGAGGTTATGGAAGATTTCCCTGCGAGCCTGAAGGTATTGGCAAGGTGCAAACCAATTTACGACGACTTAAAAGGTTGGGAAGATTTTACAAAAGAAGAAGGAATGGAGATGGCAAAGCAGGGCTACGATGCCCTGCCAAATGAGATGAAGGACTATCTCAGCTACCTTGAAAAAAGCCTGGGAGTGCCAATAGAAATAGTTTCCCTGGGACCTGGAAGGGAGGAAACCGTGGATCTAAGATGAATTGATGGGGTCACGTTCCAGATCTTCTATTAACTACCAAGGCCTTAACCAGAAATCGAATAGACTCTCCCAGATAGTTCACATCAACATCCATGGCTTTTGCAATCTCACACACTCTTGCACCATCCCTCCTGGCAATCTCTCTGACGATAGCCTGTTTCTTTGGTGAAAATTTTTCGGTAAACCGAGATTCGAACTCCCCATCAAATTCCTTTAACATTCTCTATGTAACCCTTTATTGCATGCTTTATCCCATACTCCTCCAAGACGGTCTCAATAAATTTTCTGGCAAAACCCTCTTTTGTGGTAATTTCCCTGCAATTGAAATAAACTACTTGCAATTCCTTCTCTCTACCGACAAAATAGGGGGGAGAAACAATGCCATCAACCTGAAAAGGTGCCATTGTGTCCACCGCTTTAGAAGAGCGGAGTTTTTTATCTTTTCTAATATTCACTCCTAAGCTGATATAAGGTTAAATAAGATAATGTTATTACGCAGTTAAAAGGCGATAAGTGATCGATATTAAAGCTGTGTGTCCAGAATGTCCTTATAGTGTTCATCGTGAAAACCCTGCAAGTAGCGGCAATGGTAGATATATGAATGAAAATATCCATCTCTTTGAGGAAAATTTATGGCAAGAAAGAGCACCAATTTGTATTGTGAAACCGTCCAAATTGAAACTCTACCCAATTCTTCGAAATGTTTATGATCGAGTTCTCTATCCTATCAGAAATAAATACCTTGCTGATTATCTCAGTAAATTCGTATCTCATGGAGAATCATTACTGGACATCGGTTGCGCGGAAGGTACGATTCCTTATCTGATGTCCCAGAAGAAGAACGTCACCGTTCATGGGGTGGATGTTTATTTCAAAAGCGAACCCCTTATTCCATTCATTCAATATGACGGGTTTACGCTTCCATTCAAGGATAAGCAGTTCAACTATACTATGGCTGTAGATGTCCTGCATCATTGTAAAGATATCAAAGGGACTTTACAGGAAATGAAGAGGGTATCCCATCATATTATCATCAAGGATCATTATTATAAAAATGGTTGGGACCGTTTCCTTTTAAAATTGTTTGATATATCCGCAAATATACCCTATGGGGTAAATATCCTGTTCAACTTTAAAGAATGGGAGGAGTGGGAACAGATTTTTGAAGAACTCAACTTGAATTATAGTTATATTGATAAGCAGATGGATTGCATCAAGTTAGGTCCTATCAGGCATTTCTGTGTCCTTTTGGAAGAAAATGGAAAGGAGCGAGGTCAGGAAGAGGGTTAGGGACGTCCGCCAAACACTGAGCCAACTTCGATTCGCTAACTTTCTACGCCGATTTCACTGATGATGCCCATGAAAACATACTATCACAGTTACGTTACCAATACCTAGAATACCACCTTCTCTTTCATAATTCCCGGGTTGATATTCTCGTCATTCACGGATACATCAAGTATAAATACAACGCATATAATAACTCTAAAACGAGAGGGATTTGGGAAAAATGGAAACAGGAATTACAGCGGTGGATGAGCAGACAAGATGCCCCGAATGCAATAGCACACATTTGACGAGGGCT
>CBDUXN010000059.1:0-17304 GCA_965371185.1 uncultured Thermoplasmata archaeon
TAGGTTCAGGCATGCGCAAGGAGAAGCCGCCAAAGGAAAAAGAAACCGAGCCCAAGATGAAATTAAGATATTGACATCGGGCCTTTTCCACACCCTAAATCCTAATAAAGAATGAGTACATTCCATTCCCGATACCGTGAATGTCGAAATGGCTGTATCCAGCTTTATTGGCTTCGCCCCTGCGATCTTCCTCTTTTATGTAATACTCAGGCAATACGAGGGGTTTTTTAAAGAGGGCAAGGTTTTCCTTTTCTTCCTTGGGGGAATGATGCTCGGGTTGGTAATTGCAGTGTTTCACATGTACGGCGGGGAGACGTTGTTGGTTTTAGTATTATTTGGAGTGTTTGAGGAGTCTGTAAAGCTCATAATACTCAATATGCCCAGGTTCCATTTGAAATATTATACTGTGTACTATGGTGCCGGGCTCGGCCTGGGCATAGGTTCCATGCAGATTGTTGCCATTTCCTTCAAGACGTTCATGGGCGATCCAAGCTCCTTTGGAAATGCTCTGACCCTCATTGGCTTCATCGTGCTTTCCTTCAACTTCTGCCTTCTGCACAGCTCAACAGGAGTTATGATAGGCTATGGATGCGCAAAAGAGAAGGTTCTCAACTACTTCTTTAGGGCTGTAATCTTCCATGGAATTTACAGCGTAGTATTGTTTTTCTTCCTCTGGACAAGTGGAGGGTTGAAGTACGCCTGGCTCTTGGTAGCCACGGTTATCGCGGTTGGTATGCTCTTTTATGTTATGCGGGAATTGTTACCCAAAGCTGTTCCGCAAGAGATGCTGCAGAAGAAGAGAAGGGAGGCGAGAAGGCGGGCGAGGGAGGGGATGAGGAAGGGAAAATAGGGTGGGAGGAGGGGGCAGGATGGCGGGCTTGAAGGCCAGAAACCGACATGTCATTGACATGTCAATATAACGTTTATATCATATCCGTATATACTATAGTTCAGGGACATTTTGAGAGGAGATGAGATCATGGACTCGAAATTGGCTTTGACTTTGGTATTGATAGGAGCCGTTGTGGGCGCAGGGATAATAGCGTACACCGCTGACGACCTGTACCTGTCCACAAGGGACAACGTGGTTGCAGCCATGCCGGATAGGATGGTTGGCGGTTATGAGACATCGATGATAGCGATGGCCACAGATTCGGATGGTGAGCCCCTTGCAGATGAGGAGGTTGTGGTTTTTTTGGAAACCGAGAACGAGACCTATGAGCTTTACAGGGGAAAGACGGACAAAGATGGCGGTGCCCAGCCCTCTTTCAAGGTTCCCGATTACAATGGCGAGGCAAAACTGGTGGTGAAGGTAGGTAACGAAAGACTGGAAAAACCGGTTATTGTGGAAGGTGGTGGAAAGGACTTCACAACCAAGATACTGATCAATACGGACAAGCCGATATACCAGCCTGACCAGACCGTGCATATACGAACCCTTACCTACGAGGGCGTCGAACTGGAGGCCTCGGAGAGGCCTGTGGAGATCGAGATACAGGACCCAAACGGCGATAAGATCTTCAGAAAGAGCTACCAGCCCAACGAGTTCGGCATCGCAAACCTGGATTACCAGCTATCTGATCAGCTACCCACCGGGTATTACAAGATAAAGGCCACTGTTGGCAACAAATCGGAGGAGAAAACCATACTTGTGGAGGAGTATGTGCTGCCCAAGTTCAAGATCGACCCCTTGGAGACGGAAGACTGGTACACCGTGGATGATCCGATTTCAGGCAAGGTCCAGGCCAAGTATTTCTTTGGAAAGAATGTTGAAGGAAATGCTAGTGTGAAATTGCGGGTTTACGTGGGTGAATGGACCGATAAAGGAACGAGCAGCGGTGTTCTGGTAAACGGCGAGTTCCCCTTTTCTTTCTCGGCTGTCGGGTATGCTGTGGGCCTTGACATGTACGGGGGCAACGGCCTCCTGGAGCTGAACCTCACAGTCACGGATACTGGGGGGCATTCCGAATATGAGACGCATTATATACCCATAGCCAGCGAGCCGATCCAGATAACAACGCTGGCAGATACGAATGTCAGGGGTGCCGAGTCGGTATATTACCTCATTGCACGCTATCCAAACGGAGCACCTGTTGATGAGGCGGATGTGACCGTATCAATCGGGGATGAAACCTTTGATATAGCCACAGATGAAAGGGGGATCACATCAGTACGGTTCCTTTATGAAGGGCAGGAAACCATGGAGATCGATGTCACAAAAGGTCCCGAGTCCACACATAAAGATATCGAAATCACAGAATCGTCAGGTATAAAGGTGATATCAGACAAGAGCCTGTACGAGATCGGCGATACGGCCCAGTTCGATATTTATTACAATGGTGAGGGTGCAACGAATCTCGTGTTCTACGAGGCTGTATCAGATGGCTTCGTCATTACAACCGGGAGAGAACAGCTCAGCAGCGGCAGGGTTAGCTTCGATCTGGAAATAACCTCTGACATGTCCCCTGCGACCTCAGTTCGTGTTTACAAGATAGAAAAGGACATGGATGTGGTGAGGGACAGCGTTTTATTACTTATATCATCCCCAGAGGGACTGGAGGTGAACATCTCCACAGACAAGGACATATACAGGCCCAACGAGGAGCTGAAGCTCGAGTTCTACGTTTCGAATTCACAAGGCAGGGTTCTGTCTGCAATAGGCATCTCAGCTGTGGATCTCAGCGTGTTCGAGGTCAGCCAGCGCTTTCAGGGCTTCGAGGACGTGTTCTGGGGTCTGGAGGAGGATTACATAACACCACAGTACCAGGTGATCAACTATATTTTCGACCCATACCCTGCTCCGTTGCCTGTGGATTGGGATGAGGAGGTAAGGAAGGGTGGAGATGAGGATGAAATCGTGGTCCTTACGTCTTGGCCTGGTGCACAGCAGGACGCTGTCAGGGTGAAGAACGATTGGGTGAACAATTACTGGGGAGCATTGGGGATATCGCTCATACTCGGCTATTTCGGTTTATTCGCATTGGCAATCAAATACAAGGCTGCAGGTGTTGTTATTATTTTCATAATGATCTTGGTGGCATTTGTTGCGGTAGCTGCGTTCTATGCCGTTCAAAATAAGGAATCGGGAATGCAAACCCTGGGACTGCCTGAAGAAGGAGGAGTGCCCAGAGGCATGCCAGAGGGTGAGGGCGGCATGGGGGATATTGACGACGGCTGGGAGGATATGGCCTGGACCGAGGTTGATACAGATTTCATGGCTCCAACGAATGCGTTTACTCCAAAACAAACCACTGGAAACGTTTCCTCTTCATCGCCTCCCACCCACGTCCGCACATATTTCCCTGAGACTTGGTACTGGAACCCTGCACTGATTACTGATGAGAACGGCTACGCTTTCATCACGTTAACTACACCTGATTCCATTACAAGTTGGGGTATAGAGGCCATAGCATCAACTATGGATGCTCAGCTCGGTGTTGGAAATGCGAATGTGACGGTTTTCCAGGAGTTCTTCGTGGAGCCTGACATACCTGTATCCGTAATCAGAGGCGATGAGTTCCCGCTGAGAGTTCTTGTCTACAACTACGAGAACACCTCAAGCGTCATTACCGTGGAGCTCCAGGAGGATCAATGGTTCGAGCTTCTATCTGAGAGTGAACTGGATGTGAACGTTGATGCCAACAGCGTGTCGAGCGTGGATTTCCTCATTAAGGCCAAGAAGGTGGGGGAGCACAACATCACCCTCAACGCTTCAAATGTGGTATTGGAGGACAAGATCGTGAAGGAGATGAAGGTCGAGCCAGACGGAAAGAGAATGGACGAGGTAGTGAACGGACAGCTTGATGACAACCAGAGTGTTAGCACTGAGATAGAGCTGGACCTGCAGAGGGTCGAGAACAGCGAGAATGCCTATGTCAAGCTGCAGGGCGGCATGGAAGCTGTGACGCTTGACGGGGCTGAGACCTACATAAGGTTCGTTTCAGGCTGCGGAGAGCAGTCAATGTCCACACTTTCAATCGACATACTTGCATTCGATACGGTGCAGAAGATGGACGGCACCGATGAGCAGCTCTTCGAGTTCGAGACAATAGTGAACCAGGGCATACAGCACGAACTTACATTCCTCTTTGAGGCAAATAATAAAATAGGAAGGGGCATAGTGTGGTTCCCTGGGGATCAGGATGTGCATCCCTGGCTTACCTCCTGGGGATTGATAACATTCCAGGATGCTAAGAATGCTGGCTTCAACCTAGACGATGCGATAATAACGGATATGCAGGATTGGCTCGTATCGCAGCAGGATGTTGACGGCTCGTACATTTTCCCTGATTGGGGCATATACGAGACGAACAATCCCATACTGAAGGCCAAGAAGGTTGCCACCACCGCATACATAACCAGAGCCTTGCTGTATTCAGGTTTCTCTCCCAGCGACACCGCAATTACAAATTCCCTGGATTACATCGAGAGCAATATCAACGAGCATTGGGACGATCCGTACACGCTGGCGCTTTCGCTAATAGCCTTCGAGGATGCCAACGGTGATGCCTCCCTGAGAAATGACATCGCCTCCAGGCTCGAAGAACTCAAGACAGAGGAGAACGGAACCGTGTCCTGGACCTCTGACAACAACATGATCTCGGACGGCGATGAATATTCATGGCGGTATTCCTACAATACCCACACCATCGAAACCACAGGCTATGCCATCATGGCCCTTGCAAAGCATGGTGGACATGCAGACACCGTGAACAAGGCTGTGAACTACCTGCTTTCAAATAGAAACGGGCTGGGAGGATTCTTCTCGACCCAAGATACGGTTGTAGCGTTCCAGGCATTGGCCTCCATAGGAGAGGTCAACATAGAGGAGCTGACTGTGAGTATCGAAGTGAACTCTGTGGAGATCGAGAGCATACAGTTCACAGAGGAGAACAAGGACATCACCTATCTGGTGGACTTGCGGCCCTATCTAACTGAGATAACAACAGTTGCATTGACAAGCCAGGGCACAGGCACTGTCCTGTATCAAATATACTCATCCCAGTACATCCCTTGGGATATCATAGGAACGAACGAGCCCCAGGAGATGAGCCTGAACGTGACCTACTCAACCACGAATATAACTGTTAATGATCAGATCCTGGCCTCGCTGCGCCTGGAATATCTGGGCGATGCTGTGAAGTTGAAGATGGTCCTGGTGGATCTTAGGGCGCCTGTTGGCTTCTCATTCGTAGAGGACGATTTCGAGGATTTGCTTGAAAGCGGAAATATCAGCAACTACGAAATCAACGACAGGGAACTGATGGTCTACATCCAGGACATCTATCCCGACGAGCCTGTCACCTTCACATATCATCTGCTTGCCAACAAGCCGATAAAGGGCGTTGTACAGGGAATTCATGCGTACGACATGTACAACCCTGATTTGGATGTGGAGTTAGACCCTGTTGAGATCGTGTCGACGGTGTGATGTCTTCTCCTGTTTCATGCTTTCCTTCCCCATCTTCCTCACCCTTCATTAGTAAGATCGATATTACTTCCTGACGCGTGCCATCGTTCAAATAAAGTATTGAATCAGCTGAAAGCATTGACTTAAGGTATAATCCCCATTTTGTACCGGAAGTCAGGGGGGGCTGTGGGCCTAAGTTAGCAACCCAGTATAGACAGCAAAACCAATTTATAGGCTTCAAGCAATGGTGAGACTTAATGGCGGCGAAGTTCAGGGTCACGGTCAAGGAGAAAATTCTCGTTCACCTGCTGAGCTACTCGAAATACAGGGATCAGTTCGAGGTGCCCTCCCATATATCACAGGACGGCATCGCCAAAGCGGTTGGCGTGAGAAGAAGCCACATCGCTTCAGCCCTCAAGGATCTAAGGGAGAAGGAGCAGGTTGAGGAGAAAAAGACCAGGATCCAGGGGGTAGAGAGGCGCAAGAACGCGTATTTTCTCACGATGGAGGGGCAGGCCGAGGCGTTGAGGCTCAAGGAAAATCTAATGCAAAAAAAGATAACTTTCAAGGACGAGGAAGGCGCACTCAAAGAAATGGCGATATTCGAGATCAACAAGAATATCGAAGAGAAGCTGGGGATTTTAGAGATACTCAACCGCATCTCGGAGAAAGGCGTATTTGATGTAAGAGGCGAAGAGGAAAAGAGAATCGAAAGATCCGTTCTATGCCCCTTCTGCGGGCAGACCACCAACAATCCGGACCTAGGGCAGCCGCAGATCCATGGCAGTGAAACAGCGTTCTCAGTTCCCTGCATGTACTGCGGAAGGGAATTTCTGGTGAGAGAGAGCCATGAAGGTACATTGGTTCCAATAGGCCCCGTTTTTGAACACATGCCACAACAGGCTATTTCTGCTCAGTACTTCCCACCTGCAAAGCCATTCTCAACAGGTGATGCTTTCCTGGTGAGTTTGGGGCTGTTCTTCATGCTGGCCTCGTTTTCATTGGCACTGCTAATTTTTTTAGACCGCCTGCCATATGAGTTCATAGCTTTTGCAGCTGTTGGCCTCGCAGTCAGCCTCACCCTTCTTTTCTACGGAATGATGAATGTTAGGCATCTGAACGCCATCACGAGGAGGGTATTGATCGTAACAAGCACCATCTTCATGGCCTTTTTGACACTTTTTTTTGGGCTCATGCTTGACTTCGAATATGATCTGGAGCAGGCTGGGATAATGGCATTTGTGGTTCTACCGGCCTTCGCAGTTTTCATATTTGGAAAACCCTTGGCAAGGAGCTTGAGAAGCGAATTGTCCTTCTCATTGGGCATCTTTTTGGTGCTGTTTGGCATATTCTCCATGGCCTTCTATGAAATGTTCTCCTCGCATTCTTCGCTGAGCCCTTTTTGGGTGATAGCTGGTGCAGCCATGATCCTCATATCATACGAGATCGAGAGGCTGGATAAGATCTCCATATGGCGCGCATTGTGTGTGGGAACCGGTGCATTTGTGGCCATGTTCTCCGTTATTATCCTTGCGTCCAGCTATTCCGACCTTGGGCTGCTGAAAATCGTAAGCGCGGTGTTATGGCTGTTGCTCGGCATCTTCCTCATAACCATAAGGTTCATGAGAGAGCGGAAAAGCGAAAAAGCATTTACAGCCGTGAGAAGCGCATTGTTCATTGCCGTGGGTGTGATATTTGCCTTCATCGGTGTTCTGCTGGCGCTCAACGATAGATACATGGAATGCGCTGTTGAATTCTTTATCGGCATACCAATAATCTGGCACGGTCTTGCCAGGGTAAAGGAATATGAAGCTTTCCAGGTGGGCATGATAGCATTCATAATCGCTTCAGTTGTCCTTACCGTGTTCTCCTTGTTTTTCTCTTAGTCAATTGATTAAGGCTTTTATACGAAATTTTAAAATACTATAATTATTATATATAGTATTTGTGATAATATGGAATACGGAGGCACAAGCACGGTTACCAGGCAAGGACAGGTCACCGTTCCTAAACGCATAAGAGATGCATTGGACCTTGGCTTGGGATCCATCCTCGAATTTTATTACACTGACGACTTGGTTGTGATAAAAAAGAGGAAGCCGCCCGAGGAAGTGTTCGAAAACCTAGCTTCTAAAACCAGAGCAGGATTTAGACGAAGGCGAGTAAAAAAGTCCGATATTGAAAAAGAAATTCGTGGCTACAGAAAAGGTGCACGATGAGGATAGTTGTTGATACCAATGTTCTGGTATCAGCGCTGGGTTGGGAAGGAAACGAATATATATTGATGAAGAAGGTTTTTGCGGGCGAAGTGGAGCTTTTTTCCTCGCCCGAGATCCTTCAAGAATTTCAAAAGGTTTCAAGGAGGCCGAGATTCGGCTTTTCTGAGGATGACATCGAAGAATTCACAGTGGCTTTACTTGAGATAAGCACACTGGTTATGCCAGAGAAGAAGTTAAAGACAATAAAAAAAGACCCTTCAGATAATATGTTTCTTGAATGTGCTTTGGAGGCAAAGGCAGATTTTTTAGTAAGCGGTGATGAACATCTTTTGAGGCTTAAAAATCTCGATGATATCAGGATAGTAAGAGCAAAGGTCGCATTAAGCGAGTTAAAACGATAAAGTGTCCCATCATTGCCATAGTTTACGCTACTATTCTTTTTCCCCTCTCAAATACTTCCTAGACAGTTTTATTGCGCACAGGTCCCCGCACATGGAGCAGAATTCCTCGTGGGTGGGTTTTCTTTCGTTACGATACCTTTTAGCCTTGGTGGAATCGATGGCCAGATCGAACATCTCCTCCCAATCCAGGTCCCTCCTGGCCTTTGCCATCCTGATATCCCTATCCCATCCCAGACCGCGGGCCAAATCTGCGCTGTGCGCAGCGATCCTAGCCGCAACAACCCCTTCCTTCACATCCTCAACGGTGGGCAGAGATAAATGCTCAGACGGTGTGACATAGCAGAGGAAATCTGCACCTGCATAACCTGCTATCGCCCCTCCTATGGCACCAACGATGTGGTCGTAGCCTGGTGCTATGTCCGTAACGAGCGGACCAAGAACGTAATATGGAGCGTTTCTCGTGGTGCTCTTCATGATCTTGATGTTACTCTCGATGAGGTTCAAGGGCACATGGCCCGGGCCCTCAACGATGGTCTGCACGCCCTTCTCCCTTGCCCTTTCCACGAGCTCACCTATGATCAGCAGCTCCTGAATCTTGGCCCTGTCGTTGGCATCGTATATGCAGCCTGACCTGAAGGCGTCACCCAGGCTGAGCGTTAAATCATATTTTGCAGCCAACTCCAATAGATAATCGAAATTCTTGTAAAGAGGATTCTCCTTCTCATTGTGCAGTATCCATGCGGTGTGAAACGATCCTCCCCTGGACACTAAATCAACGAGGCGCTTCTGTTTTTTGAGCCTGTTCACGCTCTCCAGGGTGACGCCGCAGTGCGCCACAGCAAAATCCACTCCATCCTTGGCATGCCTCTCGAAAGCGTTGAACATGTCGTCCTCGGTCATATCAACAACAGCGCCCTTATTCTTCACGGCCCCGATGCCTGCCTGATAAATTGGCACCGTACCGAAAGGCATGCCCACAGCCTCGATTAGCCTTTTTCTTATCTCGTCCAGATCCCCCCCGATGCTCAAATCCATTACCGCATCACTGCCGTATTCCAGGGCTATCCTCGCCTTTTGAACCTCCTCCTCCACATCAGCATGATCCGGTGAGGTGCCGATGTTGGCGTTGACCTTTACGCTCAGGCCTTCACCTATGCCTAAAAGTTTCGGGGAATGGATCGGGTTATAGGGTATGACGACCCTGCCCTCCGCCACCCTTTTTCTGAGCTTCTCCGCCTCAACGCCCTCGGCCTTGGCAACCTCTTTTATCACATCTGAAATGCCATTTTTAGCATCATCCATCAGAGTCATTGTTCACTAATTAGTGATGTAGGATATAAAGGCTTTGATGTCTTACAAAACAACTACCAGACCCTGCCTCCGCATTCTGCGCAGAACTTTGAGTTGAATGGTATTGTAGCGTCGCATCGCGGGCACTCCCTTGTCTCATTTAGCTCGACCATGGGAATGTCCCAAGCCTTCCTCTCCTCCCATTTCTCGAGGGTCCTAGCTGGCAGATAAGCTATGAAAATCAGGATTAACGATGCCAAAAAGTAAGCGAACAATCCGCTGCCTTGGATAACGCCGTGCTCTCCAACTGCCGCGGTGATGAGACCGAGCACAATTAAGCGGGTCAAGAACGCGGTAATGCCAACCAGAAGCCCTATTCTCCTGCCAGCCCTTGAACCCACGAAGAACAAAAGAAGTATCAGTATCAGGAACCAGAAAATGGTGTTGAAATTCGGGATTGCAACCTGCCAAATCGGTACGGTCAGTACCGAGAGGAAAATGGTTATGAGCACGAACAGAATCTTGAAAGGCAAACCGTAGCCGTATATCCTTTTATACCCCTTAGCGGTTTTTCGAGGCGAGTCCATGCCTGCCACAACTTGCCCTGCCATCTCAGGGCCGCCTAAGGCCCAAGCAGAGTCTATGATGTGGCTACGCAACTCGTCTATTACACCTCTTCTTGCCTTCCCCGGCATGGCAAACATCCACAGTTTGACCTTGGATAGGTACCGCTCCATCTCTTGGCTCATTTCCCTGCCTCCAAGACTTTATTGCAACTTCCAACCATCTTCATCCACTCCGCTTTCGCCTCTTTCAGGGCCTTGGTTCCCTTAGTAGTTAGGGTGTAGTACTTCCTCGGCATACCGCTCTTTTGGGTGATCCACTCGCTCTTTAGGTACCCCCTCTTCTCAAGGCGGTGAAGTGCAGGGTAGAGGGTTCCCTCCTTTAGGTCGTAGTAGCCCGAGGAAAGCTCCTTCAACTCCTTGATGAGTTGGAAGCCGTACTTCTTGCCTTTGCTGAGCACGGCCAATATACACAGTTGGATCGAACCTTTCTTGAGCTCTCGTATCCATTCTTCCCTCATGCTCTTCATGTCAGCCAATGGTATGCCCTACACTCTATTTTTTTCTTTTGCAATAAAAAAATAAAAGAAAGAATCTATGACCCTGGGGGTCGTTTTGTCGGGGGATAGGGTCCATACTGCTGCTCATATACTTTGGCCATATATTTCCTTTCTCTGCGGTTCCTTGTCACGACAAATGCGCTGATTATGATCACCGCCATTATTGCCAGGAAAACCTGGCCGCCGACGATGTAGCCTGGCAGCAGGTTCAAGGCCCAGTCCACCACATCGAACAGAAGCGCGGTGGCTATCAACGACGGGTCATGGTATATGTTGCTTCCTGCAGGGTAGATATACCCTCCCTGAATGATGAAGCCTCTGAGATATCCGTCTTTGTCCTCGAACTCTTCATTGAATCTCTGGCCTCCATGTATTTGGTAGGCCATTTCATCATCCTCACCGTCGACCTCCACATCGCTCACCCAGGTCAGCTCACCCACCTCTTGCCAATTGTCCTTGAACTTGATAACATCCTTACTCACCACCTTGGCATCAACTATCCCATCACCATCCACATCTTGATCCTCGGTAGCGTTGGTGCTCACAACAGCGCTTACTGCATCCTCCTGATTTGGGTCGATGGCCTCGTACACCGCCTCTCCACCGCCTTTCAGCTTGTACATGAACTGCTCTCCCAGCCAATCCTCTACCTTCTCAGGTATGCCATTAGCAAAGAACCCGTGGTTTATGAGTACCAGACCATCGCCGCCAGAGTAATCCCAGCCCTTGATGATGTGGTCGAACTTGAAGTCAGCAGTCACTGAGGTTCCGACATAGTCTTTAGTATCCATGAGCTCGGAATCTATTACAGACTTGTGGTTCCCTGAATCCACGGTGATCTTATACCAGGGAACCCCGGTAATTTCAACCTCCTCCACATTAGCTGTTATGTGGAACGTGAATTCCAGCTTCTCCAGTTCGTTATCGGGATCGTCGAGGATTAGGCCCCATTCTTCAGTCTCTATGCCGTAGCTGATGTTCTCAGCCCACAATGAGAACTCCCAGGATTTGGAAGCTGGATCCTCCGCATTGCTGATCTCCGTCACATCCTCGGACCTCGTCCATGCCCTGTTAAGGTTAATGGCCTTTGTCACTGTCTCGTGCTCGTCGCTTATGGCCCAGATGCCAGGATCTTCGTCTCTCTTCACGAAGTCGAACACGCCGTTATCTTCGTATGTCTCATTATATTTGTACGTTCCCGGTATCGTGTCCGGGAAACGGCCGTCGTCCTTGAACTCGAAAAGAACATGAAGCCTCTGGCCGAATATGGTGATTATCGGTATTGGATACCTGCCCAAGAACTCACCGTTTGCCTCATAAACCTCGGCAGCACCCAAATATCTTATGTAGGCGCAAAATATCAGTATGCCGTTCGGGTCCTCCTCGGTGCCGTATATGACGCCGAACCAGGACAGTGCACCGTTCTTGGTCATGTTGATGGCAACGAAATCGCCTTTATCCCAATCATCATCTGAGTCCCTGGTCCCTGTCTCAAGCTCCAGGTAATCGCCGATATCCAACTCCTCTTCTTCTCCACTCACATTGCCTGTCATACCTATAGCACTAACAAGCAATAGCACACAGAGCATCACGGACATCCAAACATTCCTTTTTTGTTTTTTATCCACGGTATCACATCCAGATAGTAACGCATAGCAAGGCTATGAACCTTGTTGTGCTACATACATAGTATTACTATGTCTTTGAGACTATTTAAACCTTCCGGCAAAATTACCATAGATGAAAAAAGGCAGTCCGTGAAATATTAAAGAAAACTATTTATTCAATCCCCATTAATTACCTATTGAAAATTGATTGCATCGAATAAAGGGGAATATACCTTGAAGAATTCGAAATTGAGCGCTGTGATGGCCAAGGGAAACAAGCTGTGCGAACTCAACAGGTACGAGGAGGCTATCGAGCAGTTCGATGAAGTCATCGAATCGGAGCCGGATAACGAAGTGGCCTACAACAACAAAGGCGTGGCCTTGGACGCCGTGGGAAAGACCGAGGAGGCGATTCAATGTTACGACAAGGCCATCCAGACAAATCCCGACTACGAAGTGGCGTGGTACAACAAGGCGAGCGCTTTGTGCCACATGAAAAAGTACGAGGAAGCTCTGCCCTGCTACGATAAAGCCCTGGAGATCAAGCCCGAATATGAAAGCGCGGGGTACGACAAGGCCAATGCACTGGCTCATCTCGGTAAGGTCAGAAAGGCCCTAGCATGCTACGACTCGATCCTGAAGACCAATCCCAAGAACAAGAATGCATGGTTCAGAAAGGGCGCGCTTTATGAGGATTTGGATACGCCTCTGAAGGCCATGGAATGCTACGAGATGGCCTTGGAGATCGATAAAAGTTTTGAAAGGGCATGGAATGGAAGGGGGCGATCGTTGTATTTACTTGGTGAATACGAAAAGGCCATTGCATGCTACGACACTGCCCTTGACCTGAAACCCAACGACCCCGAGGCCTGGAACAACAAGGGGTTCTCGCTCTTCATTCTGGGGGCACATGAGGAGGCTTTGCACTGCTTCGATAAGGCCATCGAACTTGCACCGAGTTATAAACATGCATGGTACAACAAGGGCTACACCTATCACGGTATGGATATGCTGGAGGAGGCCCTGTTCTGCTATAGGAAAGCCCTGAGGTACGATTCTCGGGATGAGGTCCTGTGGAACAACATAGGCAACGCGCTCTACAATCTGGGCAGGTACGAAGAATCGATACCATATTTCGAGAGGGCCATTGAGGTCAATCCAAAATACGAAATAGCCTGGAACAACATAGGTAACGCCTTGGATAAGATGGGCAGATATAGCGAATCCATAAAATATCACGACAAATCCTTGGATATCGTGCCCGACTTCGACTACGGCCTTTATGCCAAAGGCTACGCCCTCTTCAAGCTCGGCCAGGCCGAGAAGGGCCTTGAGCTCATCGATCTTTCGTTGGACATAAACCCAAACTACGACCATGCCTGGTGTGCCAAGGCGGATGTGCTCAACCATTTGAACAGGAGAGAGGAGGCTCTGAACTCCCTTGGCAATGCCCTCATACTCAACCCTGATTATGAGGAGGCTTGGATAGCGAGGGGCAATATATTCGACGCTCTGGGAAGGCATGAAGATGCTGAGGCGTGTTTCGAGGAGGCCTTGAGATGCTTCGAGAACACATTGATATCGTCTCCAGAGGACATCGAGAAATTGTACGAGAAAGCCAAACTGCTTTACGATCTGGATCGGTTCGATGAGGCTATCGTATGCTATGATAAGATTATACGGGTCAAACCCTCAGAAAGGGACGCATGGCTGCAAAAGACAGAAACTCTGATGATACAAGGGAAATTCAACGAGGCGGTCACAATATGCAATGAGCTGTTGGGTTTTAACCCAGAGGAGGCTGAGTGCTGGTACCTGGAGGCAAGAGCCTTGATCAACCTGGAAAAATTCGAACAGGCAATAACATGCCTCGACAAGGCGTTGGAGCTCAGAGTTGGCGATGTGGAGGCATTGATGGAGAAAACCAAGGCACTTTCAAGCTTGAAGAAGTTCGATGAGGCTTTGGCATACATTGATGAGGTGTTGGCAGCTAATTCACAATTGGAGGAGGTGTGGCTGGTAAAAGGGAACATCCTTACGGAGAGTGAAGAGTATGCAAAAGCCATCGAATGCTTTGATAGGGTCATAGATCTGAACTGGAGGAACGAGCTCGCCTGGCAGGGCAAAGGAGATGCGTATTCGGCCATGAAGGAATATGGAAAGGCCATTATATGTTACAACGAGGTCATTGGTTTGAATCCGAGTTTTGAAATTGCGTGGTACCTTAAGGGCAAGGCTCTGTTGGATTCCGGTGAGGCCAAGAAGTCGCTGAGATATTTTGATGTTTCCCTGGAGCTTGAGCCTGATAACGGCGAGGCATGGTACGGTAAAGCCAAGGCTCTGGAAAATCTGGGGGAGAAGGAGGAGGCGAAAATCTGTGTCGATAAGGCCATTGCCATAAACCCGAACAACAATTATGTTTTGAATGAAAAAATCGCCGTGGAAGTGGATGAACAGGAATCATCTGGAAATTAAAACGAAAAGATTAAGGTTCCATCCGTCTTTTTACTCGATGTGATGAGAGAACCCTTGCTGAGACCTTCTTGAATTTCCCAAAGGGCTGAGCCCGAAGGGCGAAGAAGAAAGGCGTTGCGGAGCAACGCATGTGCCATTCATGGCACAGGTTTCCGTGGACGCTTTTCCAAAGGGTCCGTGATGAGGATCTTGAGTTCTGACAATATTAGTAAGTGATTAAACCGGCATCGGCATAACTGCCACAAAAATTATGATGATAAGCAGACTGGGGAGGCTGATGCAGGTGTTTAGTATCGGATCATCATTGCTTCTACATATGTGCCGTCCTTTGATTTTTTCAATTCGAAACAGCCGCCAATACCCCCAACTCGCTGTGTCGCCCTTGGATAATCCCTTTACCCACCGTTTTATCTCGAAGCCCTTGGGATACGTGTATATGCCCTCTTTCGTGAAGGAATCGATGGCAAGGTGGGTCGTGTAAGCGGAAACGATCGCAAGGTTAACCTCAACGCCATTTACCATGGAGACGAGTCCTGAACCCACTGTAACCCAAATCAAAATCGAAATCAAGGTGATCCAAACAATACCGAAAAAAATAGAATGACCTATTGGGCTTCTCTTGTTTGGCGAGAGATCGTCCATATCTAACTCTATCATCATCGCGAGGAATCCTGCAAAGAAAACTCCGTATGATATGGACGGCAGACCGAAAATCGCCCCCAAAAGAGCCTGAAATGCCATGGCCGCTAAACTGTGTGAAAGAAGTCCCGCCATTAGATCAACCCCAGGAACTGCAGAATGACCGTGTCAAGACCAAGGAAATAAAGCATTATTGGCAGCATCAGCACACCCATCAGGTGGACCCGACTCAGACCTATAAGCGGAGGTATCAATCCAATGCAGGTGGCAACCACTGCGATGAAGAGGCCTATCGGACCTGAGAGAAAGAATATCATGACTATCAATAAGATCATAACACTCAAGACCATCTTTCTGTACGGAAATTTGTTGGCTATCCTAGCGAACACCTTCCCGAAATATAGGGTGAGGAACAGGGCCGCAATGGCGGCAATTAAGACGGAGACGAGCATCAAGGTGAGTCCCACAGGAACGTTTTGGGCAGGCTCCCATGGAAATAACGAGTCTTCCATAATATCCTGCACCGCGTGCATTGCGCCGCTCCTGGCTTTGAGAATGACAGATAGGGCTATCACATTAAAAATGGCGTTGGCAGTATTCACACCGCTGTAGGCCACGATGAACTCCTTCTGGGAGCTCAAATCTCCTTTCATGCGGACTTTGGAGTCGTCCACCGCTTCTCCACCTGCAAGGGACTTTGCCAGCACCGTAGCCTGCGCGCTGGTGACCCCAGGATACCACCCCACAAGTCCTCCTGCGAACGTTCCAGAAACCACACCGCGAACCTTTCTCCATCTCGGTAGATTGACCTTCACACCCTCGATCTCCTGCTCCGGGATGGTTGGTGTGTCCACCAGACTCAATGTAAGGGTGGAGAGGCCGAAGAGCCCTGTAAAGAGGGGGAAAAGGAGGGCGGTGCTTGGGGAGATATTCAGGGCAGGGATAGGATACCAATTGTATGTTGTTAGGCCTGGGGCACCGAGGACGATGAGACCGAAAAAACCTGCTAGGAGAAATAATAGAATGGCGAACAGCTTCTGCTTAAAATGTGCCTTCCAGGTCGCCCTGCCTTCAACCTTGCCCTTTACCTCAATTTCCTCGTCTATTTCAACTTCTGAAAGGTTTCTCCCTGATAATAGTATCTCACCGGTACCATCCTCTATGAAATAAGCTCTTGGATTTGCGATTCTCGTGACCACGCCTTTGACCCAGATCGTTTCTCCAAAATGTTCGGGTATTTCCTTGATCGGTATCGTATTTCGCTTTGAAGTGGTTGTTCCGTTTTTCTTGTTTGATTTGGACAGCAGTTCCAGAGAAATTTTGAGGATTCCGAGCTTTGGAGGTCTTTTCCTGGTGGGATCCGGCGGTTCCCCCCTTTCACTGAGTATCAATAAGCTAACGATGATTATGAGGATAAATGGAATAAAGGGCCACAACTTTTCATATGCGTTGATCGGGCTGCCCATAAGAAGCCTGGCTGGAAACAATGCCAATAAGGCCACCAATACCGAACCGAAGCTACCAAGGGCCGAGCATTTGATGGCCTCGTAACCCCTGCCCATCAGCATCAACCTGTGACCGGGAAGAACAGACAAGGCGGTGTCCTCATCTGGTGCACCAAGAAATACCGAGGGTATGATATCGAGGAATGTGTGCGTAATCAAACAACCGATTATCAAAGCCGTTATTATTATGGAGACCTCGAAATTCGAAGGTTCAAATGCTTCAAGCATCCCGAATGCAAAACCAATGAGTGAGGCCTGAAGTGCAAGGATCATGAGGGCGACATTAGTCCCATGGGTTGGGATTTCATATATAAGATTTTCGTAAAATTATAAATATACGCTTCAAATAGAAAAAATGTGCAATATTATGTAACATACAAGTTTGTTTTTACAAGTGGCGTTTATATGTTTAACATAGTTATAAATAAAGGGCTGTGAATAATTAACGACAATCTGTATCACGGTTGAGTAAATATTAGATTTTTTAAGGCTCGACAGCTTGCATATCTCTTTAATATCCCAAAATCGGCACATAATACCTGAGTTACCACGGAGTCTTTCTGTCATTCATGAGACTTCACAGTAAAGATCGCTCTCGAAAGCCAAAGATGTTAATAAGAAGGTCAAGTTGTAAA
>CBDUXN010000060.1:0-17126 GCA_965371185.1 uncultured Thermoplasmata archaeon
GGTGGAATCCACGGCCTTGAGTATACCCTCGTGATCCGTGGGTTGATTGATATATGTTGTATACTTATCCTCGGTCTCCTCACTCATGCTCTTTGAATAGGCATCCACATACCTTACAAGATCCAGTTTCTCGTACTCCTGATACCCTGACACCACGAACTCCATCTCCTCCCGGATGTCTACTGGTGTCTTGTCAGTAATTACCCAGATTGAAGGTATGCCCTTTTTCAGTCCTTCAGCGACGAACTGACTGACAACGACCTCTTTTCCAATGAACGCCTGACCATATACCAGAACATTCGAGCCGAAGGGGATGCCGCCAAAGAGCAGGTCATCCAGCCTTGGATTGCCGGTTTTAACCTTCTCAACCTGGAGTTCCAAAGCCCTCTCCTCTTCCCTTCCCTCGATCTCCTCTTCAATGAGACCCTGCTCTCTGATCCTGAGTTCCTCAGCCTTGGCGCTCAGGTACTTCTCCTTCTTTCTGATATCCTCCTCCTTCTCGTTGATCTTCGACTGCAGCTCCTCAAGCCTTCTTTTCATCTCGGCTTCCTTGATGCCCCCTCCCTCCCTCTTGGCGGCCACCACTTTTTTACGTTCTGCCATCAACAGCTTTTCCCTGTACAAAAGGTCTTCATCACGCCTCAGCAATTCGTCCTCTTTATATGCCAAAGGCTCCTTCAGCTTCGTTAACTCGTCGTCCTTGTAAGTCAATTCCTCTTTCAATCTATCGATCTCTTTTTCCCTCAATAAAATGGATTTTTCCTTTTGGGCAAGGAGCCTCTCTTTCTCAACAAATTCCTTTGAAATCTCAGCCTTGCCCTTTCCCCGCCTTTCCAAGGCCTCTTTCTCCAGCATTTCATCGATTTTTGCCTTCTCCACCTCTTCTTCCAGGGCAATTATCCTCTTCTTTAATTCGTTTTCTGTTTTCTGATACTCAGCTTCCTTTTGTTGAATCTCTGATTCAAATCTGTTTCTCAACTCTGAGTCAGGTGCACCCTCTCCAGTTGAGGCCAGAGCCTCTCTCTCTTGAAGGTCTTTCGCGTGAGCTATCAATTGTTGCTCCTTGGAGTTGATCTCAGTCTCTTTTTTAACGAGTTCCATCTCCATTTGTTTCAGCTTTTTCATTTCCTCAGGCAGGTCATCGATTTTCTTTGTAAGGCTCTCCTCAAACGTCTTGAGCTTGGCCCCCTTCTCTTCGATCACCCTTTTGAGCCTCTCATCCTCTTCGTTCGTTTTCTTGAGCTGAGTCTTCAACTTCTTCATCTCAGCTTCGCGAATCTTCATCTGCTGTCCCTTTACATATTTTATGACGGCGATACTGCCTTTCTTTACCTTATCTACCTCTCTCTCCAGATCCTTCCTCTTTTTGATCTCGCTCTGAAGTTGTTTGTTCAACTCGGCGGTCTCTGTTATCAATTTAACTGGATCAAAATCCTTTGTCTTCAACTTCTTCAACTTCTCCTGAAGACTCTGTTTAAAGCTATCCAGTTCGGTTTTCAGTTCCTTTATTTCATCCTCCCTCGCCTTTATTTCATCCTCCCTCTGCTTGAGCAGTTCATCCTTTTCAGCGAGCTTCTCTTCGATCTCACCGGTAGGAATTTTTTCAGCCAATTCCTCTTCGCTGAGCCATTCATCTAAGGCTTCTCCGCCCCCTTCTCCTGTCAGCCACATCTTCAGGGCAAAATCCTTTGCCTCGGTGTCCGCTGATGTTTGATTGATAACTGCATCGTTTTCCGGGGTTTTTCCCAGCCATATTTGCAGCGCGCTTTCTCCTGCCTCCCCGCCGAGCCATCGTGCCAATGCCTCATCCTCTACCTTCTTAGGATCCTGTTTTTTTACGGCCACAGCGGCACCGTCTTCTGTCTTTTTTAGGATTTTTTCCTCTATTGGTATTTTCTCATCTGTGGGCGGTGGTGGGGCTTTTTTCTCAGCTTTCTTTTCCTCTTTAGGAGCCACCTTCGCCCTGCCTTTCTTCGGCTTCCTTACTCTGCCCTTCTTTTTTACAGAGGGGGCTTTGAGATCATAACCGCAGGCATCGCATTTCGTGGCATCCAAGCCCAGCAACTCACCACACATTGGGCAAACTGCTTTACCATCTACATCCCTGGCTTTTCCCTCTGGGCCGGGATTTCTCTTGGCCCCCATAACTTTCCCAGATTTTCTATCCGCCAAAACTAAGCCTCTCAACGATTTTTTTCTTATTATTTTATTCTAAGCTCTCAGCGTCCAATAGTATATTTACACCTGTATTACATTTGCTGTAATACATTTATACATTATATAAACCCAACTATAAATATGTTTCACATATCAAACCTATTTTTTGCCTTATAACCTCGTTATCTTAGGTGTATAATACAAACAAATGATCGTCAACCGCCAGTAATTTCCAGTATCAAAATCTTCTGGGCCAGGTGCAACGCCGCCAGCTTCGAGAATAGTGATATTTATGGCCCATTCCCCCATCCCCCCACTGGTAGTAAAATTCTCAGCAATGTAAGTTTTCAGAACCTCCTCAGATTCAGCGTCCTGATTATATGCGGACGGAACTGGATTCAGGTAGCCGCTTGCTGGAACCAATACTTCAATCTGCTCCTCCGTACTTGGTTCTCCATCATACCCTTCTCCATCAGGGGATGAGATGTTCATGACAAATTCATCATTGGGTTCCCCTGCTACTGGATAAATGTCATCAACCCATGTCAGGTTGAAAACGATCTGAGTCAAATTGGTTTTGGTGACGTTTTTTAATAGGTGCTCCGTCACCCCTCTACCAAATATATCATCGATTTCATAGGTGTAATTTTCTCCATAGTCATAGGAATCGAAGATTTCTATACTATCTATTTTCCAAGTAACCTCAAACGGTATCAATCGGATTTCAAAAGAAAGATGTATTGTATTCTTAGCCCCTTCATTGTCCGTGACAGTTAAAGTAACTATAGGCCATCCTAATGAATCGTATACATGTGATATATTCGTATTCTCCGTTGTTGCATTCGTCCCGTCCCCGAAATCCCAGAAATACTCGGTGATAACACCATCTGGATCAAAGGACTCATTGGCCTCAAACAAAACTGGTTCATGTATGTACGCTGGTAGCGATATGTTTATCATGGGCTCTGGGATCTCGTTCACATGTATCGTGATGCTCTGCACGGCCTTCGTGCCATCATCATCTGTTACTATTAGAATTACGGTGTAATTGCCGCCCTTTTCGTACTCATGGGTGATATACTTGCCTGTGCCTGTCGTGTTGTCACCGAATTCCCAGTAGTACCTTTTAATGTATCCATCTTCGTCTTTGGAATCGTTGGCAAAAAATGTCACTTTTTCCTGAACGTCAATAGACGTATCGCTTGCAACCATCTTCGCCACAGGAGGTATGTTCTCATCTGGGCCGAGACAGCCCGATATGATACTTACCATGAAAATCAAAAGCACACAGATAGACAACGCCCTGTTCATTGTGCATCCCGTACACATATATATAATATATTATTTAAGTTTTGTTGCCTCGCCAGTGAATACTAAGCATCCAAAATATTACTATAAAGACGAGCAATACCTCAACGCTGAATCAGGCTTATTCTTTTTCTAACCAATACTCATACTCTTTCTGCGTGACCTCAGATACGTACTGTATCTTCAAGAGCGCAGTAAGAATCACATCATCGCTGCGAATCATTTTGGACATTGGCAACCCCTCACTCCTACATATATTGCAAGTTCTACTATTTATATGCTTCTGTGGAAAATTGCGAAAATGTTGGTTTTTTCGCGGTTTTTCGGCAATATATGTAAATATAGCCCCTTTTGCAGAGAGGAGGTTATAATAGGGAAATGTTAACCATCCCGTGATGCAGAAAAGGGTGAACGTGGGCACAGATTGTAACAATCCCTTCACATCACTAGGTCCATCAATTCCTCTACAAGTTCCGGATGCCTATCACTGATCACCTTTATGATCTCCAGTGTGGAAAGGGTTTCAATACCAACTTCAGCCAGGGTTCTCACGATTTTGTTTATCGTTTCGTTTCCCAATGATAACAATTTTTCCCTGGCAACCCAGTTTACGTACAGTGAATTCTCCAATCTCCTGCGCCACCCTCTCTCGTATCGGTCCAGGAATGCTGCACTGAAATCCCCTGCCTCAATGGCCTCTCCAATAACCCCGCCTGCTATCTTGGCTGCTATGCAGCCGTTCGCTATTCCACCGCCTGTCATGGGATTGGCCTGTCTGGCCGCATCACCCACCAGCAATATGCCATCCCCCACGGTTCTATCAATGGGAGCCGAGACAGGCACTGCACCAGCAACCATCTCGATCACCTTGCCCTTAGCATATGCAGGGTGTCTTTTTATGAAATCATCAAGATATGCCTTCACCGCCCCCTTCTCTTTTATCTTGTTCAGCTGCATACCCACGCCCACATTGGCCTCCTCCTCCCCCTTCGGAAAGACCCAAATATAGCCTCCCTTTGTAATATCCTCCAATATGAACTCGCAGTAGTTTGGATCGGGCTCGATCCCCACCATGCGGTACTGCAGGCCTGTCGAGATGTCCTTGGGTTCTAGGGTGGTGTCGATCCCAGCCCATCTCCCGACCTGGGATTCAAATCCATCAGCCCCCACCACGATTTTTGCGTTGATGTTGAACTCCTCGTCCATATGCCTCGCTCTCACCCCTACAACTCTATTTCCCTCCATCAAGAGACTTATTGCCGAGGTTTTTACCATGATGTCTGCACCTGCTCTAGCGGCATCCTTTGCCAGTTCCTTATCAAAAATGTCCCTTTCTAGGACCACACCCACCTCTTTGCCCGCGATTCTGTCGTCGATATATAGGGTCGAACCGTCCGGCGACACTATTTTCGCCCCCTCAACTCTATTGGTTATCCATTTATCGCTGGGCTCGATGCCCACCTCCTCGAACCATCGTCCTGCAACGCCCTCTCCGCACCTCACAGGCGACCCGATCTCCTGCCTCTTCTCGATCATCAGGACGCTTGCTCCCGCTTTAGCGGCATATTTTGCGGTTACGCTGCCCGCAGGTCCTGCACCCACCACAACAACGTCATAATCCTTCATATCTTGATCTCCTATCCCTATCATATTCTGTTTCGTAAATGGCTTTGGTTTTAATAACCTTGTCGCTCTTCCCAGAATGTGCCCAACGTATTCCAAATATTTTCCCGGCCAAAATTATTTATTCTTGCACCGCATTGAAAGTCGTAGCACAGGCTACTAAAAGTGAGCTTATGACCGTAATAATCCCGCAGACGAAAGAAGAACTTGAAAAGGAGTTCAGGACAGTATCAAGCAGTTTGGAATCCATTGGTTTGTCCACCTACGAGTCCAAGGCCTACATCGCCCTGGTCGCCCACGGCTACGGAAACGCTGAGCTGATAGCAAAGACCGCCCAGATTCCGAGAACATCAGCCTACTCCGTTCTGAAATCCCTTGAGACAAAAGGTTTTGCCATAGCCACATCAGGAAGGCCGGTGATCTACAAGCCCGAGCCGCCGGCAAAGATCTACGAAAGAGTGAGGGCAGATCTGGAAGAGACTTTCCAAAAGCTTGAAATGATCCACGAGATATTGAGGGAAAGGGGCGAGCCGCAGCTCGTGTTCACGATAACAGGCAAGGACAAGGTAATCGAGAAGATAGGGGAGCTGCTTGACAAATCCATAAAAAATTTCATTATCTCCACACCGGTGCTCTCCGAGGTGAGGGTAAAGCTGGGCAAAAAGATTCAGGATGCGTTAAAGCGGGGTATAGTCGTTACCGTGATCACAGAACCACTGCAAAAGGTTCCAAAAGGCGTGAAGGTCGTGAGAAGAAAAGGTCTCATCGCAACCGATGTGATAAGCGACGGAAGGAGCGCGCTCATTGCCTCGCCCGACCTTGCCGCCTGCGGTTATATTGATAATCCGTCCTTGGCCAGACATCTGGAGCAGTTTCTGGAAATTTTGATGGAACATTGACGATTTTCCGTCCAGATAACTAATGCCAATATCTTTATATAGACCTAATGTTTCCTGAGCATATCCCAAATCCGTTTGGTGTTGGGAATATGGGACGGCGTCAGGGGGGAATATCTCCTCTTCTGCTGAAAAAAACTTGAAAATTAGGAGGCTGAGAATTTGAGAAGAAAATTCAAACGTAATGTTAAGAGACTAGGAATTTTGAGCAGCCCTGTAATAATAGGGGCGATAATGGTTTTGTCCATGTTTGCAGGGCCAGTTGCCGGGACCACCACCGTATCAATGAGCGATGAGGCCGTACGATACGAACATCTCATTGGCACGCAGGGTCCACCACCTTACGAGATGGCAGTGATAGGCATAAACATGGATACAGATACAGCAGATACGTTAACCTCGATTCTTGTGGAGCTGGAAGATACATCAGGAACGTTCGTTCCTCCCAATGACTTATCAGCTGTTTGGTTGTTCAAGGACAATCCTATGGGTGTGAATGGTGTTTATGATTCTTCAGACGGTCCTTGGATTGCCAATGCCCCCGTTCCAGTAGGCGGACCGGTAATATGGACCACAACGATAACGTTACCACCGGGTGGAGATCCGATTCCTGTTGATGACTTCTGGGAGAACGAAGGCAACGATTACTTTATTGTAATAAGATCAGATTGTACCGTTGCTGATCACCTCGAGACATTCAAAGTTCGCATACCTGCTCTAGGCATCGTAACCAACGATAATCCAGGCGGGCTTGCCAATTCTTTCACCACACTTGACATCACGGTCGATGCTCAAGTTCCTGATTTGAGGCAAGGTACAACTAGTGTTCTAAGTGTATGGAGCGACATTCCAGGAGATCCGTATCTGGATGACGAGGACATCTACAATGACGTTGTGCCAGATCCAGATTTAGGCGACGACTGGGTGTTCTACAATGATTACCCCAACGAGGGAAACGATCAGGTTGTTACAATCAAAATCTCACAATTTTTTGATGATAATCCGTACGCCTTCTACGGTGCAGCACCCTATTTCGAGGAAGAACCAAAAGATTACACTTTATCAGCAGGACCTGCATATGAAATTACATACAAGCTTACTTGGGGGGAGTCCGATACAGACCCCAACAACGGGCTGAACCTCGATACGCCAATGGAGCTGATAGTGGAGGATAAGGTAGGTTTGACATCTAGCTACCTGGGCGGTGCTAATCTTCATTTTGTGCAGGATGACACTCCTCCTCTTACAGCTGTGGGTCTGAACAACGGCGCCACAGGGATTTGGTATTACGACGAGTCTCTATCTGGCAATTATCTGCCATATGTGGATGAATTCAACACGATCAACGTGTGGACAACTGACGATTGGTGGTTGCCACTTCCAGGTGCAGGCTTCGACAAACCTACTTCTTACGCTCAGTTTAGAGTGGGTGTTGAGCGAGATAGTGTGGAGACCTTCTGGACACAAGGATGGGTCGACCACCAGCCAGGAGTGAACCTGCCCATACAAACGAACATCGTGGGAGATGGAAATATCGGTGGAGATCCGTACGGCTATTACTTCATAGAATTCGATGTGCAGGACGATGTTGGCAACAATATCAGGATTGGTGATGGCACCTTTGATATCTGGGATATGGCTGGGGGGCCAACTAATTATCTCGATTCCAATAGGATTTACTTCAAAATCATAAGGGACTACTCCCGTATCTATGGCGGCGATATAACCGAAAATGGGTACGGAATGTTATCCACGACAGAGGTCTATAGGCAGGCTGCATTCTCTGTGAGCGATCTCGACATACCTGTTGGATACACCCTGGAACTTTACGACACTGAGATTTTCATAGATTCACAATTTGACGGCGAGAAGCATGTGGATGTGCAGGGGAAGCTTATAACAGGCAATGTGACAAATACGTTGGACTACGACGATAGAAGTGCGTTCACACGCAGAGGCATAACAGTACCTTTAGGTTTTAATCCGCCCTTCTCAGGGGGCCCCACCGATTTTCAGTACACATTCTGGGTCAGGGATGGCGCAAACCTGACCATGTCAGATACTGTGGTTGAGGGCTGTGGGTTCAATGCGGGTGATCTAACACTGGACGACGCCGGGCTTTACATAAGAACAGCCCCTTCCAATGCAAATATCGTGTCCTCAGAGATAAGAAACGGCTACTATGGTGTGGTTATCCAGGACGGAGGTGGTGTGAATATAGACGACTGCGATATATGGGGAAATCAGAGAGGTGTAGCTATCTATTACTCGCCAAACTATTTACCACCAAACCGTAATCGCATTATAAACAGCGACATTCACAATAATTGGTTCTATGGGATTACCCTGGACGGAAGTTTCGCTGAGATAGACAACAACGACATCTATACTAATGGTATAATGGGCATGATCGGAACCGGTATATATATGACGTCCGGAGGATTTGGGTCCACCCCCCCTGTGTACAGCATGAGTTGGGCTGACATTACGAACAACGACATCCAAAATAACGATATCCGAGGCGTAGAAATTGAAAATTCGTTCTATGCACCAGAAAGTGCACAAACAGGTGATGATGCGTTTTATTCAGGCGTGGGCAACAACCTCGACAGGAATCTAACATACTCCTTTGACCTCTCAACCCTCGGCTCAGGAGATAATGCAACACTGACATTCTGGCACTGGTACAACATGGGAGGTGATGTGAATGATGGCTGCAATGTCCTCTACTACAATCGCACATGGGCGAGATGGTTGCCCTTGATTCCTGTGGGAAGCTATGATCTGGCGAACACACCTGGATATCCTTATCCTGGGTTACCTTATAACCCCCCTAGTCCCATCTCTGGGTTGGATTTCCAGGGTGGTTTTGCAGCTCATAATGAGCTTACCTATTGGACTGAGGACGGCTGGTCCCAGGTGGAGTACGATCTGTCACAATTCTCAGGAAACGGCAGCGTGGAATTGAAATTCAGGTACGGCACAAATTCCGTTAATTACGGCACAGGATGGCTCATAGACGATTTAGCGATACCTGAGGCGGACTGGACCTGGGATGGTACAACCACAGACTGGACCCTAAACGGTTGGGAGCTTTTAGATGTCACATCATTCTCAAGCACCGAGACAGTGATTCAAAATAACAACATATCACAAAATGGAGCTGCTCCCATGATGGGCGATCCATCAAATCAAGGCATATATGCACAATACAGTGATGTGGATATCATGGACAATACGATATGGGACAACGGCGCTGCAGGCATGATGGTTATTGACATTGATGCTGGCATTCATCTAGAATATTTTGTTGATGCGCTCATCGACAACAATGTCGTAGATGACAACCGTGATGAGAACATCAAGATGAATGATTGGGTTGAGGCTGATGTTATAAACAACGAAATAACAGATTCTGATAATGAAGAGGGCTTGCATATACAGAACTACTGCAGGGTTCTAATAGACAACAACTACATCGCCGAGAACGACGAGGATGGCATATATGCATATTACTTCTGCGACCTGATAATCACGAACAACGATATCTCATACAATGGCGGTGAGGGCATGGATCTGGAAGGTTATGGCCTCTATTATTATGTGGAAAACAATGTCGTCACTTACAATGACGCCTACGGAATATATGCGTACGAAGCCTACGGCCTCATCAGATCACCTTATGAAGGCAGCAACTTTTACTGGGCGCAGGGACAGTACGCTTATTCAAATGAATACCTGACATATGACTTCAATCTGGGAAGTGTTTTATCCGCTAATTTGACTTTCCAGCATGCCTACAATACAGAAACCTGGTGCGATGGCGGATTCGTGGAGTACTGGGACGCATCTTCAGGTATGTGGGAGATGCTGTATCCCAATGAAGGATACATAAATCCTTACATCAACGGGGACGGCAACGGACCAAATGCAGGCCAATATTACGGTTACGAGGGCTACAGCATGGGATGGAGAACAGCCACATTCAATCTTGACATGCTGGTGGGCGGATGGGCCAGGATCAGATTCCACTATGCGACAGACGTCTCTGTCACATACGGAGGTTGGGCCATTGACAACATCGAAATCGAGGCAATTGGCTTCTTCGACGGTGCTGAAAGTGCCATTCCTCCCACCGAGCAAATAATGAACCACGGATTCCTCACATCGAGCGGAAGATGGAATTACATCTTAAACAACATCTTCAGCAACAATGATGACGACTGCTTATATCTCGAAGAAACCTATGTGGATGTAGAGAACAATGTAATAACCTTCAATGATGGATACGGCATATATGTATATGACTACTGTTATGCCTACATTGACAATAACGAGATCACTTTCAATGATGACTACGGGGTATACATCGAGGAATACTGCTATGTAGAACTTACAAACAACAACATCTCCTATAACTACTACGGAATCTACATATACGATTATTGCCAGGTCATTATAGACTACAACATTATAGAATATACCTACGATCAAGACGATGATGCTGTTATCTCCGTAGAGGATTACTGCTATGTGGAGATCACAAACAACTACATCGCATACAACAACAAGGACTTCTGGTATTATGCGATCTATCTGGATGGCACCGAAAATTCATTTATCATAAGAGACAACATAATAATCGAGAACGGTTACGGCATCTATCTCGAATCGACATACGTTACACCGCCACCGAGCGGCTCCTATGCATGGCACACCCAAAACTCGGTTTACAGAGGACCGATGATACTCGAAAGAAGCTTCAACCTAGGCGCTCTTGCGCTTGGTGACACAGCGACCCTGACGTTCTGGCACTGGTACGACATTGGATCCGATGCAGGCGGGTGCGTGCAGGTCTACAATTCGTCCTCGAACTCGTGGGAGACCATCAACCCCATTGACGATCACAGCTACGATTCATCTAACATTGACAGATTATTCGATTCAGCAGGCTACGGGGACAGCGACGATTCATGGAGTTACGAGTGGAATGTGTTCTACGAGACCTATACCAGTACTTATACATGGGACGGATGCGACGACGGCTGGATATTTGCGGAATTCGATCTGTCGCCTTGGGCAGGAGACACCGATGTCCAGGTCAGGTGGCTGTATACTGAGTATGATAGTATCTACGCAGGCTGGTTCATAGACGATGTCGCAATACCTGAGATCGGATTCCTGTCAGATGCTGAAGATATGCTGGGCGATAACTCGATGTGGACCGCAGACGGCTGGAGCAGGCATATCCCGGCCGGCCTGATAGAAAACAACGATATCAAGAACAACCTGGGCTACGGTATCGAGATGAACGACGACTCCTACCCTGATATCATAAACAACAGGATCACGGGCAATGGTTACAACGGAATCTACATCGGTTCACAATTTGGCGACCAATATGATTACATAAGACCTGCGGCACCAAGCGGAACCCACATGTGGTATTCAGGCTACTCCAATTACGCTGACTTTTACCTCTACAGACAGTTCAACCTCGCAAATTATCAAGAGGTGGTTTTGACCTTCTATCACTGGTATTACAGTCAAAATTATTACGATGGAGGGGTGGTGGAGGTTTACAGCAACGGTCAGTGGCTCAAGGCAGAACCCAGAGGCACATATCCTGACGAGTTCTACTACGGCGGAGAAGGTTATTGCAATGAAGATGAATACGAGTGGTATTACGCGCACTTCGACCTGAGCAAATATGCGGGGCAGACCATAACTCTGCGGTTCAGGTTCATGACCGACGACTCCGACCTATATACCGGCTGGTACATCGACGACATAACACTGACAGGCGATAGAACCGTATTCTACTACGATGATATGGAGAATCCTCAGGCCAGCTACATGGATTGGAGTACAGGGGGATCCAACATCGTTGACAACCGCTATGGCCCGCCAAAGGGCTGGTCGATCATGGAGACAAACGCTATCATCATCGGGGGCAACGATATATCGTACAACGGCTACGAACAGTACGCAGGTATCTATTTCGACGATTATGTGAACGCGATACTCGATGACAATGACATCAACCACAACGGTGAGGAAGGTAATTGGGGTCCGGGACTGTACGCTTACGAGGACTCGACACTTAGCGTCAGAAACAACAGGATAAGGCACAATGCCTGGGGCGGTGTATATGCCTATGGGTATGTTTACGGTGTGTGGCAGAACAACCTCATCACCCACAACTACGGAACAGAGGAAGATTACACTTCAGGCCACGGTGTTTATTTCTATGATTACTGCAGCGGTATCTTCGTGAACAACTACATCGCAGACAACCAGCATGCAGGTATGTACCTCGAATACGGAGATTACGTTATCAAGGGCAACACCATCACGAACAACCACTGGCAGGGCATACATCTCTACGAATGCGGCTACTACTACTGGAACCACCCCGTATACCTCGAGGACAACGAGATTACAGCCAACTACATGTTCGACAGGCTCGACGGTTACGAGGACGACGAGTGGAGCGGCTGCGGCCTGTTCGTGGAAAGTAGCGACTCCTATGTTCATGTCTTCAATGGAGTCTACTCGAACAACGAGAGATACGGTATCTTCGTGACAGATTCTGTATCAGAATTCCAGTGGATCATCGACCATGAAGCCGAGGCTGAGAACAACGGCATGAGAATCTACGGTGGTGATTATTACGTGGAGGAAGAGTTCGGCGGCGGGGAGATATATCCTGTGCTGGTTGCAGACGGCGGTTATCTGACGCTTAAGAATGTCAGGGACTTCCAGACCTGGCTCCTCAATGATGACGAGTGGTACGGCATCGAAGTGGAAACCGGTGGAACACTGGATGCAAGGGACACCACTTTCGATTCATGGTATGATGAGTATATTAACCCCTGGGACTATGATATTCCACACTATATGTGGTCATTCAGACTGCCATTCCCGGGCATGGATGATGACTACTACGATTACGGCCAATTCGATGACAACGACCTCTTATTCTCGGGGGGCGATTCGGCGATAATATTCGCCACCGAGATCGAGTGGGGCAGATCATGGACAGCAGCCGGTGAATATCAGGTGAACTACCTGACAGGGGAGGTTGTGATATCTTCATTCACCCTGGAGGGCACAGGACCGACATCCATGACCTACGATTACACATCCAAGCGACCCCTTCCATACACATTCAGGGTCTTCGGCAACCTGCATATGGACGACTGCAAGGTCGTGAACACAACGAGCGTTTACCTGGAAACATCAGGCTCTGTTGAAATTTACAGCACCGAGTTCACAGACGACCTCCACGGCGGTGTATCCAGCATTAATTCCAACCCCATAATCAGTGACTGCTGGTTCCATGACATAGATTTCGGTATCTTTGCAGAAGGAGGCATGCTCACCATCGGTGGAGGAAACCTGTTTGAGGACAATGAGGATGCGATCCAGCTTACGGAATGGTCAACTGCAACAATATACGGTAATACATTCATGGACAATATAAGAGGGATCACGGTTTACGATTCACCTGACTTGACGATAACAGACAACTATATCGACAACTGCGCAGATGACGGGATGCATATCGTGAACTCCTTTGCCATAATCACAGGCAACAGCATCTCGAACTGCGACGACAAGGCGATATATCTCAGATCCACAACAGCCATTATGAGCATGAATACTCTGACGGATAACTTTTTCTCAGTGTATGCCTCAGATACATATCTTATGATGACCAGCGATTCCATAGCAGGCTCGACCTTAGAGGACATCTATTCTGAAGACAACTCAGATGTTACGGCCTTGGATATTAGCTTTGACAGGGAAGAGGTGCTGATGGTTGTCGACAATTCTTTGATCGAGATACAGTGGTATACGATAGTTGAAGTCCTGGGTATGAACGGTGGTCCATTGGAGGATGCTGACGTGGACGTGGACGATTCCACCCCGTCCCAGCAGCAAACCGATGCTAATGGTTTGACACCTCAATTTGTAACGACAGAGTATATACAATATGCCTCAAGCCAAGATGATAGAAAGCCGCATACCATCACAGCCGAGTGTAATGTGACAGGCACTATATATACTGGCATGCTCAGTGTGGGTATAACGGACTCAGGCATCTACACCATAATCCTGAACAATGGGCCTGATATTCAGCTACCAGAAATAGGCGATGTGGCGTTCGACGAAGACACGATCCTGTACAGCGCCTTTGACCTGGATTCACTGTTCGAAGACGATGGCGGCGATGAAGGAATGACGTACTGGTGGATCGGCAACGTCAGGGTCGTCATCACACCCAACCCTGACAACGTTGTTGACCTCACCGCGGCGAGCAACTGGAACGGTATGGAGGTTGTTGTGTTTTACGCCTCAGACATGTGGGGCGAGACAATATCCCAGAGCATCAACATAACCGTGAATCCAGTGAATGATCCGCCTCTCGCGACGGATGTGAAGATAGAACCAGTCAGCCCCGACAACATGGACGATCTTGCGAGCAGTTATGTGTGGTACGACAATGTTGAGGCAGAGGACTTAGAAGAAGGCAGCATAATTACGTGGTACAAGTCCACTGACGGTGGTGTGAACTACGGCAAGGTGGAGGAGTTCGATGGTGAGATTGTTGTACCTTTCACTGCCACCAGCTGGGGAGAGATGTGGTATTTCACAGTCAGACCAGGCGACGATAACGGCGGTCTAGGAGATGAGGTCGCATCCAATATCGTCTACATCATAAGGATAATACCAGAAATCTACTTCGACGACGTGTCCATTGACGGAGATCCCACAGAGACGGGTGAGCTCACAGCGGCCTTAATCAACCCACAGGGCGATACAAGCCAGACCCAATATCAGTGGTACAGGAATGGAGAACTTATCGATGGTGCGACTCTCGACACGCTGTCAAGCGATTACTACGACGAAGGCGATACCATAACAGCCAGCGCGACACCATTTGACGGCTACAACGAGGGCGACCCTGTGATGTCTTCTGAAGGGGTCGTGATAATGAACAGTCCGCCAAGCCTTGAGGGCGTTGTCATATCGCCCCAGCATCCAACGTTGGTCGATGACCTGGCAGCCACGCCCATCGGTTACAGCGATCCTGACTCTAGGGATTATACCACTTACGAGAACAATACGAACTACTACCACATGTATTACGTCTTCGAATGGAGAGTGAACGGAGAAGTGATACCTGGTGTAACAGGCGATACACTAGATTACGCGCACTTCGACGTTGGCGATGTAGTAAATGTAACTGTCACACCTTCGGACGGCGAGGATTTTGGTGCGAGCGTAACCTCGGAGAGTGTCACGATTGGTGAAGCCGAACCTGAGAGCGACTTTGACGGCGATGGGATACCTGACGAGACTGATATAGATAATGACAACGACGGTGTGCCTGACATCAACGATGTATTCCCATTCGATGCTAAGGAGTGGTCAGACTTCGATGGAGACGGCATTGGAGACAACGCTGACGAGGACGACGACAACGATGGATTCCCGGATGGCCTGGACTTTGCACCAAAGGACAGGGACGTACAATGGCAGCCGTGGATATGGCTTGTGATACTGATACTGATCCTCCTGCTGTTGATGCTAGCGTACTTCAAATGGTGGAGACCACCCAGAGAACCAAAGGTTAAAGAGGAATCACGGGAAGAATACTCTCCTCCAGAAGAAGAGGAACCTTTCGAAGGAGAAACAGAGGCCGAGGAAGACATTGCACCACCAGAGGAGCCAACAACCGAGGATGTTGCCTCTGACATAGACAAGGAGATTGCAGCTTTAACAGGAGAGGAAACAGGGCTGACAGAAGATTCTGAGACAGGGAATGAGCCAGAAGACGAACCAAAGAAAAGGCGAAGAAAGCGCAAGGCAGAAGAGGAATGATCCTCTTTTCTTTCTCTCTTTTTTTATCAAAAAAATAAAAGGGGGAGGAGTTTTTAAAAAAGTTTTGCGAGGGGACAAAAGGATAGCTTATTTAAAGTATTTTCTGAATCACGTTTGTTATCAAAACCATTGACCGAAGGTTTTATTTGTTATCAAGTCTGTTACCAACAGGGATTGCCATACGTTTATAAAAACATCAATTGAATTCAACGATACGTATCCGTCCAGCTTTAAAAAACACTAGCCAGTCATTTGAAAAGGGGGGATTAAGTGCCTAAAAGCAAGGTATTTGTTACACCTGAGAGGTTAAAGGACCTGATAATCAAGTATGTCAAAGAAGAAGAGCATTCAATAAGCTCATTGTCCAGGAGATTAGAGGGAGAAGGCAATAAGATGCATAGGCTCGTTTTAACGGGCTATTTAAAGGCATTGACAGATGTTGGAGTCCTTAGAGAAAAGGAGATACCGCCTGCTAAAGTGTACACAACCTCAGCACATAGAGAAAAGAACATCTACGAAGCTGTTGGCGAGAAATGTATGGCGCTAGATCTTAAAGAGGATGAGAAAGCTCAGGTCACTGTATATATTCTGCAGAAGTTATTTCACAGGCCTGTTTTCTTTGAAGAGCTTAAGCAGTGCGGTTTCAAGGAGGGCGTTATAGATGCAGAACAGATCACAGGGGATGAGAGAAGAGAGGCAAAGATCTCTCTCACAAAGGCGAATGTTCACCTTCCCTACAATGATCCCGCTTATGTGGTAAAAAAGGACTATGAGCCCCAATTTCTCGACGTACTTTCAGATATCATGATAGATAATTTCAAGGCCAAGAGGCTTGTAATAGGCACAAAGCAGGTCAAGCTGGGCGAGATGTAAATCATCATTGGTTTTATAAAGATAAGTTTTATTTGGCTCCTCGTCATATGGTATTTCCGTACCTAAATGCGAGGGTAGCTAAGCTTGGTCAACGGCGCAAGGTTGAGGGCCTTGTTCTGTAGGGATTCTTGGGTTCAAATCCCAACCCTCGCACTCTACTTACTTATGTCCTTAGTCGTGCGAAGGTTTCGTGTCCAAGTTATGTTGGGAACATGCTTGTGTCTTAAGCTTGGACACCCAACCCTCGCATTTAATTGTCGATTATATGAAAAATGCGAGCCGTGTTGACTAATGCAAGGCTTTTGGATGACTAAAACTTTTTGGCGAGCGTTAGCCAGCGGAGGCGAGCTTCAAAAAGTTTTAGAATCGGTTATTCCT
>CBDUXN010000061.1:0-17001 GCA_965371185.1 uncultured Thermoplasmata archaeon
AGAAATGATAAGTTCTATCCGCATCTACTCTTACAAGATAATTATCCTCTAGTGCTTTTAAGGTTTCATCTATACCAGGATTCCTCATAGCAGCAATAAATCCGGAGGTACAACTCTCCTTCATGAACAGCATAGACAAATCTTGGGTTGTGCTAACACTTAAACCAATACTCTTTTTCAGGTCATCTTGAATATAATTTATATATCCAGACCATTCTATAAAATAGGTTGGACATGATTTTTGGAGTTTCACAGCTTCAACTACATCTTTAACAGCGTTTTCATACATCTCTTCAACAAATAGCAGTATCTCCTCTTGTCCAGATTGACCCTCAATAACGCTTTCTACCAGTTCCGCAAATCCATTTTCAAGACAATATTCAATAAAACTTCTCAAAAAAAGGGGGAAGAGGGTTTCTTTTCCAAAACAATTTATGATTCCATCTTGGAATGGTTTGAGGATATCCTCCCCTATATCAACATCGTTTTGCTTTAGAATCTCTTCGATATAACCCCTTGCATTTTCCTCATCGAAAGGCAAAACCACAATTGGTAATAATTGTTCGTTGAACTTTGCAGCGTATCTATATCCTCTAAGTACAGATTCGAGACTGATCGAACCTGCAACTCCAAAAATGATTTTTCTTTGGGATTCTAGTACAGAGATAAACCAGTTGAGAAATTTTTCTTGTATGTTTTCATCCATATTAGATAATGAGGTAGAGAACTCATCTATCAACAATACACACCCAGGATATTTACTCTCTATAAGGTCAAGGAGTTGATATCCTATAGTTTCCCAGTTTTTTTCATTTGTTTCAGGAATCTGCTCCATTTTTTTAGCCAAGCCATTAATAATATCCCATGGTGTGTTATCTTTAATTTGGCAGTTGAAATAGATAACATGGCGTTCCTTGAAATTGTTTTTGAGATTTTCAAGGATTGTGGTCTTTCCCACCTTTCTTGGCCCACACATACGAAAATGACGTCCAGCTTCAATATGCCCGATACAAGTTTCTGTAATATCTTCTCGATCATACATCCATAATCCTTCGGAGTCTACCATACTATTACCTCGAATCATTTTTTGTTCGAACTAATATCGTTTCGAATAGTTTATAGTTCGAACTATTATTTGTTTGCACATATAAATACTTTTCGTTATATTATTGAGGAAATTACGTTAAGAAGGTTCTAATGTTGTAACAGCACCCTCACCTAAATCCCAGATAACGGGAGAATGGATGGTAATATACTGCAATTAGTGTAGAATGCACTCGTACATTATGGGATTCTTTATAAGGGTAAGTAAGCCAAATAGAGTATGGACAATAGATATCTCATTGTATAAAGTAAGTTTATCTATAAGGGATACATCCACGATAGTTGTTTCTTCATCTGTCGATACTTTCGCTGTTAAGGTTCCCTCAACGTCTCTGTTGAATAAAACCCTGAGGAATTTAGACAAATAAAAACCAAATATTTATATACGCTGATATTTATCTAACGGAAGGTTCTGGGTATGAGCGATGCGTTAACGTATATAGTTTTGTTCGTCGTGGCATTTGCACCGTCCATAGCATATATAATCTGGATAAGGAACCTTGAAAGATACGAAAGAGAGCCTTGGCACGCCATCGCCTCCACGTTTATCTGGGGCTCCGTGTTCGGCATAATTCTCGCTGTGCTCTTCTCGATAATACTGATATTTTTATTCCAAGTGGCATTTCCTGATCGGCTGTACGACGCATTTTCCAAGAATCCGGAACTTGCAACCTTATTCTTAGTCTGCGTAATCGCCCCCTTGGCCGAGGAGGCTGCAAAGGGTATAGGGGTGTTAACGGCAGGCAAGGATCTGGACGAGGTGGAGGATGGACTCGTATACGGGGCATCGGTTGGACTTGGGTTCGCGGCCACCGAGAACCTGCTCTATGGATTTATCGCTTTATCCACCTTTGGATTGGAGGCTTACATAGCTACCATGGTTGTCAGGAGCATTTCAAGTGCTCTCCTCCATGCCAGTGCTACATCTGCCACGGGATACGGCATAGGCCTCAGAAAGGTGGCTGGCAAGGGGCGCTTTATCATAATACCGTTCTTCCTCTTAGCAGTGCTGATGCACGGCACATTCAACCTCTTTGCCTCCATGCAGTCATGGTTGGGCCTGTTCCTCGCCATAATCTTCGCAATCGCTGCCATTGAATTCACTAGACGCAAGATTCAGCAGTTGGATATTGAGAGTGCACCAAAGGGACCACAGAGAGGGCTAGTGTAGGTTAGCTGATATAAGGTGAGAATTATTATCACAATATCAACACATCAGGGGGGATACCCTTCGCAGGAAAGATGGCTGTGATCGCCATAGGAGGCAACGCGATACTTCAGCCCGACGAGGATGGCTCTGCAGAGAAGCAGCTGGAGAATCTGGCAATCACATCCGATCAAATCGCGATTATGATACAAAAGGGCTACCAAGTTGTAATAACACACGGAAACGGCCCGCAGGTGGGCAACATCCTTCTGAGGAACGAGATCGCGGAGGGCATAGTCCCGCCCATGCCTATGGACATTTGTGTGGCAGAATCTCAAGGCCAGATCGGGTACATGATACAGCAGAGCCTCAAGAACAAGCTCAACAAAATGGGAATTAAAGGCAGGGTGACAGCGATAGTTACACAGGTTGTGGTGGACGAGAGCGATGATGCTTTCGAGGTGCCGACGAAACCCATCGGTCCCTATTATCCTGAAGCCGAGGCAATGAAACTGGCCAAGGAGAAGGGCTGGGCCATGATGGAGGATAGTGCGAGAGGTGGTTACAGAAGGGTTGTGCCCTCTCCCGAACCCCTGGAGATCGTGGAAAGCGAAACCATCAAGAGATTGGCGCAAGGAGATGAAGGAGCCGAGATATTGATCGCGGCGGGTGGTGGAGGTGTGCCCGTGATCAGAACAGAGGATGGGTACAAAGGCGTGGAGGCAGTTGTGGATAAGGATCTCGCATCCCAGGTGCTGGCCACCAGCATTAAAGCTGATTTGCTGATAATGCTCACGGATGTGGAGAAGGCGGCCTTAAATTTCGGAAAACCGGAGCAAAAGGACCTGAGTGAAATGACATTAACGGAGGCGAAGAAGTATCTGAGGGAAGGGCATTTTCCTCCCGGGAGCATGGGGCCTAAGATCGTGGCAGCCATCAGGTTCCTGGAGAATGGAGGAAAAGAGACCATAATAGCCAAGCCCGAGAATCTCAATAATGCGTTGAGCGGTGAGAATGCCACAAGAATAGTGCCGGGCTGATGATATGGCATCCATCGAGGATCATATACAGGAAATAGAGGAAGAAATTAGGGAAACACCATATAACAAGAACACGCAGCACCACATCGGCAAGTTGAAGGCTAAGCTGGCGAAACTCCAGGATGAGCTTGACAAGCGCAAGGCGAAGAAGGGGGAGGCAAAGGGCTACGCAGTCAAAAAATCAGGCCACGCCACGGTTGTCTTGGTGGGCTTACCTAGCACTGGGAAAAGCACTTTGATCAATGTTCTCACAGATGCTGAGAGCGAGGTGGCCGAGTACTCCTTCACCACCCTGAAGGTCATACCCGGTGTGATGCACCACAACGGGGCCAATATCCAGGTGCTTGATATCCCAGGTCTTGTGAAAGGAGCTGCAAAGGGAAAGGGGCGCGGGAGGGAGGTGATATCTGTAGCTAGGAACTCTGATCTCGTGGTTCTGATGGTGGATGTTTTCAATAATGATTTGAATATCTTGGTTGAAGAGCTCAGAAAGGGCGGGATAAGGCTGAACCAATCACCACCGAACGTTTCCGTTTGGAAGAAGGACAGAGGAGGGGTAGGGGTCAGCTCGACGGTAAAGCTGACCAAGATGGACAAGGTAACTGTTGCAGCAATATTCAGGGAATACGGGTTCATAAACGCTGAGGTTGTTATCAGGGAGGACATCACCCAGGACAGGCTCATCGATTCCATAGCAAGGAACAGGGTCTACATTCCCGCCATCATGGTGCTGAACAAGATCGATCTCGTGGACAAGGAGGCTTTGGATAAGGTAAAGAAAACCCTCAAAGGAATCCCCATTTTTCCAATATCCGCAAAGGAAGGCGCCGGATTAGAAGTGCTGAGGGAGGGCATTTTCGAGAAACTGGATTTCATCAGCATATACATGAAGCCACAAAGGAAGAAGGCCGATTACAATGAGCCTTTGGTCATCAAGAGGAACTCCTCTGTAGGAGATGTTTGCGACTTCATCCATAGGACTTTCAGGAAGCGGTTCAGGTACGCCAATATCTGGGGCGAAAGCGCGAAATTCCCTGGGCAAACCGTGGGAATGAGGCATGTTCTACAGGACGGTGATGTGCTTACTATTGTGGTGAGCAGGTGAGGGATGCTGCATTGCCCACATTCTCGACATTTATAAATAGCTCTACTCATATACATTTCTGAACCCTTGACGGGAGGGAATGATGTTGTCCTTGAGAAAAACCATGTCTATTGCGTTACTGTTCATCTTGTCGCTCAATTTCTTTTGCGCTTTCGTTGGAGAGCAATCCCGGGATTGGAAAGTGTTTCCTGAAATAACTGATGAAGTGCCTGAAGAAGATGTAATTGACGATTTGGAATTCAGAGGCACGAGGCAGGGCAGCGGCAATATAGACCTGATAGGTTGGGTGCCCTTTGGTAATGTGTGGGATGTTTGGGTTGAAGGTGATTATGCCTATGTTGCCATCGACCACAACCTGCTCATACTTGACATCACTATTAAATCAAATCCCACCATAGTCAGCACCTATGAAACCCAAGATCATATTTACGCGGTGCAGGTTTTAGGCGATTACGCTTATCTCGCCAATTTTGCTGAAGGCCTTACGATTGTTAATGTGGCCGATCCTTCGAGCCCAACCTTGGAGGGCTCCCTGACTGATGGTATCGGTTGGGTCAGCGATGTTCATGTATATGGGTCCTACGCCTATGTCACCGACAATATTGCACTGAATACAATTGATATCAGTGACCCGGGCAATCCAAGTCTTAACGATTCATTTAATATCTTAAGTGCAAATAGCGTCTTTGTTTCCCACCCATACGCTTACGTGACTAGTCCATATTCAGGTATTCCTGGGCAGGAAGGCCTCTGGGTCATTAATGTGACCCATCCAGATACTTTGACGGAGTTGGGACATAACGAAAGTGTAACTAATGCATATGATGTCTGCGTTTCAGGTGAGTACGCGTACGTAGCTAATATATCAGGCGGGCTGAGGATTTTCGATATTAGTAATACTTCGAATCCAATCGAAGTTGGATTCAACGATACCTTAGGCTTTGCTGTGGGCGTGGATGTGGTAGGCCCCATCGCTTATGTTGCAGATAGCTTTGATGGTGTTAAGGTACTCGATGTGGACCTCCCTACTAATCCGTTCGAGATAGGAAATTACACGCAAATATATGCACAGGGAATCCAGGTTTTAGGATCTTATGCATATGTAGCCAGTGCACAGGAAGGATTCTTTATTTTAGACGTAAGTAATCCTGGAAATCCACAAGAGGAGGGAAGCTACAAAACCCTAGGCCCACCTTTGGATGTTTTTGTGTCGGATTCGGAGGCCTATATTGCCACTGGCAACGGGGGATTGGACATCGTTGATGTTTCAGATCCTTCGGATCCGCAGAGACTGGGGCATTATGCTGATCCTGATTACGCAAGGTCTGTTCATGTGGAGGGCAATTACGCCTACATTGCAGATGCCAATTATGGTTTGATGGTTGCCAATGTAGGCAATCCCAGTAATCCCTCAGAAGTAGGCGAGCTCACCTACCCCAATGCCATGGACGTCTTTGTAATGGATTCATACGCGTACCTTGTGGACGGGGACGAGGGGCTGAAGGTGATAAATATCGACACCCCGTCTAGCCCAACAGAGGAGGGAACATATTCAGACTTTATTGGAACAGGTGTGCATGTTTCAGGCTCATTCGCTTACATGGCGGCTTCATATCCCGATGGCCTGAGGATCATTAATGTGAGCACACCATCAGATCCGACAGAGGAAGGCTTTTATGATGGGATAGAAGCCTTTGATGTTTTCGTTTCGGGTCAGTATGCCTATGTCACGGGATTTGACCATGGCCTGACGATTTTGGATATCAGCAACGCTTCAAATCCAACGTTTGTAGGAAACCTGGATACTCTCACAGATCCTTACAGAATATTCGTCTCCTGGCGTTACGCTTATGTAGCAGACAGCGAAAACGGCCTTAGAATGATAGACGTGGGCGATCCAGAAAACCCAACCGAGATTGGATATTATGTACATCCAGGTGACGCCATCGGTGTTTTCGCAGAGGATAGATATGTTTACGTGGCCGGAGATGACGGTTTGTTCGTGTTCGATGTGATAGATGCCCTTGACAAAACACCTCCTCAAACAACATTAACATATCCTCTGGATGACACCACTGATGTAAATCTTGACATTGATATCGAGATTACATTCAATGAAGCCATGGACAAGACAACAACCGAACAAGCTTTCTCCATTACTCCGAATGTGGCTGGAAACTTAAGCTGGCTAGGCAACAAGCTGATCTTCACAACCTCACAAAACCTTAGCGAGGGCACAACCTATCAGGTAACCATCTCCTCGGATGCAAGGGACCTTGCAGGAAACACATTGGACGGAAACGAAAACGGTGTCGAGGACGGCTCGCCTTCGGATGATTTTTCATTTGATTTCACCACCTTGTTGATACCCCCGGTTGTGGAATCCGTATCACCCCAGCACGACTCCAGGAATGTGCCAACAGACACGAGCATAGTGATCAACTTCAGCAAGAGGATGGAAAAGGAACCCACAAAAAATGCATTCAGCTATACGGATGGTACGGCCGTTAACGGCCTGGTCACGTGGAGCAACGATGACAAAACCATGACCTTCTCATCCTTCACGAAGCTCGATTTCGAAAAAACCTACACGGTAACGATTGCGCATACTGCCGAAGACACTGACGGCGGCAGCCTGGATGGAGACGAGGACGGCATCGAAGGGGAAGACCCGGAGGATGACTACTCCTGGAGCTTTACCATCATACCAGTTCCTCCACAGGTTCAAACCGTGACCCCAAGAGATAGAGAGACAAATGTGCCCACAGATGCCAGCATAGTGGTCAGATTCACAAAAGCCATGAACCAGACGTCGGTGGAAGATGCATTCAACTACACTTATGAGGGTTCCAATCTCAGCTGGGGTGCATTCTGGGGATTTGTTTCGTGGAGCGCGGATTCAAAGGCCATGACTTTCGAGCCGTTATTTTATCTGGGGCATGACAGAGAATATACGGTAACCATTGCGGCAGCGGCACAGGACACAGGCGGCAGTACCCTTGATGGCGATAGGGACAAAGTCCCTGAAGGCTCGCCGACAGATGACTATATATGGACCTTCACAACCATTAAAAGCCCTCCAGTTGTGGAGTCAGTCAGCCCTGGGAACAACACCAAGAATGTGAAAAAGGATGCTGACATCGTGATTACATTCGACAGGCCCATGAACAGGTTCAGCACCCAGAAGGCTCTCAGCTACTCGTACGACGGTAAAACCGAGGAGTTCGGCATTTCAGATGGCGAACCGACTTGGACAGACGGTGACAAAACTCTCATATTCGACCCTGACTTCGATTTCGAGGAAGGGAAGACCTATTCCGTTACTATAGAGGACACTGCAACCGATGAGGATGGTATACAGTTCGAAGGGTTTTCTTGGGAATTCGAGATCAAGGAAAACTCACCCCCCCAGCTGGTTGCAGGTGCTGTTGACCCCGAGATGGGCACCACATCCGAAGCATTCTTGCTCAGTGTTGTTTACAGTGATGAAGACGGCGACCCGCCAACCAGGATAAAGGTTGTTATAGACGGTGTGGCACAGACCTTGAGGCCAAGCGACCCCACGAACAAGGACTACATAGGCGGAAAGATGTACCAGTTCAGCATTGTTTTGGACAAGGGCGAATATTCGTTCTATTTTGAGGCATCCGATGAAAAACATGACGTGCGCTACCCGGAGGGGAGCGGCGAGTACACCTTCACCGTCATTGAAGCAGAAGATGATGGTGAAAAGTTATTTGGAATATTCGAGGAGGAATATCTCGGTATGCCCACCATGATCTGCGGTCCGATAGGGCTCATAATTATAATCGCGATAATAATCAGCGTGATAGTGGTGGCGAAAAGGAAGCGCAGGGCAGCCCGGGAGGAGACAACCTTCCAGACATTCGACTCCTTCCAGCCTTTCGAGGAGCCAGGTGAAGAGCAATTTTCCTTCATGCCAATGGAGGAAGAGGGAATGATGTCCTTTGCCGCGTTCGAGGAACCCGCCTCTCTGGCTGATGCCAAGCCTGTCGTGATCCAGTGTCCAGAATGTGAGCAGCATCTGAAGGTAAGGGCCGTGATACGACCGTTCACATTTCCGTGCAAATGCGGAAAGAAACTGGTTTTAAGATAGGGGCAAATCCCGCCCGCCGACCCCCTTCAACATCCATCCACCCTCCACCAAATCCCTCTCCGCCCGCCATATATTCTTGCAGGGAGAAAAACACCAAAATTCTTAAAATGTATGAGTTCATTACTGCCCATTTAAAATCAAAAAAGGTTGCAGCTCATGAAGAAATCCGAGAATTTCAGCGAATGGTACAACGAGGTGCTGGAGAAGGCGAACCTCTCAGACAAGCGCTATCCGGTCAAGGGTATGAACATCTGGACGCCTTACGGCTGGAGGATCATGCTCAATATCGACAAGTTCATCAGGGAGGAGATGGAGCGCACCAACCACGAGGAGGTTTACTTCCCGATGCTCATCGCTGAGGATCAGTTCGCCAAGGAGGCGGAGCACATCAAAGGTTTCGGCGATGATGTGTACTGGGTCACGCACGCAGGAAAGAACCCACTGGATGTTAGGCTGCTTCTGAGACCGACCAGCGAGACAGCGATGTACCCGATCTTCGCATTATGGGTGCGTTCGCATGCGGAGCTGCCGTTAAAAACATTTCAGATAGTGAACGTGTACAGATACGAAACGAGACAGACCCGGACCTTCGTTCGGGTCAGGGAGATCCATTTCTTTGAGGCCCACACCTGTCACACGGATTTCGAGGACGCCGAGAAACAAATCGAAGAGGACCTGAAGGTCATGGACAATGTAGCTAAGAAGCTCTGCCTGCCCTATCTGTGCCTGCGCCGCCCCGATTGGGATAAGTTCGCTGGAGCGCATTATACCGTGGGTGTGGACTGCCTTATGCCCTCGGGGAGGACCCTTCAGATAGGCGGCATTCACCAGTACAAAGAGAATTTTGCCAAGCCTTACAACATCACATACGAGGACGAGAACGGAGACCATCAATTTGTCCATCAAACCACTTACGGCATGAGCGAGAGGCTCGTGGGGGCTGTGGTGGGCATGCACGGCGATGATTTGGGGCTCATCCTGCCCCCTGATATAGCGCCCTATCAGGTCGTTATCGTGCCGATTCTTGCAAAGGGTATACAAGAGAGGGTGATAGAAGAATCCAGAAAATTGCAGGACGAGCTCAGAAATGCGGGTTTCAGGGTCTTTCTCGATACCCGTGATGTCAGGCCTGGGAGCAAGTATTTTGATTGGGAGATCAAGGGCGTGCCCTTACGCCTGGAACTGGGCCAGAGGGATTTGGATAAAGGCGTGGTTACATTTGCTCGGCGTGATACAGGTCAAAAGATGGAGGTGGAGAGGGAGAATCTGATTTCGCAGGTGAAGGAAACTCTTCAGGCCATTTCCAAGAACCTGGAAGAAAGGGCGCTGCAGCTCCTTAACGAGAGAACGATCGTGGCCAGCAATTTGGAAGAGGCAAAAAACGCCTCAGGCGTAGCCAAGGTGGGATGGTGCGGTGAAGAGAACTGCGGCCTGGAAATGGAGGAGAGCACTGATAAGAAGGTTCTCGGCACGCCTGTAAAAAATGAAGAATTCAGCGGGCAATGTCTGATATGCGGGAAGCCCACCGATATCGTGGCCTACATGGCAAAGACCTACTGATCCTCTTCCTCAACAACTTCTTTTCTTGTGAAGAGAAAGATACCTACCAAACCAAAACCTATTATGGGAACTGAAATTGAATAAAGCCCTATGTCAGTCCAGGCATCGTATGAGGCAGCCCAGTACAGATAGAGAGCCAGGCCTGCTATGAAAACAAGGAGGGAGAACAACAATTTGAATGTCTTGGGCATTTCAACCTGTTTTTCCATGTTACCAAAGACCAAATATATCATTCCGGTATTAAAGCGTTTCTGACTTTTTACCAACCTTCTCCCTATAAAAAGGCACCCTCATGTGATCCCCACAGTTCTCGCAGAATATAATGACCTTCCTTCCCCTCACCCTGACCCGGCAGTTCACCGATGGCAGGAGGTACGAATGACAGTGTTTGCAGTACCTTCTCTTATAACGCCCCGGGATTCTGACATTGTATCTCATCCCGATCTTCCTTGCCAGCCCGACATATCGATCGGCTCTATGGAGGTTATGGGCTGAGGCTTCACGTTCTGCAAGATCGAATAGAATATCTATTCGCTCGCCTGCGATGTTGATCATGCCCTTGGTCCTTCTACCTTTTCTTCCTCTCCGCATGGTTGCGACAATGGGATTATGCGGTTAATACTTTGCTCATGGTTCGGTCCCTCCTCCTTGCCCCTTTCTCCATATTCCTTCCCCATCCTCCCGCCACTGTCCTCCCTCCTCCCGCCCTTAATTTTACATCGAAGTCCTGGGGACCACAATTATCACCTATAAAATTTTCATGCATATTTTTTTATTACTTAACTTCCATACCCATGGCTATATGAACCATAAGCGAGTGGAAAAAATCTTCAACGATCGCGATGGATTGGATGCCGTTTTGCTGATAAACGGTGCAGAACCATACTTGGACATGGGCTTTTTTTATGTTTCAGGACTTGATAAGGGGCTTTTCGAGGGCAGCATGGCGATATTATATCCTGACAATTCTTTGGAAGTAGTGACATCTCTTCTCGAGGCGGAGAGCGCCAAAAAAGGAGATTTCCCTTTAACTGTATTCAAATCGAAAAGCGAGAGAAAGGACGTTTTTAAAGAAAAACTCTCGGGATTCAAGAAGGTGGGCATCAACTCAGGAGCCCTGCTCCATAAGAACTACTTGGAGTTAAAGGAGCTCATGCCTGAGATCGAATTTGTTGATGTTTCTGAGAATGTAAACAAGGCTAGAATGATCAAGGACGATGAGGAGATAGAAACCCTTCGCAAGGCCTGCGGGATCGTCTCCGAGGTGGCTGAGAAGATAGTGGATTTCATCAAAGAGGGCGTTAAGGAGTACGAGGTTGCGGCAGAGCTCAGCTACATGATGCAGAAAAAAGGGGCCACAGGTCCGAGTTTTGATACGATATCATCCTTTGGCAAGAATACGGCGGAGCCCCATTATACAGCAGGGGATACGGTGCTGAAAAAAGGCGACTTTGTTCTGCTGGACTTCGGTGCCAAGTACCACAGATACTGCTCTGACATCACCAGGACATACGTATGCGGAAATGCCTCCGACAAGCAGAAGGATATGTATGAAACGGTTTTGAAAGCGCAGCTGCTCGCCTTGGATATGATAGAGCCAGGAGTCAACGGCAAGGATGTGCACGATGCTGTCAGCGATTTCTTTGAAGGCACCAAATATAAAGGTTCATTCACACATTCCACCGGTCACAGCATAGGTCTGAGCACACACGACAACACTGCCCTGACAAAGGGTGTGGATGTCATTTTAGAGGAAAACATGGTGTTCACGGTGGAGCCCGGGTTGTATATTCCGGGTTACGGCGGTGTGAGAATCGAAGACGATGTGCGCGTGACCTCCGATGGCGTGGAGGTTTTAACTCCGGCCACAAAAGAGATTGTGGAGCTCTGAAATAGCGCAGACATCATTCGAGTGATTTCTCGAATCAATTAAATCAGGGCGGTATTTTCACATTGATAATATCGGAACCCTCGAGCACCATTCCCTCCGGGAGGTCTCCGGCAACGGTTATTATTGCTTCACCTGGTCCAACGACATCTCCAACCTCGGCTCTATCGAACTTGACCTTCAAATCTGGAATGCCGTTTTTATCATGGTCTCCAATCTGTATTGGATGCCCTTTCGCAGGCAAGTGAACCGGATTGCCGTTGATTTCACAGATTTCCACTGTCGTGACATCGATTTCGTTTGCGTCATAACCTTCTGTCGGTTCAATGTAGGCGGTAATCCATCTGCCCTTGCTCTTCAGATTAAGGGTGTCGGGATCGATATCCACTATCGCCTCAACCAAAATCAAGGCTTCGATGGCGTCCATGGCAGCACACCATGCATCGCGGAAGTCCTTGCAGGCCTGGGCCCAGAGGTCTGAATCAATTGACTCATGGCCATCTATCATCTTTTCTTCGATAATCCCTATAGCATCCTCGTCACAATCTAGTAGCACTGCGAATATGTACACTGTTTCGGCAAGGGCACAATCCGCCTTCCACAGCGTGTTAATGGTACCCAAGATGGTTTCCATTACCTCGATATCAACTGTGGGATCTATTCCGTACAGCCAGGGGTTCTCTGCCAGCTCTGTGAGAATCTCAACGGCAGCTATTTCGGCATTGAAAACCTCCTCCCCGTAATCCATATTTAGAAGGGTATTGTCGAGCCACAAATCCTCCGAGAGGCTTGCCTCCACGTATGAAATGACCTCATTGAGTTTCTCTTGGGCTTCGGGGGTAACCAACGGCAAAATGCTTTCTATCTCGGGTGCAATCGATTTTTTCCAGTCACTCACCCCATTGAGAAGGGTTGCATCTGGCAGTAATAGAACCTCGTGCTCCTCCATGAGCTCGTACGGCATGAGCTCTGCACCTCCTATTGGTCCAGGCTCTCCGTACACTGGAGGTAGACGGAACATGGGAGAGGGGATCATTGGTTGGGGTCCCGGAGGAGGTGGTACGCATCTTCTAGGTTTTCTTCTGCAGTGGGGTGGGGGTGGAGGGGTTTTATCCCAAGGTTGTCTCCCGTGGGGCCGTCTTGTGAGATTTCTCAGATCATTTATCGTAAGCTCGAGTCCCGGTTGCGGATACAGGGCGTTCAGGTTATCGGTAGGCGTGAGACCCAGACCTGTTCCCGGGATGAATATCGATGGTTGACCGGGATTTCCCATGAACCCTCCGGTTGTCAGAATGTCTCCTTCCGTAATCGTTCTCCCGGTAGCCGGGCATATGGTTCCAACCGTTGGAGAAGAAGGTGAAAGCGAGAATAGGATATTATGACCAAAGCCAGGTGTTGTAATGGTCATGCCGGGTTGTATGGTATAGGGGCTTATATAGAGGGCAAGTGCATCGATATCATCCGTGCTGGTAAGTCCGAGGTTGGCTGCCGTGGCGTAAACCCACCAATTGCCATTTGCCGAAGCCAGGATGTCTCCGGGGTTCACCAGAACACCTGATGATGCAGTTAACAGGGTTGCAGTGGTGGGGTCAACCGAGTAAAAGACGGGTCCTCCCGTAACATTCCCGGCGAGTACGGGTCCCCATTGGGGCCCCAGTGTAACTGCACCAGGTGTGCCTCTCAGTTCAGGGTCAGAACTGAAGCTTGCCGTGTAGGCATCGATGTCGTCCGTTTGGGAGAGGTAAAGGTTTGAGGCGGGTAGATAGGGAGGTGTGGGGACGCCATCCTCATCCGCAGCTTGCCAGTTCCAGCCAGGCGTCCGAAAGGCTAGACGATTGGGACCAGTGGGCCAGGTCAGAGCTCCTATCCATGCTCCGCTGACAAAAAGATCGCCTGAGGCTTCCCCATTTTGTGCTTCTGTATAAACGTCAGAATGCTGGGAGGGCCAGCCAGGTGGTCTCAGTCCCGTAGTTTGACGACCGACGGCATTCCTGTCCACTGAGAATGTCACCGTCATTGGCCATGCAGGCCACCACATGTCCCTGCCATCAGAGAGTGCATCAACATCAACTGGAGCCGTCAAACCAAGGCCGTTCCCTGGCATACCGGCCGGCATCCGTGTCATAGGTCCCGGAAAAGTGGTTACAGAACCATCCGGGGCTATCAAGTGGAAGTAACCCAGTATGTCACCCCCGGGTAATGAATATTGTGGAAATGGTCCTACCTGATAGGTCGTGAGTGGTGACGCACTATCCACGGACAAGGCATCATGACCCGGGGCCATCCCTACCACTGTCGAGGGTCGCCACTGCCATGTGCCGGGTACCCAGGGCGGTTGTCCGCTTACAGATCCTGCTCCTACCACCGAAAATGCGGTGGCTATCATTATCATGCACACTAACACGTTTAGCATCTTGCCAAATTTCCTCATCTTTATATTCCTCCTCTACGTCCTTTCTCGGGATCGGCCAAAAAAGAAAGAGGACAAGTGATACATGTTCGGTAATGATGGGGACTGGTATCTCTCGCTTCCCACCTTGATTTATGACTCCTCCCTTATCTCCCAAATATAATTACAAACATAAAAACCTTTCTATTTGCCTCAAAACCCTTATATTACTCAAAAAACCCAAATTATTGTGTAGCTCGGCCATCATTGAATACCCAGAACATATATGTTTTTCTCATTTCAGGATTCTGCTTTTGCAACCTTGATGATCTCCCCATTCTTCACCTTTTCAAAGGCCTTTGCATCTCCGATGACTCTGGCGAACAGGTTCACAGGGCTGTAGGCTATTGGCTTTTCATCCTCGCTCGCTGGTGTTGGGCCGAAAAATATACACATGGCATTGCCCATGGGCCAGAAGGCTATATCTCCGACCTCCATCACCTGCTGGGAGTCCTCCTCCTTTGCCTCGACTGGTATGTCGAAGTAAACCTCCTCTCCCCATATGTTCGCAGCGCCTTCTAAGGGCAGGGCCTCAAGAACAGCCTCGGATGTCTTGGGATTTTCATCGAGGATTTCGGCCTCAATTTGCCCAAGACTTTGGCTGACAATTAAAATTCTTGTTGTGGTGCTCATCACCCCTTAATCATTTTTGATATTTTAATCGTTTCCCCCTCCGCCAATGCCCCCTCCTCCCGCCCTTATCGCGGTTTAGCAAAGGTGAAAATCACTAAATACGATGTATGGAATATGGGAAATACCAAGGGCCGATGGTCTAGGGGTTAGCGGCACAAGTAGCCCCCAAATGACATCGCGCTTACAACCGCAAGGAGTCTGCGGTACGAGACGCGGAGGTCGCCGGTTCGATAAACCTTTGGGGAACGAAATCCTCTGGCACGAAATTCCGGCTCGGCCCACCATTAATTTTTTTCGACTTCAAAGCGAATCTTAATAATGGATTATGGTAATCGACATTAAAATGAACTTCATAGGAATCGATCTGTCCTGGAGGGTTTCACCGCCGAAGCCTGAGAGAACCGCTGGCGTGGTTCTGAACGAGAAATGTGAGCTCATTGCAGGTGAAATGCTCACCAGCGATGAGGATATTGTTGAGTTTATCAAGCGATACAGTAAAGAAGAATGCATCGTGGGCATAGACGCGCCTTTGATAGTTCCTCTAAAGGTCAAACAAAGAAAATGCGAGAGGATGCTTTTGAGCTGCAGAATAGCGGTTTTTCCAGGAAACAGAAAATGGTTCAATAAAGCCTTTGGTGGTGTCAGGGGGGAGTTACTGGTGGAGGAGTTGAAGAGGCTGAACATTCCCCTGAAGGATAGTTTAGGGCCAATGGAGCGCACGAATGCACTGTTTGAGGTCTATCCCTATTCTTCATGGAGAGTCTTCTTGGGCGGGAAAGTCCCCAAGTACAAGAACACCGGGAGACGGAGGAAGGTAGATGGCTTAACTACGCTCAAAAAGAAATTGCTGGATGAAGCCCCTTCTATAAGATCAAAATTGGAGGTGGAAAAAGAACATATCCTAAACGCCGATATTACAAAACTATCAGGAAAAACTTTGGATCAATTGGGCGATACAGTTGATGCCTTGATAGGAGCTTATACCGTCTTCGCGTACTGGCATTATGGGGGAGAGGAATGCGTTGTTCTGGGCAATTTGAAGGAGGGTTTCATTTTAACCTTGGCCAATGAATGTTTAAAGAAAATTGCCAGTAAAAGAAAGTATTAAAAGTATAATGTGCCATACCTGTGCATTCAGTAACAAGGAAGGCGGACATCGAGATCCCAAGAGGAAATATTGAGTAAGTTTAAACCTCATTCGGTGTATGATATGGTAAGAGACAGGGAAAAAAAGGACAAATCGAGGGGCATTGTACTGTTGACGGTTTTTTGCTTTGTTTTGGGTGTTTTTGCCCTTGCAACGGCGATAACAGCCTGTGTCTTCGGTTCTGATAAGATAGCGGACATCGTCCAAGTAATAGGGTCATTGGATGCAACGGTTATTGCGATAATAGGGATCGTATTTGGCTGCCTTTTTTTGACCATGGGCGTTGGGTTTTGGCTGCTCAGAGGGTGGGCGAAATCCATATTATTGGTATTAACTGCACTTGGTGTGGTTTATTACCCTTTGAGGCTCGCCCTACTTACATCTTCTTTGACCAAACAAGAAACCGCTATTACCTCTTCTGACATCACGGGTTTGGGCTTCATGATAGTGGGGGCCGTACTCTCCGTCCTAATCGTTTGGTATATCTCCCGGCAAAAATTGATTTTGTCCTTCGAGGCCAGAGAGATGGTGTTAATTAAGAGAAAAATTAAGACAATGGAAGAGAGGATCGAGCTGGGAAGGCAGCGCTGTAACGCCGGGGAGATGTCGAAGGCCGAGCTTGCGAAGTTGCGACGAAATTGCGTTGAAGAGGAACGATCGCTCAGGGGAAAGATCAAGCATCTTGAGAAACTCAGGTTGAGCAGGGAGAAAAAACTGAAGGAAAAGGTCAAGAAAAAGAAGGAAACAAAGGAGGGGAAGATAGCCAGGAAGGAGGAGAAGAAAGAAGAAAAGGAGGAAAAGAAGGCGGAAA
>CBDUXN010000062.1:0-16906 GCA_965371185.1 uncultured Thermoplasmata archaeon
TAAGACACATCCTCCCCTATTCTCGCTGGCCTTGGCGTCCCAGGTTGTCCTGGCCCCGACGGTCCCACAGGCTCAGGAGGCTCGGGCACGCTGACATCATTCCAGTATGGTACAGGATCTCCCCAACCCATTTGGCCGTCAACCTTCATGTAAAAGGATACCACCTGCGTTGTGTTTGAGAGCGCATACTCTGTTATGTCCAAATTTTCGTTGCCCACATCATCACTGGTGTCAACGCTAATATTCCTTCCTTCCCAGTCTCCAAAGGCCCCATCGACCTTCACATCAGCAGGTATGTTGTTTATGTAGCTTAAATCATATTGACCATCCTGCGGCAAAGCATTTCTTAAGGTGGTGGTGCCTGTGTTTGGTGCCACATCATGAGAGTGCTTGATTCTGAGCCCTAGGGTGTTCTCTGCCTGAGCGCTTGCACTCAGATCGACCTCGCCATAGAGCGTTAAAGTGGCTCCGGCATTCACCATCAAGTTAGTCTGAAAAATCACGGCTCCGTTGCTCAAGGTCCCCTCGGCCACTTGAATATTTCCCTCGGTAAGTCTAACGACATTTACATCGCCGTCGCTGCCATCTCCAATTCGGGTGAACTTTACGCTTCTCACGATCAAATCCATACCTTTAGCCTGTATATTCAGCTTTAATAATCGATTCTCACTGCCTGTTATACTCCCGGCACCAACTCCCTCCTGCTCAACTACCAGAACACCCTGCTCGTTGCTTATCACGGTGTCTGAAAAGTCCTCGTAATGATTCCAGCTCTGCATATAGAATGAAACATCAACTTTGTCATGGTTATTCAAAAACAATGCCTCGTAACCAACCTGAATCTCCAGCTCTGAGCCCGAAGCAGCCGCGGAAACAGCACCATCGTTCTCCCAGAGGTTCCAGTCTTGTATCGCGGAGGTGAACCCATAAAGTCTCCTTGAGTGAATTTCACCCTGCCAACCAGCCACCTTGATCATGTAATCGGCACCTATGCCCTTGATCAGATAACCAGTATCTGAACTTAAGTCTGTATCTATAAATATGTAGGCTGTATCCATGCGTCTACCGGTGGTGGCAGGCTCACCAGCCAACATGTCGCCTTGTACCTTTAAATAAAACGACAGCTCCATCTGCCTGCAATCTACGCGATAATCCACTATGTCAACATTGGAATTAAAAGGCGTGGCTTCGAAATTATCTGTTATCGCTGTAACTCCGCTCCAATCCCCAAAGCTGCCGTCGATCTCGATCCTCTCCTGTGGTTTTGAGATAGTGACCAGGAAAAAAGGAGAGGATATCAAGATTAGCACTACTATTGGGACAACAACTGCTTTCCATTTACTGCGTTTTGCTTCGAAAACGCTGGGTCTTGCTCCAAGGCCATTGGTTATACCATTACCGTTTGTGATACCGTTTGTGACACCAACTCTTAAAGCCCTGAGTCCATTTGTCAAGCCGTTCGTAAGACCGTTAGTAAGGCCCCGTTCCCTCTCTTTAAGTCCAACTGTTCTACCGACAGAAATACCAGTTTCAACCGGCTTTTCGATCTCAACACCAGGTCTAACAAGGCTTATTTCCTCTTCCTCCTCCAACTCCGCCTCGCCCTTCTCCACTTCTTTCAGAATCCCCTCGATTATCTCAGCCTTTGTTCCTGAGGACGAGATTCCAAGACTATTTGCAATATCGATAAGCTCTGCCTTCTTCTTTCGTTTTAACTTGGTTTTTGAGTATTTTATAACGGGTACAGCTTCCGGTTCCTCGGCCTCGGGTACAGCTTTAATGAAGGTTGGCACCTCCTCTTTCTCCACAGCCGGTGGGGGAGGCGCTGCTTTCACTTCCATCTTCTCGATCTTAAAACCGCAGCCGGGGCAGAATTCTTCATCCGCTCTTAAAATATATCCACACTCGGGGCATTCGTATTCCTCGAATACTTCCTCCTCAGTCTTAAGAGCTTCAGGAACTTCCTCCCTCTCGATCTCAAAACCGCATACTGGACAGAACTCATCATCCGGAGCGAGTAGAGATCCACATTCTGGGCATTCTATTTCCTCTTTTTTCTCTGCTTCCTCCGCTTCAATCTCGCCCTCCTCCACAACGCTCAGAATCCTTTCTATTAATTCCGCCTTTGTTCCTGAGGTCGATATCCCGAGACTATTTGCAATATCAATAAGCTCCTTCTTTATCTTATAACCACAGATCGGACAATAAGTATCATCTCGTTCCAAGATATTTCTACATTCCGGGCATTCTATTTCCTCTTTGCCCGCTTCCTTCACTTTGATCCTGCCTTTTTTCACCGCATCCATGAACTCATCTAATGAAGGGGGGATGGCTTCGATCATTTTCATTTCCTCTTTTTTCTCTGCCTCCTCCGCTTCAATCTCGCCCTCCTCCACAGTTCTCAGAATCCTTTCTATTAATTCTGCCTTTGTTCCTGAGGACGAGAGTCCGAGAGCATTCAAAATCTCGATAATCCCGGATTTTTTCATTCTTTTGAGCTTTCTTTTCGAGTACGTTTTTTCTCTTTTCTTAACCACATAGCCACAGTCCGGGCAAAAAGTGTCATCAAGTTTAAAAATATATCCGCATTCTGGGCACTCATTCTCCTCTATCTTCTCTTCAGGAATTCTTTCTTCCTCTTCCACCACTGCCTCAGGAGGCAATTCCTCCTCTTTCTTTTCAATCTGAAAACCACAGGTAGGGCAGAACTCATCATCCATCGCGAGGATACTTCCACATTCAGGGCATTCAATTTCCTCTAACTTTTCTGGTGGTGCCTCCTCTTCCACCTCTTCAAAAGTTGGGAATTCCTCCTCTCCCTGTGGAGGCGGTGGAGGTATTGGAGCTGGCACTTTCTCTTCCCTTTCACCTATGTCGTAAAAACAGTTTGGACAATACTCATCTTCTGGTATTAGGGATGCACCGCATTTTGGGCATTTTTTTTCCTCCAACTCCTCTTTAATTACCTTCCCAACAATCTGGGGTGGCAGCTCCTCAGGCGAGATTGGTACTTTTTCCTCTTCTTCAGGAGGTGGAGGCGGAATTTCCCTCTTTTTTTCGGGAGGTGAGACCGGTAATTTCTCCTCAGCTTCGACCTCCTCTTTTCTTTCCGGTTCCTTCTCTTTTTCTGCAGCTCCCTCTTCCTCTAATTCCTCCTCCTCGAGTTCGAACTCAGCACCACAATCCGGACACTCAGGAACAGGTTTATCAAAAAGCCTTCCGCATTCCGGGCATTCGTAGTCCTCTAACTCCTCTTTAGATACCTTCCCAACAATTGGGGATGGAAGCTCCTCAGGTGAGACTGGTGCTTTCTCCTCTTCTTCAGGAGGTGGAGGAGGTATCTTCCTCTTTTCTTCGGTTGGTAAAGGCGGCAATTTCTCTTCTCTTTCCTTTATCTCATAACCACAGCCAGGACAAGAAGCGTCATCTGGCTCTAAAAAATATCCGCATTCTGGGCATTCTATTTTCCCTTTTTTTTCTGCTTCCTCAGCTTCAATCTTGCTCTGTTCCACCGCTTTCAGAATCCCTTCGATTAATTCTCCCCTCGACCCTGAGGTGGAGAGGCCGAGACCCTTCGCGATCTCGATAATCTCGGTTTTATTCATTTTTTTGAGCTTTCTTTTAGAGTAGCTCTCAGCAGGTTTGTCTTTCTCAGCCCTATCGTTCATTTAACCATTTCTCCCCCAGGTCGATCGTCCATTTTCAACCATTTTAGTGGAAAATGGTCACAATTTTTGCTAACATTAATTAACTTCTCCCTATATAAATTAGTCCTTCTAAACTACTCCTTCCCAACAAAAACCTGAATCCTGCTTCGTTGACCGGGCTTGGCTACCCTCGATTCCATCAATGGTTCCCATTAGATTGTTCCTCCCCTATAGAGATGGATATTTATTGTTTTGGCATAGATTTAAACTTTCCTACCAGTTTAAGGCGATTGAACCTTTGTAACAAACAAAAATTGGTGGTTTTAGATATCCGCAAAAAATCATAGAGGTAGGAGGAAATGGCGAGGACAAAGCAGATTTTTATAAGGTATCACAGGGAAATATGGATGGGCCCAGGTATAGGGTAACCTGGATTAATGTAGCTGTTACATTCTTCTAGCAAGTCCTAAAAATGCTCATGTCCCAACAAAACTGAACTTCGTGGCTGCAGAGGTTGATATCTGGTAGCCCTGTCCTCTATCCAATGTGGGATCAAAGGCATTGGCAGGCATCCTTGTAGAATGCCAACTCCATATTTGATACAACTCGTCGAAGTAATTTATGCCAACAGTATTCTCGATATTGTCACAGTACCAATCTGCTGTACGGTAGCTGCGTGGTTTAAGAGGCAAGGCAAAGGTATCGTATTGGCCAAGATAGCTCGCAGTCCATACTCCGATACTGTAACTGCTCACCCCCATTTCACCTGTAGTTGAGTTGAAAGGCACGATCATGTAGTAATATTCTGTTCCTGATATGGCGTTGCCAATATCCAGGTGTGATGTCGTACCAAAAGGCAAGGTAGCTAACAGCTCGAAATCCCCACCCAAAATGCCCCAGAACCCGTTCCTTTTGGTTGAGCGGAACACATAATATTGATCACTCAAGCCAATATTCGCAGGTTGTGCCCAACTTAAAGTGACCGTGCGGGATGTGCTCTCCACACTCGCCCTCAAGCTGTCCGCGTCGCCACCAGGCGTCGCATCAAAGCCTGAGGTGACGTCATCATAAAGTATCATCGCTGCAGGCATGCCAGTGAACGTGTATTTTGCCAGGGCTGTGAAATTCACCTCAAAGCCTTTGCCGACTGCCATCTGCGAGTTATTCACACATCCATCCCCGTATTTTCTCCAATTGTGTGCTCCTGGATCCATCCATTTAATGTAATTGGCGCCCATATCTGTGGTGTAGAAATCCGTATCCCTTATTTGTAGCGGTTCGAGAGGTAGAGAGAACGTTGAGGTGCCTGGTTGGAATATGGTTGTATACTTGCCTACAGTTCTGCTCGTATCGCTGGCCTCATTATCTATATTAACTGTTCTTATCACATAATAATACTCCTCTGGTGCAGTGTCGCTGGCATCGTCTGTAAAATTCCAGGAGGTTCTTGTGGGGTTGGGGCCTCCACCCCAAGGATCAAGGTCGCTGTACGTGTTGATCCAGGGCGATGAGAAATCAAAACCTGTCTGGGATGTAGAGCGATATATTAGGTAGTATGCAGTGTTGGGTGTAGGAGGCGGTGTCCATGAGAGGCGAATGTTGTTGCCTTTACCATCTGGATCACCTGAATCATCGACAACTTCTATGAACAACGATGGGGGTAGCGGTTCACAAGTAACCACGAACACTTTGGTCTCGGGAAATAAAATCGTAACCTGCTCGTCATTCCAATTTGTATAGTGGACCCTTGAGTTCGTAACATTGTTGGTATGAACATAGCCTGTGGTGTTTGATATTATGTCAAATGTGCATATCCAATTCTCACCTAGGCTTATCATACTCAAGTTCCATTCAATGAAGGTATATCCCGTCTCGTTTACATAGATATTAGAGGGGAGTCTCGAGAATGATCCAGGCACGAAGTCTATACCTGGAGGCAGAACATCTACGATCATTGGGTTTTCATCTTGTGGATCAGCATCTCTTCCTGCAATATTACTGAGCCTGTTGGCTATAAGTTGATATATTGGATCGAGGTCCTCGGGCTTCTCGGCATAGAAGTACTCCCCTCCAGTCGGTTTAGCGATTTCATCTTCTAAAAGGTACTGGTTTATGGGTTCCATGTCTGGACCAGGTTCCAAGCCTATCGTAAATATTATTATACCGTTCTCAGCGGCTATTGGGACCATATCTCGAGGATCAACGTCCCCGTTTGGATTTCCATCGGTTAACAGGATTATCACCCATATATGACTCCGATTGCCGTTATTTATAAGTTCATCGATTGCCATCTGTAATGCCTCGCCCATATACGTCCAGCCCAATGGTGAAGGGATGTTTTGAATGTCGTTTCGTAGCTGGTTGTAATCGTCTGTCAAAGGATTCATGAGCACTATACCGTTATATTGTGGGCTATCAAAATAGAGAACCGCTCCTCTATCAGGTGGATTCATCTGATCGACATAATTTGTTAAGGCCACTTTTGTTAGGTCTATTGTGGCCTGGCTCATACTTCCAGAAACGTCAACAACAAAAATAACATCCTGGGGGATGTGGGTGTAAACAGGATATCCAGACCCTGTTACGTTGAGAGTTATCGTAGCCATCTCATCGTACCCGGTCCCAAGAACGTTGATTTTGCCAGGACTAACAGACTTTCCTACATTCAGGCATGGGTAGAGCCTTGCTGATAGAATCGTATAGGAGCTTATAGCTGGGTTAGTGTCTGAAACCACCGTTATGGTTATATTGTCATGATTGTCGAAATCAATGGCTGTTGGTATGGTCACCTTGACGGTTATATTCAACTCTTCTCCCGGCCTTATGTAAATGGTAGGTATACCGTCTCCGTCAGAGTCAGATATCCGGGTCTTCATATCACCTAGATATATCTCAACCTGCCATCCGTTTAATGAAGTGCATTGTATCCTGAAGATGTCAGCCATGCTCTGTTTATTCTCAACTGTCAGGTAGAACCGAAGCTCGCTTCCTTTATCACCATAAAGATATTGGCCTGTAGGGCTCACGTTTACAAGGGGTATCGTTATTGCTTGATCAAATACCCACCCTGCCGCTTCAGAGGTTACATCGTTGTACCCCCGATATGTGCCATCACCGTTTGGAACCCTTGTAACCGTCTTATTCAGTTGATGGGCCGTATTCCATCCCACCATGTCCAGTAATACTCCGAAATTATCATAGAGATAAACATTATCGCTACCAGACGTCATATTTGCGAAGAATTTTGGGATATCTTGCTGTTGTAAGAAAGTGAAGGGATCGTATATATCTAATTCTAAGGAATCAATAAGTTGTACAACATCATCGCATACGAGAAAATAATTGTGGATGTTAATAGTGCTATCACCGATATACATTATCTCTACGTATCCATATCCAGGTGCGACAGGATTGAACATGACCTCATTTAGTACCACCTTTGGTTCATTGTCAACAGGTAGCGTAGCGGTATTTTGAGCGCCGAAGCTCATACCTGCTAGGCTATGAACCCAGTCAGCGTAGAGATAGCCCACATCTGTGTACACCCTTGAGATAGAGCCAACAGAAAGGTTGTTAATTGGATCTGGAGCTATACCTTCCTGCCCAAATGTTACTTCGCCGTATTTTGTGCCTGATGAAACATCCCAGAGACTTATGGTATCTCCTTCTGAGTTATCAAAGGCATCAGGAGCTGTGATCGGCCAGACGCTGTAACCTCCCCCAGGGATAGAGGTGACATTCCAGCCAGGGCCTGCGCCCCAGTATGTTGCTCCGTCATCCACAGAAAGCTTGAAATTGGTCAAATCTATCGGATTTGTACCGTCGTTGTAAATCTCAACCCGTGGCTTGCCTTCATCAGCAATTTCTGTGATCATCAATATTTGGGAGAGGCTGAATTTTCTCGCATTGTCTATTGCAGACAAAAGCTCGGGATACGAATGACCGCCTGCAATGATCATGGCCCTCGTAATGCTTTCGTTTGCTGGTATCGTGAGGCCCATATTCGCAACCTCATCATCTGTCCAGCCTATCACAGAACCGATCTCTCCTTGGGTCCCGTATGTTCCTGAAGACCCCGAAATCGCGGAATAAATGTGTTTGTCAAGATAAAGAGACCACTGGTCATCACCTTTATACAGATTTATAGGGGTTCCTATTTCAACAGAAGCAAAGCCAATAAAAGTGGACGTACCAGCATCTGTGAGATAGTACACCTTCTCTGTAGAATCCCAATGGTCTGTATCATCCCCATTGTCGCCACCAATGCAGGCATAAAATTTAAGACCAAACCTGACCTCGGTCAGATCAGTATCAAGTAGGTTTTGAATACTCCATTGGACTATGCCCCAATCCTCTCCTTGCATGCTCCATGCAGTTTGGAATACTCTAATATCGTTGACCTGACCTTTAATGTCAGCTACCTTTGTAAACGTGCCGTAGCTTTTATCTAAGATGCCATCTTCCTGGAATGAAAGAGGCGTGTCCGAAGCAGTGGTCTCAAATTCACCATTATCCGTTCCTGTGGCTATATTACCATGTTTATTTGGTCTATGATCGTAGTTCGATTGGTCAAAAAAGAAGTAACTATAGTCATTTGAACTCAAAGCTGTGTCGCTCTGTTGAATGCCGTAGTAACTTACATACCGGTTCAGTGTGGTGTGGTTGTCCACTTTGAAGTCGAGATTGCCTGCATCGTGGGAGAGTATTATCGACGACGCACTCGTATTCGGTACAGTCCATGTTAGCAGTGCAAATGTGCTGCTCGAAACAATGACTACGATTGTACACACGGAAAACAATCGCTTTCTCCTATTGTTAAGCCCACTCTTTATTATTGCTCTGCTTCTACCGAGCACTGTCTTTGTCCCTCCTACCATTACAACTAATATATATAAACTATCGAAAATATATAATTATCTATGGTTGGCTGCAGATTTAGACATCTAATAGCCTATGTCTCTTATTCAAGCTGGTGTAAAAGACATTGGCCGATATTCTTGTGGAGTTCCAACTCCAAAACTTTATCTGTAGCATGTACCCACCAGGATTGTTTTATAGGCCATCTCAGGTAACCTTTTATATTTAAAACTCCTTTCGTTTTTCTACATTAGTGGTGCAAAATGAGGTTAATAGATAATGTGGGCTACATCAAAAAGAAATCCTCTCGGTTTCTCATCTCAAGCACGGTGGCTGTGGCATTATTTTTGATAATTGGTGGTTTAATCCAAAATTTTACAGCCTTTTCCGAGCCAATTGTCACGGATAATCCTGATGGCACGAAGACAGCGAATTGGACTTTAGAGGATCCAAGCTATTACAACCTCTATAACCTTACAATGGAAAACAGCGCTGTGAACCTAACGCTCAACTCATTCTGGTGGAACCAGACTACACAGTCTGATTTCGAAACAGGTACGATGCTTAACGTTAACACTTCGGCCTTCCCTGGTAACTTGACATTGAATTCCACTTCTCCCGGGGGAGCAAAAAACCTCATAAAGAACGGAAAATTCGAAACGAACGAGAACTGGAGCTTTGACAGCAGCGACAACATCACATCAGAGTGGTTTGCAAGCGGGGAATACGGAATACTACGGCATTATTCCGCTACAAATCCCCCTATTACTGGAAAGCAGAACGTATCTAGCGGAAGTTCTGATGGAAGTAACGGCGGCAGTGCTGCGACAGATGTGGTGGATGCGCTTCAACACAGCGACGATGGAAAGTATTGGCAAGTTTATAAGGATAAATACATAATAATAACAGGAATTAATGTTACAGGCAGGACAGGTAAAATAATAAGTGTCGTTCTGTGGGGAAGACATCGGATTGAGTCCGGCCAGTACGACGGCTGGGATGGTAGCAGCGGTAATTCCTCACTCCAGTACAAGAATGAAAGCGGCACTTTCCAGAACACCACTATAATACCTGAGACTAATACCACCTGGAAGGACGAATGGGAGGACATTACCGGTGCCTACGCCGAATGGACATGGCAGGATATTCAGAACCTCAACGTTAGGTTTGTAAACCCTGATGACCAGAATCCGGATGCTTACGTTGAGTGGGACAGGATATGGCTTGAGGTCACGATTGAAAGATTTGATCAGACAGCCTATATAAACCAGACTTTTGAGGTGCTTAATACCACTGGCTTCAACGAAACTTTGTATGAGGATTTCGCTCAGAATATGGAAAACACAAGCGTGAGCTTCACTTTGGAGCCTGACAGTGTCGTGCTGGATTATAGCGGGCCTTTTTCGTATGGACAGATAATATCATATGCCAATGAGACAGATTGTGCTGCCTCTGACATTTATAAGGGATCCCCCTTCGATGATGGGAATTATGGAGGCGCCCCGTATATGTTCGTCGGTGGTAGCTTAGATTGGACCAGAAGTTTGCTTAAATTAAATGTATCCGATATTCCCAGTGGTGCCATCATTCTGGATGCAAATCTTAGCCTCTTTGTGGAATCTGTTAACGATGATAATGTCCCTGTTGAAGTGCATAGGGTCACAATGGATTGGGATGAGGGAACAACAAGCAATCCTGCCACGGATGGAGTAACGTGGCATTTGGCAGATGCAAGCCCTGAGACTAAGTGGACTGATGGAGGGGAATTTGATCCTATAGTTTACAATACCTCCATTGTAAATTTACTGGAGGCAAATGTCTTCCACAGTTTCAATATAACAACGCTCGTCCAAGAATGGGTGGACGGAACGCCAAATTATGGACTTATTTTAAAAGATGCTTTTGATGGTATAGCTAGGTCCGTTAAATTCACAAGCGATGACGGTGCAGCATCCCAAATACCGGAACTCGTGGTCAATTGGGCGCTCCCAAACTACTACACGTACGGCAATTTCACATCCCAGATCTTCGATGCCGAAAAAGTCGTGGATAATTGGGGAAATATCAGCTGGAACGGAGAAACACCGATGGGCACCACGATAGCTATTCAGACTCGCTCGGGCAATACCCTTTCCCCAGATGCGAGTTGGAGCTCTTGGAGCATCAACTATACCGCATCAGGTGATGGAATAGCCTCCCCACCTACGCAATACATTCAATACCGTGCCCATCTGGAAACCACAGATATCAACATCACCCCCACGCTTTATGATGTTACCATAGTATTTTCAAGAACGAACCTTACCTTTGACAGGTTCGTTGAGAACTGTGTGAACGTCACAGAAGCTGAGATGAGCGTAGCGATCAACGATACTGTGGTGTGGAATCTTGGTGCGGCACAATCGCCGTGGACGACTGAGCCTGTGGACATAAGCGAGTGGATCGTGAGCAAAGGCGTGTACAACATCTCTCTTCGATTTCACTTGATCATAGAGACTGAGGATGAAGTGAACTGCAGTGTGGGCTATGATAATGTGACGATAGGCGGCTTGGCCAACGAGAGCAGGGGAGAATACATATCAATTGGTTTTAATGCAGGCTCAAAAGCGATCTGGGACCAGATAAGCTGGAACCCTTATTTGCCTCAAAATACAACGATAATCGTACAAACCAGGACTTCCCCAGACAATTCCTCGTGGGGGTCTTGGTCAACTGCCTATTCAAATCCAAACGGGAATCTGATAAGCTCTTCAGACAACCAATACATTCAGTATCGAGCCATACTCATAACGACGAACGAAACCAGGAATCCTAAGCTCTCAGATGTCAACATATCGTACATGAAATACTGCTGGAACGGCACATTGGAGATGAAGAGCGACTTTATACCTGCAAATCTGACAAGTTGGGGCACGTTCATATGGGAGGAGCAGACCAATGGGCAGACGAATATTACGTATTGGTATTCAATTGATTCAGGTGGTAATTGGACCAAGGTGCCTGACAATGGAGATCAATCCTCTGTTGACACCTTAACAGGCACCATCAGGTTCAGGGCGAACTTCACTACCAACGATACCTCCATCACACCCACACTTTATGGATTCTCTCTAAGGTACTTCACAAATAGCCTCCCAGAACTCATGAACGGCGGCTACATCAACGAAACAGGCGCTTTTGGTGAAGGATGGTTCAACTTCTCGGTAGAGTACCTTGATCCAGATGATGACTATCCGGCCCCCATAAAGCTCACGATAATTGGTGATGGGAACTACAACGTTACAATGACCGATCTGGATGAAACTGATTTTGATGTAACGGACGGTAAATGGTTCTATTATAATATCACTCTCCCAAAAGGCTCGTACCAATACCGGTTCATAGCATACGATGGAAATTCCTGGAATGCGACTTCATACGTTAGTTTTTTGGTCAACAACAATCCACCAGCTCTTTTATATTCAGATGTAGAGCCAAATACAGGAAATGGCGGCACAACATTCAATTTCACTGCTGCCTATTTCGATAAGGATGATGACGCTCCCCAATGGATGAATATCACCATCCTCGGTCCTATTTCCTTAAATTTATCGATGTTGGGGCTTGATCCCGCAGACACAACCTATTCTGATGGTAAAGAATATTATTACCTCCAGGCCCTCCCGAAGGGCACCTATACCTACTATTTCAATGCCTCTGATGGAGAGGTTTGGAGTTCCATTGGACCGTTTACCCTGAATGTCGCAAATAATCCTCCTGAACTTACGATACCGCAGATAACACCATCATCAGGATGGATAAACACCTCATTCAATTTCACTGTAACATATTCAGATGTAGATGATGAGCCTCCTGATAACATCACTGTAAACCTCACTGGACCTTCTAATTCAGGCTCATATATCATGATGGAAGTTGACCCAAGCGATATAATTTACTCTGATGGAAAAGAGTATTATTATCAAATCACTGGCCTTTCAAAGGGCTCATACTCCTGCCATTTCGCAGCGAACGATTCTGAAGGGGAATGGACCGAGACGGCGGAGGTTCTCCTACCCCAAGTTCTGAATACCGTACCCCAGATATTAACAAATAACGTACTTTTCATTGACGAGGATGTATTCTATTCTGTGCAGTACCTGTACCTCGATGCCGATGCTGATGTCTACGTTTGGATATTGAATACAAATGCCTCCTGGCTCACCCTCGACTCAAATACTGGTTACCTCAACGGCACACCTGATAATGGTGATGTTGGGTGGTACTGGGTAAATGTCACTCTCAGCGATAACGATGGAGGCATAAATTGGACATATTTCATACTAACTGTGAACAACACTCCACCATTGATAACAACAACTTCCCCAAATGAATGGGCTGTGGAAAATTATCTGTACAGCTTCGATTTTGAGGGTGAGGATGAAGGGGAGGGAAATGCCTATTGGGACAGAGAAACAAATGCTTCTTGGCTTGATATAAATTCATCAACAGGTGTCCTATATGGCACTCCTGGGACAAATGAAATAGGCTGGTACTGGGTGAACGTCACGCTCTACGATGGAAATGGCGGTTCAGATTCCCATAATTTCACTATAACCGTGAATGACACATCGGCACCAATAGCCGATGCTGGAGCGGATGGATTCACTCAGGTAGGCATTATTTATCCGTTCGACGGCTTAGGATCAACTGATAATTCAGGTTATATTTCCAATTATACCTGGTATTTTGGAGATGGTACAGTTGGATACGGCGCCTCACCAACGCATATCTACACCAGCAAAGGTATATTTTCAGTAACATTGATAGTAAGGGACGAATCAGGGAACGAAGGCTTTGATACCATAAATATAACCGTATTAAACACCGATCCCCAAATACTGACATCCGGTGTTATGTTTGTAGATGAAGATACCCTTTATTCTGTGCAGTATCAATATTTGGATGTTGATGGTGATGTGTGCCTATGGGCTCTTGACACAAACGCCTCCTGGCTTTCAATTGACCCCAATACAGGCTATCTGAACGGCACGCCCGATAATGGGGAGGTAGGCTGGTACTGGGTTAACGTCACCATCAGCGACAACGATGGGGGTATCAACTGGTCTTATTTCGTACTAACAGTGAACAATACCCCGCCCTTAATAACCACCACCTCTCCAAATGAATGGATACTTGAAGGCTTTGAATACAGCTTCGATTTCAACGGTGAGGACGAAGGGGAGGGAAATGCCTACTGGGACATTGAAACAAATGCCTCCTGGCTCGAAATCAATGCCTCAAGCGGTGTTGTCTCCGGTACACCAGGAACAATCGATGTTGGCTGGTATTGGGTGAATGTCACACTATATGATGGGAATGGCGGTCAAAGTTCCCTGAATTTCACTATCATAGTGAACGACACATCCGACCCAATAACTGATGCGGGTGAAGATGGATTCACTTTCGAGGACTTGGTTTATTTATTCAACGGCTCAGGCTCTGTGGACAACTCAGGTATGATTACCAACTATACCTGGTATTTCGGTGACGGCTCAGTGGGGTACGGCGTTACGCCCACACACACCTACACGAACCAAGGCGTATATTTTGTTGCATTGTTTGTCAGGGATGCCTCTGGAAATGAGGGTTATGATACGATCAATATAACTGTGCTCAACTTTGAACCTGTTGCAGATGCCGGACCAGATGTCCTGGGAAATGAAGGGGAACCTGTTTCCTTCGATGCCTCTGAATCGTACGACACGCCATCAGACAATACAACCCTCATATACCTCTGGGATTTTGATTATGATGGCCAATACGATGATGGATTTGGAATTGTTACTTCTTACATCTGGTACGATGAAGGTGTCTACACCATCGGCCTGAAAGTCATCGACGATAACGGTAATTACAGCATTGATGAGCTCAATGTAACTGTCAATAACGTTCCTCCCACAGTTGATCTGGATGGACCCTACTCGGGCCTTGAAGGAGAAAAGATATTCTTCCTTGCAACTGCTGACGATGCAGGTTACGATACCTTCTCGTATAGATGGGACTGGGATGATGACGGACAAAACGATACAGGATGGGGCGATAAATCCTATACCAACCATACCTGGACCCAATTTGGGACTTACACGATCAGGGTCGAGGTAATGGACAGTGATGGCGGCTATGCAAATGATACAGCTTCCGTGGTGGTGATAAGGCCTGAACAACCGCCCGTTATCTCAGGCGTGGGTGGTAGGTATGTCCATTTCGATTACCCGTATTTGTTGGATTTAACGCGTTATGTTTCTGACCCTGATACACCAACGGATGATTTAATAGTAACAACATCAGACCCAACACATATCCAGGTCAACGGCATCATTCTCACACTGACCTATCCTTATAGCATGGTGGGTCAAACCCGTGTTGTCACAATTACGGTGAGCGATGGGAAGAACACGGACAACGACACATTAACCGTGACTATAACGGATAACTTTCCTCCCCAGGTCAGCGGCGAGATACCTGATGTGGAATTTGATGAAGGGGAAACCTTGGAGGATGAATATGATCTAGACAATTACTTCACAGATGGAGATGGCGATCCGTTGAGCTACAATTTCATCGGGAACGTACATGTAAGACCAGCGGTCGATTCAACAGGCTTTATTTCATTCTCTGCCGACCCGAATTGGTTCGGCATTGAAGACATAACCGTAAGAGCCTATGATACTTACGGTGCTTTTGCAGAGCAGGATATCAGGGTCACGGTAAAACCTGTGAACTTCCCTCCCACAATAGGTGGCATACATGATGTATTTGTTCGTCTGGACTCGCCCTGGGAACTGTTCGTGCTCAATCCTGTATATGTTTGGGATGATGACAGCATTCTTGATTTAAGTCTGTCTACGAACTCCTCATTCGTGACACCCTCCACAACCAAGGAGGGAGTGCTTGTTTTCCATTATATCGATCCTTTCATGACCACAGAGATAGTGCAGATAAGTGTGACTGATGGAGAATTTATCGCATCCACGGATGTTACCGTTTACATACAAATAAACAACTGGCCCCCCTATATTAAAGACTACGGCTATCCCTCGGATGTGAGGTTCGATGAAGACACGGAGCTACCCAATCACTTCAATTTGAACGATCACTTTGCGGACAACGCCACCGATGTGCTCACCTTCACGTTTGAGGTTCCTTCCGTAAATGTGTTCGTGAGCATAGATTCTCAGGGACTTGTAAGCTTCTCGGCCAGTGAAAATTGGTTCGGCGTGACCACAGCCACCTTCAAAGCCCAGGACACATCTGGAGCTTGGGTTTCGTTTACAATTAATGTGACGGTAAATCCTGTGAACGACCCACCGGAAATCGTACAGAAAATAACATATTTACGCATCGACGAGGGCGAGACCTGGATAATAGACCTGGAGGATTATTTCTATGATCTTGAGAGCGGGAATAATCTGACATATTCTTGCAATAAACCGGATATTATAATCGATCCTGTGACGCATGAGGCGCGATGGATAAGGGATGGTAAGACCTCCCTGGAAGGCATGGTCTTCACTGCAAGTGACGGCGAGGATGATGTCAGCATGGATCCTGTGAATTTAACGGTGGTAGGCACTTTCAACTGGCTGTGGATATTACTTGCTGGAGTTTTCGGAGCATTTGGCGTATTCGCCTACAGAGAGCTCCGATACAGGTACAGAATCGAGGATGTTCTCCTTATCAACAACGCTGGTATTCTCTTGACCCATCTTTCTCGGGAATCATCAAAGGTCGCTGTTGATGCGGAGCTCGTGAGTGCCATGCTCACAGCTGTTCAGGAGTTTGTGAAGGACTCCTTTTCCAGGGGAGAATTGGATAGTGAAATCATCAAGGACAAAAAGAAATCCCTTGAAAAACTGGAATTTGGGGGCTTTCACCTCGTTATGGAGCCAGGTGAATATACGTTCCTATGCGCAGTGATATCAGGTTATGTCAACACCAGGCTCAGAAGAAAGATGAGAACTGTTTTGGACGAATTCGAGGGCGAATACAGGGATGTTCTCCACGACTGGGACGGGGTAATGGAGAGATTTGAAGGGGTTGATGTCATTATCGGGAAGCTTATCAAGAAAGGAGTCAAAGCTGAGAGAACCCCGTTTGGCGAGATGGAGGATTTTGAAACCGATGAGGCACAGGAAATATCATTTGGAGAGACTCTAGTAAGCCAGCCAGTGGAGGGTGAAGAGAAGGATACATGGGAGGAGTTACCGCCTTCCTCAGATGACGGCACTGAACCGGATCAACCGCCTTCTTCGCCACCGTCGGATTGAGGTATCTGGCCATGGCTCTGAACCATGAAATCAGGCCCCATAATATAATAAAAACACTTAATACCCAGAAAAGTATTATACGAGAATAAGGAG
>CBDUXN010000063.1:0-16564 GCA_965371185.1 uncultured Thermoplasmata archaeon
GCGTCACAGAGGTCACGATAAGAAACAGGTACAAAGAGCTTGCAGATGAACTATGCATCGAGATACAGCCCTAGGTCATTGATGGTATTTTCTGTTGTACGGAACGATCGGGAGGTAAATGACATATGCCCTTCACCAGGTTGTGGAAGTGCTCATTCAAATGTTTGAACGACGGAGCTGAACCTTAACTTTTTCTTTGCTATAATACTTATACCAATTCATAGTGAAGTACCCGGGAAGATATGTCACCACCCCACGGATTGATGCATGACAAATGTGCGCAAAGGTACAAACGGAAAAATATTCGTATTCAACACTCTTTTTGAAACGATCAAGGGGTATTATAGATCACCACAGACACTTAAATATCATGGTAAAATTATCTGGAGAATTTAGCTTGCGGGTAGGCCTCCTTGTCCCATCCATCCATTCTGCAACCCGTCTTGCAGTACTCCGGGGGAAGGGTCATAAGGTCGGTCGGCTTTGCGGATTTGGTCACAGCCATATGGTCGACAAAACCTGCAAAAGCACCCCTAATCAGAGTTGACAATTGACCCCGTTTTATTAGCCCGAGAAGCATATTGAGGAGAATCTTCGATTTTTTGCCGTGAATCTCGGATATATCCAGCTCTAAGGTGAGAGTCGCATCTTCTTGAGCCTTTTCACACACATCCAGGTATTCAACCTTGGTTTTCGTGGTCTTCAATACATAATGGACGAATGGTATCCCTTCATTTGATAACGAGATTTGCACTTTCTGGTCACCAAAGGCTTTGAGGAACGCCCCGAGTTGTATCATATTATGAATCCCGATCCTTTCAGTCCTCATTCGGGTCCAGGGGTTGATCTGGGCTCTAAGGAAAATGGTGCCGTACTCCGGGCCATCGTTTGGACGATATTGCGGGCCTGCTGTAAGGATGAAATCCAATCTCTCCCGGAAATGATGGAGAACGCCATTCAAGGTGGTCTTGCGGCCTTCCGCCTCTCGAAGTTGAGCCTCTATTATATCGTCGATCAATATGTCGGGGGCATAGAAACGGCCAAGACATTGGGTTAAAAGCTGCTCGAGCCGTTCTTTTGGAATCTTGTCATGCCGGAACACCGAATGCATTTGATCATACATGGTCCAATCAGTGACATCAATGAGCCCTTTGGAGTCCAGGCGAGCATAGAATTCTGTTCCCGCCTGGGGGGTCGCAATGGCAAATGCGGCGTTGATCATTCCCAGATGGCGAGCATATTCAGGGAAGGTCAGTATCTGTTCTTCAGTTTGTCCGGAGAGTCCGATTACAAAAGTTCCCCCTGCAATTGCGTGGTTCTTTCTAAGCAACTGGACCGCGTTCTCCTGTACTTGGTTGGTGATTCCTTTTCGGGTCCCGGAAAGATCTCTCTCATTTGGGCTTTCTATCCCCATACAATAACCCACGATCCCTGCTTCCACCATCTTCTTAATGGTATCGGGGTTCCGAGAGACCGAATCTGCCCTCAACATTGCGGTAAAGATAATGTTCATTTCCGCCGCGATTAGCATATCGCAAAGCTCATCGACCAGTTTTGGCTTGCCCATGAGATTGGGATCCCCAAAAAGAATGGAGAGCGCCCCTTCATTATGAAACTTATATACCTCTTGGATCTCTTTGAATACGTTCTCGGGGGACCTATAGCGTTGAGTTGAAAGAGACATGCTGGGCTCACAACAGAAGGTGCATCTACCCCAACATCCCCGAGAGAGGTGGATCTGGTCCCTGTGTAGTCCACCTTTATCTACCCCTCGTCCACACTCATCACCCGCCCTAAGATGTCTTGCGGGAAATGGCATTGAATCCAGGTCTTCAATCGGATGACGGTTGGCGTTATGGATGATCCCACCATTATTGCGATAGCTTATCCCATCAATATTCTCAGGAGAGCCCTGTTTGATCAACTCCTTCATGGTTAGTTCGCCTTCTCCTCGGAAAACGATATCGATCTGAGGATATCTCAGCATCTCGTCTGGAATCGCGGTGGGATGGTACCCGCCCACCGCGGTAGTGATCCCCAGTTTCTTGGCAGCTTGACAGAGGGCAAGACCTGACAGATGATCGGTGGAGCTCATTGTTACGCCGAAAAAATCAGGGTTGAACTCCCTGATATGGCGGGTTATTTTAGAATCATCGAATTCTTGGTTCACTATCATTATTTCATCCACATCTTTCTCGATATAGGCCGCAATATACTCCAAATTAATATCCAACGGCAACCACATGAATCCCCATACACATCGACTTCGGGGGCGAACTAGCATAATTCGTTTGAGATCCAAGAACTCACCATTTAAATTGTGGGTTTATCAATAGAACCATACAATCAATCTATAAAACCGCCTTCCTTTAGCTCCTTTCCAACAATATCCACCGCGCGTTCCAATTCCTTTACCGATTTAGCACCTGTGCAGACCACCTTGCCGGATCCGAAAAACAGCATGACGATCTTGGGGTCGCTCAATCGAAATATCACACCCGGAAACTGCTCAGGCTCATATTCTATTCGCTCCAACCCAAAGCTCAAGGTGATGGCCGTTAGATCCAATGCGTGCCCCGTATCCCAGGTTGCAACGATGTTCTGAACCGTTATCTCTGGGCTTTTAACCACGGAAATTCCTGCCTCCCCCAATCGCTGAGTTAAGATCTCAAAGGCGTGACGAACCGAATCGATGCCCTTTGCCCCAGTGCAAACGACTTTTCCACTTCTAAATATCAGGATGGCAACCTTCGGCTCTTTCAGGCGATATATTAGCCCGGGGAACTGCTCGGGCTCGTAGTCCGCTTCATCCAGAAGCATTGAGATCGCTTCTATATCGATTTTTTCTCCAATAGTAGCCGATGCCACGACATTCTCTATGTTTATCTTTGCCATGAGTTTACATTCCTCAATTGTTTTATCTATCGATGTCCTTATATTCTCCTCAACCGATGTTCCATGCCCCTTCGTTAACGCTTGCAATCTTCAAGTTTAAGCCAAACAGCCAATGCCCCCTTCTTATCGCTTCCCTTGCGTACTCCACCTGAAATAACCTTCCATCAGGCGAATAAATTGTGATCCCTCTGTCATAGGCCATTTTACCTGGTTGCATATCACCAAAAGCGCTCATCTCAATCGGAACACTCTAAACGCTGAAGTTGTATTTAAACTCTTATAGGTACTGAACGTGAATGTCAAGGTAAGAAGATCTAAAGTTGTGGCAAAGCCACACCAGAGCCCTCGTCATAGGATAGGGGGAATGCCCTCCTCCTCAATTTACTCGAAGACCATATTATTATCGACATTGATATTAATAGCATAATCCCTATCTTTTCTAACGGCGATTTTAATACTCCCCTACTCACTTCCAACGCCTTATCGCGATGCACACCACCGAGAGTATATTTGATATGCATAGATTTCATTGCTCTCGGTGGTGGTGATTAATTGGCTACCTTTTGTTACAATTAGCTTGAGGCTCATTGGTCAGGTATCTTTAATCGTGTAATTTTAGAAAAAAGAGGCCATATGTTATATTTTATCATGTGAATTATCATTTTCTCCCTTTCATACCCTCTAAATCAATTACCATGGCACAAGCCTTGCACATTTTGCTCAATGTTGGCTCTCCGCATTCTTGACATTTTAAAAGCCTTGCAGGTGGAAAAGCATCCATCAATGCATCAGCTATTGAATCGTAACTTTGGAGGAGTGCGTGCCTCGTACCCGGCGTATCCTTTTCCAGGTTGTTTATTACATCTCTGTACTTACCTCTCAATGCCCTCTCGGAGTAGGGGCACTCCCCATCATAGAACTGGATATCGTTCAACATCGCGTAGAGATAGGACTCCTTTTCAGGTATAAGCCTAAGAGGCTGGATCCTGGGAACCAAGCCTTCCTGAACCCTTTTATGGGGCCCTAACCTGGCGAGCTTCGCCACATCTCCCCGCATTAAATTCATGAGAATGGATTGTGCGGTGTCATCTAAATTCAGGCCAGTGGTAAGTTTTGTAGCTCCAATTTCCCTGGCCTTCATGTTCAGGCATTTCCTTCTGAAAACGCCGCAGTACGAACAAGGTGTTGTTTCTATTGGTAGCTTTGTTATCTCGTCCATTGTGATGCCAACAACATCTTTGAAGCTCGTCACATGCTGCTCTATCTCTAGGGTCTTACAATTCTTCTCTGCAAATTCGATGCTCTCAGGCCTATAGCCATCAATTCCTTCATCCACAGTTATGGCGTGAAATACCAGGTCCTTCCTTTCACTGAGAATCTTATGCAGGATGTGCATCATCACGATGCTGTCTTTGCCTCCTGAGACAGCCAAAGCAAGAACCTCGTTTTTACCGAACTTGCCCTGCCTTCTAAGCTCCTTCTTAACCCTTCTCTCAAAGAACTCGTTGAGATGCCTTTTACATAAATGCATGCCGCTGTATCTTATAAACGTGACAGCGTCCTTGCCGCACTTGTCGCACTGCTTCATTGTGGAAGTGAAGGGAAAGGGATTATTTAGAGATTGGGATTAATGTTCGTCCTCGTCCTCTTAATCCTCGTACTCTTCTTTGTCCCAATCCTCCTCTGAATCCTCTTCCACTTCTTCCTCGTCCACTCCTTCAAGCTCTGCTTCGCGCTTCCTTGAGACCCTAGTGTAGGCTTCCGCCTCTTCCTTTCCCATATCGGCATCTATTACGTATAAGTGGGTTTTACCCCTTATCTTTTTAACTCTTACGAGGCCCTTATCCACAAGGACATTCACATTGTGGCCAACATCTTGCCTGTCCCTGTCAAAGATATATCCTATCTCAGCCTTCGATATTCCCGGGGTTTCATTGATCGTATCAATTATTTCCTCCTGAAATTCGGATAGAATCGGTCTTTCAGAGGATTTAATGCCGTATGGGTAGAATCTCTTGTACCTTCCATCCCTCTTGGAATAGACCACATCCTGCTTCTCCATCTTATGAAGATGATACATGAGGGTACCGTTGGGCAGATCCAGGCTGGATTTAATTTGGCTGTAATGAGTTCCAGGATGCACTCTTACATAGCCTCTGATCATGCCCCTGACCTCGCTTTTCATCAAATCCTCTTTTCTCAATTTGAAGTACAACGGTATGAATAGGGAGAACAGGGTGAACATAATGAATTCGGAACTTAGAATAATGCTCGTTATGGCTATTCCCGTTATGACCCCTGCAGCTATACCCAAGGCAATTTCCTCCGATGTAAATCCTCTATCCTCTTTAACAAATACCTTTGAGATAGAAACTGTAACATTATCCTCTGAACTCGCCCCCCTATCGTCCGTCACCATTAATGTTACATCAAAGGTACCAGTCTTTGAATATGTATGGGTTACGGTCTTTCCTATGCCTGTATTTCCATCACCGAAATCCCACTCATATGAGATAATAGTTCCGTCCGGATCGTAGGAATTAGATGCATCGAACAACACCCTTCCTGCAAAAGCAGGGTTACTTTCCAGAACCTCATTTAAGTTTATGATATCTGCCTGGATCGTCCCCCTATTCGAATTGAAAACCTCCTTGATACTGGCAATGCTGGAACCATATTCGACTATAACTGAAACAGGACATGCTCCCCTGGCATTGCTCTCATAGGTGACATTAATGGTGTAAACCCTATCGGCATCGATTACCACGTCTATGAACTGCTCCTGATCATTCGGTGAACCAGGCGTTCTCACTATGGAAATATTTTCAATCACTCTACCCTGGTCATCGGTTATGGTCATGTTCACATTTTGCCAGGCTTTGCCGGCAACCCTTAGTGTCACCCTAATAACCTCACCATCATATGCCTTGGCGCCCTGGTAGTACTGGATAATTGCAAAGGGATGGGCATTATTCGGGTCAGGATCCGAATTGTCTCCAATTCCATCTCCATCAGAATCCGACCATTCTGCAGGGTCATTTGGGAATGCGTCTGTATTGTCACCCACACCGTCATCATCGCTGTCTACCCATTCATTAGGATTATAAGGGTCCCAATCATTAATGTCCAGCACACCGTCATTGTCATCATCATCGTCTGCATTATCACCTATTCCATCTTCATCATAATCAGACCATTCATCGGGGTCCTCTGGAAACGCATCAACAATATCATCATAGCCATCATTATCATCATCTCTGTCGACATTATCACCCAGTCCATCCCCATCCGTATCAACCCATTCATTGGGATCGGTCGGAAACGCATCCTCATCATCCGGGATACCGTCATTGTCGTCATCGTCATCGTAGATATCTGCAGTACCATCTCCATCCGTGTCTCTCAGAACATCGATATTAATTGTGTCAATGCCTGTTGCAGAATACGAGTCGTTTACAATCAGTGTGATTGTATGTGTTCCGACCATCAGATTGCTTGTGGTTATGCTCTCCCCTGTACCTAAATCGCCCTGGAGATTCGATATCCATCTTAATGAATCAACTGTCAGATTGCCTTCCTCCACATCCACACCCGTGCCTGTGAAAGTGATTTCTTCGCCAGATGTGAACTGAGAGCCCGTTAAGGGTGATGATATGAGTGCAACTGGTGGGTCGTTTATTGGAAGTATATTGAAAATAACTGTAATTGTAATGCTATCAATGCCATCTGTTATCGTGATGTTTGCCGCATGATATGTAACACCTTCCGAGAAATTGTAGGTGAGAACGAGACCTGAGGACTTAATGTAAGGTGAATCGGTATATGCCCAAAGTTCAGAAGTAGAATTATCTACATCAGCTACATATGGGGTCAGATTCAGAATGCCCTCAACGTCCTCCTGGGCGTCTATTTCCGGTATTATGGTTGTTATATAAGGGGCGTCATTTAGTGGTGTAATTATAACATCTATTGTATGACTTGTTGTAAGCTGCCCATCCGAGACAGTGATGGCAACAATGTCATTGGTTATACCATCTGGATACTGAAATACCAAATTCTGCCCTGCAACTGTAACATACGGGCTGTCTTCTGAAACCAGAAGGGTCCAGATATAATCATCCACATCACTGAGATATGGGGTAAGGTTCAGGGTGAAGACCTCATCCTCATCAAGGTATAGCTCTGTGGGAGCACCTATGATTTGAGGCGGGTCGTTCACGGGAACGATATAAACTACTATATCGTCAAAAGAAGAATCTAGGCCATCTGAAACCCAGATTCTCACATGCTCCTCAGTAACACCGTTTGGATAATTTAAAGTCACCTCCATACCATCTATATTCATTTCGTAGCTCGAATTTGTAGTGATTGTTAATTCTGATGTGGTGTTGTCTACATCGTCAATGTATGCAGACAGGTTCAATACCAGGTCTATATCCTCCACTGCATTCTGATCTGGAATCCCCCCGATGGTTGGTGGGTCATTTTCGGAAATTATGGTAACAGATATTGTCTGCGAATCGCTCAGCTCGCTATCGGAGACTGTAATGGTCACTGTATCCGATGTCACCCCTTCTGGATATTGGAAGGTGATAACCTTTCCCGTCACTGTTGCGTACGGGCTGTCCTCAGTAATCATCAGGTCAACAATATTGTTGTCGATATCATTGATATAGGGAGAGACATCCAGTAACCAGATCTCATCTTCTAGGTGGCCTGCTTGATTGGGAACACCGGCAATCGTGGGGGGGTCATTGACCGCTGTCACCTGTACGATAATATCTGTAAATGATGTATCCACACCATCCGAAACAGTGATTCTCACATATTCCTCTGTTACGCCATTCGGATAGTTCAGTGTAATATCCATGCCTGCTATACCCACCTCATAACTTGAGTTGGTTGAAATCGTCAACTCAGAAGTACTGTTATCCATATCACTGACATATGCAGAAACATTGATAATCAGATCTATGTCTTCCACAGCATTCTGGTTCGGCACTCCAGATATTACTGGGGGGTCATTGGCAGCATTCACTGTCACCTGAATTGTATCCTCCACATAATATCCCTGTGAATCAGTGGCCCGGAAGACTATATTTTCGATTCCCCACCAGTTCTCTATTGCTGAAAAGTCAACAGAGCCGTTTGAATGTATTGTAATCTTCACATTGGTATTGTCGCTGAAGGTAAATGTCAGTATGTCCCCGGGATCCGAGAAGTAATCGTTGAGGTTGAAGGCATCTATAAGGTCGACATCCTCATCAAATTGTATGTCTGGAAGTGGTATGGCAACAATGGGTAACTGATTGACCAGGATTGTTGTGAAAGCTTTGTTGTTGGCAAGGTTCGCATCTGCAGGCACCACATCCTTGATCCAAACATATATCGAATGGTTCCCAGCAACTGCAATCCAATCCACAAAGACCACGGTCATGTATCCCGAGGCAAACTGGGTTACGACGTTGTCTATGAACACTCCGTCCACTGCCGGATCGCCAACCCAGAAAGTCACATTGGCGGAAGTCGCATCAATAAGACCGTTGTTCCATATCTTAGCATATATCCTTATTATATCCCCTTCATTCGGCTGTGTATTGTTGAAGTATATGTCTGATGCAGAGATCGACAATTCGGGTGCATTGGGCGCGGTCCCAATGATTGACACATTCCCAGATTCAGCCTTATTATTTGGTAGATAAACATCCTCCGGGGAGCAATCATCGATTATGACAAAAACTGTGTAATTCTTTGGAACAGAGGAGACCTGCCAGAGCGTGGAGACCGTTGTGTTAGCTCCTGGAAGGAGGTTTATGATTGCTCCTTCATATATCAGGGTGGCATTGTAGGTTGTGTTATCCGGGTCCCTGTCCCAGAATTTCAAGATTGCAGAACCGTTTACTGCCCCCACATTCCCAATCCTAGCATATATTGTAATCTCCTCCCCAGGTGAGGGATTCGGGTTGGAGAACGAAATGTCTTCAGAGGTTATGACCAAGTCGAGATACTTATCAATAATTTCATTGTAATAATCTGAGATTTCATCATATGTAAGTGCACGATTCCAGATGCGGACCTCATCCAGGGTACCGTTGAAGTAGCATTTTCCATCACCAAGTCTCCCGATTGTTACATTAATATCATTTGTATAGATGTCTCCGGTCCATGGGATTTCTTCTTCAAGGATACCATCGATATATAGCCTTATTGAACTACCGTTGTAGGTTCCTGCTATGTGGTGCCAGCCCGAACTGATACCTGTATTTGTTGAGATTGAGATGGGACCGTTTTGAGTGTTGAGGACGAAAGTGATTTTGGATAAGGTTTGTTCATAGCCTAGTTTGAAGGAACCGTTTGAGGCGGTGGTATCATAGCGGAGAATTTTCCCGTGGGTTGAGGAGCCATCAGAATATGGTGAAAAATAACTATATCGACCATCAAATACTGCCATATAATATCCTTTTGTAACTATTCCATCTGTATTACTGGCATTAAAAGCCTCCCAGCTATTAGAATTCTTGAATGCACTTTGTGTATCATATCTCAATACAATTCCATGAGCTGAGGTATCATTGGAGTATGGAGTATAATAAATATATCGGCCATCAAATGTTGCACCAGCATAACCAATTGTTACCTGACCGTCTATATTTCCCGCATCATAAGCGTCCCATCCAACTGAATCGTTAAAAAATGTGTGCGTATCATATCTTAATACCCTTCCATGTCTAAAGGTTCCGTTTTGATAAGGTACAAAATATATATATTGACCATCAAATGTTGCACCAGCATATCCTATTGTTTCTAGACCATCCGTATTTCCCGCATCATAGGCATTCCAACTTGCCGAATCATTGAATGGTTCGTGTGTGTTATACCTTAATACTCTTCCATGATAGAAAACATCATTACGGTAAGGTACAAAATAAACATATAGGCCATCAAATATTGCACCAGTATATCCTTTAGTTATCATTCCATCCGTATTTCCCGCATCATAGGCATTCCAACTTGCCGGATCATTAAAAGTTCCTTGCGTATCGTATCTTAATACTTTACCATGGCGAGATGATCCATTGCTTAATGGTACAAAATAGACATAATGGCCATCAAATACACCATTTACATATCCTTTAGTATTTAGTCCATTAATATTACCCGCATCATAAGCATCCCAACTTGTTGAGTTTGTAAAAATTCCCTGTGTATCATATCTTAACACATTACCATGATATAAACTGTCGTTATTAAAAGGTACAAAATATATATAGCGGCCGTCAAAAATTCCACCTTTAAATCCTACTGTTTCAAGTCCGTCAGTATTTCCAGCATCATAAGCATTCCAACTTGTTGTATTATTAAAAGAGTCTCGAGTATCGTATCTTAAAACTCTTCCATGTTTAACTGAATCATTACGATAAGGCATAAAATATATATATCGTCCATCAAAAATTCCTCCATTGTAACCTTTAGTTTCCAACCCATCAATATTCCCAGCATCGAACGCACTGAACGAATTAAAGCTCGGCTGCGACGCCCATTTCGACACAATCGATTGATATCCCGATGATTGAGCCAGTTCATTTATGTTTACCCAAGCCTCAACAGTAATCTCATCAGAAATATCTAGGCTATCAGAATCCGGCACATTCACATAATCATCTACACCATCAAACTCAAGTGCTGAGCCTACGATGCCATTTCTCCAAGCAGGATCTCCTGAATCAACAACTTCTGTATCTCCTAACTCCCCATGGTTCTCATTTCCGGTACTGTCAAAGGCAGTCTGCCCCAGATCTTCGTCGAACTTCCAATAGGCACCGAATCCATGTGCTTTGTAATATTCCAGTATCTCCTGACCACTGAGAGCACGGGCCCATATTCTCACTTCATCAAGGGAGCCATTGAAGTAACATTTTCCGTCACCTAGTCGGCCAATTGTGATATTGATGTCATTTGTATAGATTTTTCCTGACCATGGGATTTCATCCTTCATTATACCATCTACAAATAACCTGACATTTGTACCATCATAAGTTGCTGCGATATGGTGCCAGCCTGAACTGAGGTCGATATTCCTTGAGGATATTGTGACAGGGCCGCTTTGGGTGTTGAGGACGAATGATAGCTTAGAGGTGTGTTGGGTGTATCCCAGTTTGAAGGAGGCGTTGGAATTGGTGGTGTCGTAGCGCAAAACCCGGCCGTGGTGTGACAAATAATCTGACAATGGCGAACAATAGAAATATCTATTGTCAAATGAAGCACCGCTATAACCTATTGTTGTTAAATTATTACTATTTCCAGCATCAAAAGCATCCCACGCACTTGCACTTTTGAATGTCTTTTGAGAGTCGTACCTTAATACTTTACCATGTGGTGATGAACTATCATTATAGTTCGGAATAAAATATATGTACCTGCCATCAAAATTTGCTCCTTCATATCCTTTGGTTATTAATCCATCTGTATTTTCTGCGTCATAAGCTTCCCAGCTTGTTGAGCTATTAAATTCCTCTTTTGTATTATACCTTAAAACTCTTCCATGGAAGGAACTATCATCACGAGCAGGTACAAAATAAACATATTGACCATCAAATACAGCACCTTTATATCCTTTTGTATTTAGACTATCTGTATTTCCCGCATCATAAGCGTCCCAACTATTAGATTGATTGAATGATTGGCTAGTGTTATACCTTAATACTCTTCCATGAAGAACAGAATCATCAGAATAAGGAACGAAATAAATATGTTGACCATCAAAAACAGCACCTATATATCCTTTAGTTAAAAGTCCATCAATATTTCCCGCATCGAAAGCATCCCAACTTGTTGAATCATTAAATATGCCTCTGGGATTATATCTTAATACTCTTCCATGATGACCTCCCACTGCATTCTTTGTGGTCCAAGGTACAAAATATACATATGATCCATCAAATACAGCACCAATATATCCTTTGGTTTCTAAACCATCAGTATTATTTACATCAAATGCATCCCAACTTTCGAAATGATCAAATGGTTTTTTTGTATCATATCGTAGTACTATTCCATGATATAAATCATCCTCTTTTTGCTTATATGGTACAAAATAAACATATCTACCATCAAATACACTCTCAGCATATCCAATTGCATTGAATCCAGATGTATTTGAAGCATTATACGAATCCCAATTATTCGAATTGTTAAAATCTCCATGAGTATCATATCTTAACACATTTCCATGATAAATTGTATCATTACGAAAAGGAACAAAATAAACATATCTCCCATCAAAAACGGTACCATAATATCCAGTAGTATTCAATCCATCAATATTCCCCGCATCATAAGCACTAAATGTATCCAAAGATGACAGCGAGGACCACTTCGACACAATCGATTGATAACTGCTTGTTTTGGCATTCTCGTTGATTTTCACCCAGGCCTCCACTGTAATCTCATCGGAAATATCCAAGCTATCGGAATCCGGCACATTCACATAATCATCCACACCATCGAATTCCAGTGCCGAGCCTATAATGCCATTTGTCCACTCAGGATCACTGATATCCCAACTAGTTGTATCCCCAAGTGTCCCAGTGTTATCGTTTCCAGTGCTGTCAAAAGCTGCTTGACCTAAATTCTCATCGAACTTCCAGAATGCGCCAAGTCCATATTTATTATAATAATCCAATATCTCCTGGCCAGAAAGCGCGCGAGCCCAGATCCTGACCTCATCCAAGGAACCATTGAAATAGCATTTTCCATCGCCAAGCCTACCAATTGTGACATTGATATCGTTTATGAAAATATCTCCGGTCCAATTAATCTCATTTTTAAGCTGCGCATCGACGAACAATCTGAGTTTGCTTCCATCGTATGTTGCAGCAACGTAATGCCAGCCTGAGCTGATGTTATCTCTGGAAGTAATGGTAACAGGGCCGGAGTCGGTGTTAAGGACGAAGGAAAGCTCTGAGATATGCTGGGTGTAGCCGAGCTTGAAGGAGCCATTTTCCCCGGTGGTGTCGTAGCGAAGAACTCGACCATGGTTTGAAGAATCGATTCCATTGGGTGAAAAATATATATAACGATTATCAAAAGCCGAGCCATGATATCCTTTGGTTTCCAAACCATCGACATTCCCTGCATTATACGATTCCCAATATGTTGAATCATTGAAAATTCCTTGGGCTTTATATCGTAAAAGCCTCCCATGAGATCCAGTTCCATTTGTATTGGGCACAAAATAAATATATAGACCATCAAAGAGTGCACCATTATATCCCTTTGTTTCTAGCCCATCAATATTACCAGCATCAAAAGCAGTCCAACTTGAAGAATCCTTAAAAGACTCTTTTGTGTTATATCTTAGTACTCTTCCGTGATAAAATGTGATATTTATTGTGCTTGGAACAAAATAGATATATGTTCCATCAAAAACAGCTTCTCTGAATCCTTTTAATTCCAAACCGTCAATATTTTCTGCATTAAATGTCTCCCAAGAACTCGATATGTTAAATTGACTTAATGTATTATATCTCATTATCTTTCCATGGTACGCTGTTCCATTATGATAGGGAATAAAATAGATATAATTTTCAACAAATATTCCTCCGAAAAATCCTTTTGTATCAAATCCATCTATATTTTCAGCATTAAAGGCATTCCAGCTTGATGGGCTTTTAAAATTCCCAAAAGTATCAAATCTTAATATTTTTCCATGTGATGTTCCTATTTTACTGTAAGGAACAAAATAAATAAACCTCCCATCAAATACTGCATCATTATATCCTTTTGTTTCTAATCCATCGGTATTACCGGCGTCATATGCATCCCAGTTTTCTGATTTATTGAAATCTCCACTAGTATCAAATCTAAGAACTACGCCATGATAATTTGAGCCATTATATAAGGGAGAAAAATAAATGAAACGCCCATCAAAAATTGCATTGACATATCCTTTTGTTTCTAATCCATTTATGTTTTCTGCGTCGAAGGCATTCCAACTTGATGAATCTTTGAATATTTTCTGTGAGTCATATCTTAACACTCTTCCATGATGAGATGTGTCATTTCGGGTTGGTATAAAATAGATGTAATGCCCATCAAAAACAGCTCCATTATAACCCGAAGTATTCAATCCATCCGTATTCCCCGCATCGTACGCACTAAATGTATTCAACGATGATAATGACGACCATTTCGACACAATGTTCTGATAACTGCTTGTTTGTGCATCCTCATTGATATCAACCCACGCCTCCACCGTTATCTCATCAGAGATATCTAAACTATCAGAATCTGGGACATTTACATAATCATCCACACCATCGAACTCTAGTGCTGAACCCGCGATTCCTTTTGTCCATGAGGGATCGCTTGAATCGCTTCCAGTAATGGTCCCCAATCGCCCATGATTCCCATTCCCGCTGCTATCAAAGGCGGTTTGCCCTGAGCCCAAATCGAATTTCCAGTAACCACCGAGATCGTAATCTTTGAAATAATCAAAGACCTCCTGGGCAGTAACGGCTCGATTTAAGATCCTGATTTCATCTAAAGTTCCGTTGAAATAGCACTTCCCCTCGCCAAGTTTGCCGATTGTTACGTTAATGTCGTTTGTGTAGATATCTCCGGTCCAGGGAGTTTCATATTCCAGGGCGCCATCAATATATAGTGAAGCTGTGCTGCCATTGTAAGTTCCGACAACATGGTGCCATCCTGATGTAAGCTCTTCGTTGGTATTGAGTGAGACAGATCCATTTGCTGTGTTAAGAACAAAGGTAATCTTTGATGAGGGCTGCTCGTAACCTAGCTTAAAGGAGCCGTTTGAGGCGGTTGTGTCATAGCGAAGAGCTCTAGCATGATAATTTGAGCCGTCTTGGTATGGTGCAAAATAAATGAACCGGCCATCGTAATCACCACCCACATACCCCTTGGTTATAAGTCCATCGGTATTTCCTGCATCAAATGCATCCCAACTGCTCGAAGAATTGAATTGCTCCTCGGTATTATATCTCAATACTCTTCCATGAGATGATGTAATACTTGTGATAAAAGGTGAAAAGTAGATATAGTGCCCATCGAACATAGCCCCCCTGAATCCAACAGTTGTTAGCCCATCAGTATTTCCCGCATCATAAGCATTCCAACTTGCTGAATTCATGAAGTTCTTATGGGTATCATATCTTAACACTTTTCCATGAAAAGAATTGGAACCATCACGAAAAGGTACAAAATATACATAACGACCATCGAAAACCGCATCTCCAAACCCAACAGTTGTTAGTCCATCAGTATTTCCGGCATCAAAGGCATCCCAACTTACTGAATTATTAAAGGTTCCTTGAGTATCATATTTTAGTATTCTTCCATGATAGGATGGGCCATCGATGTAGGGAGAGAAATACATATATCGACCATCAAATACTGCCCCTTCATATCCTATGGTTAACAAACCATCAGTATTTCCTGCATCATAAGCATTCCAACTTGAAGAGTCATTAAAATTGCCTTGGGAATCATATCGTAGAACTTTACCATGTTGAGATGATCCGTCATTTTCAGGCACAAAATAGACGTATCGTCCGTCATATTCCGCGCCATAATATCCTTTCGTTACCATTCCATCGGTATTTCCGGCATCATAAGCTTTCCAATTTGAGGATATATTAAATTCACCTTCTGTGTCATATCGGAGAACCCTACCATGATAAGATCCCCCATCGGAAAAGGGTGAAAAATAAACATACCGACCATCGAATGCTGCATCCCTATATCCTTTGGTATTTAAACCATCCGTATTCCCTGCGTCATAAGCATCCCAGCTCGATGATTGATTAAATGTTTTTTGTGTATCATACCGTAGCACTATTCCATGGGAAGCTCCATTATTATCAGGAACATAGTAGATATATCGTCCATCAAATACAGCATCATGATAGCCGTTGGTGTTTAATCCATCTATATTCCCTGCATCATAAGCACTAAATGCATCTAATGAAGACGCCGAAGACCATTTCGATACAATCGACTGATACCCACTGGTTTTTGCCTCCTGGTTGATCTTCACCCATGCCTCTATCGTTATCTCATCAGAAATATCCATACTGGCTGAATCCGGGACCTCCACATAATCATCCACTCCATCAAATTCCAAGGCCCCACCGAACTTCCCGTCAACCCTTGTTGGAGCATTTGACGGATAATTAGGCTTTAAGGTCCCGTCGTTGCTGTTTGCCGAGGAGTCTAAAATGAATTCCCCTGAAACCTCGTCAAAATGCCATAAAGCAACAGTATCGCCATCAGGTGTGTGCTCAGCCTTGACACTCTCCATGTCCCCGATACCGATCAATCCTACAAATACACTGCTCACCATCATCCAGATCAAGAGTCCGGATATCAATTTTTCACCAATTTTTCCTCTTTTTCCCATGTTATCGCCTTCTTTTTCCTGTTTTTCTCCGTTTCCCCACCTCCCAGGTAGGGGCAGATATCCCTATAACTTCGAGTATATAAGCAAATTATGGTACGAACTTTTTACACGCAGGAAAGGATATATACGATTTGTGGTACGAACTTTTTACAGGCGGAAAATGAGTTGTTAAAATGTTAGATTAAGATGTTTAAATTAACTTGACTTTGTCAGATTTATTTTTTTGACCCATTAACAACCAACATAGCA
>CBDUXN010000064.1:0-16419 GCA_965371185.1 uncultured Thermoplasmata archaeon
GGCGTCCGGTCTGCCGGCGCCCTCAACTCTTTATAGAAGGGTAATGAAATGCCAGGACCCCAAGTAACAGTAAGGATAACAGGCGATTCAACACAGCTCCAGGGCGCCCTAACTGGTGCAGAAGACAAGATGAAGTCGATGGGTAAGACCCTGACCGCAATGGGCCTAATGCAGGCTGGGGCGGCCTTCAGCGCACTTGGAAGTAAGATCACGAATGCAACTACAGGCATGGTAACATCTTTTACGAACATCGAGACATCTTGGGCCAAAGTCCAAACCATGTTAGGGGCGACTTCAGATGCCACGGCGATATTTGAGGATGAGATAAACCGACTTACCGAAACCATGCCTGTGACGGGCGGCAAGGTCGAGATTCTGGCTGGCTTGTATCAGACTTTGTCGGCGGGCATCACGGATTCTGCAGAGGCGACTGAAGTCTTAGAAGCCAGTATGAAGCTGGCCATTGGGGGTGCAACCGACACTTATACCGCCGTGGACGCTGTGACGACCATAATCAATTCCTACGGTATGAGTGCAAGTGAAGCTACACGCGTCTCGGACATAATGTTCCAGACCTACAAGATGGGTAAGATCACCATAGATGAACTGGCTGGTGGTATCGGAAGCGTAACCGCAATAGCAGCCCAGGCGGGGGTGGAATTCGAAGAGGTATCCGCAGCAATAGCCGTACTGACACAGGGCGGCATACAATCGGATAAGGCGATAACGGGGCTCGTCGCCACCATAACGGCCTTTCTCAAACCCTCAGAGGATATGATAGAGATAGTCCAGAACTTGGGCTATGAGACCCCCCTTGCGATGCTCAAGACCGAAGGATTATCAGAGAGTTTGGATATGTTAAGTGGTTCGACGGGAGGCTCGGCTGACCAATTAGCACTATTATTCCCGAATATAAGGGCTCTAAAAGATGTCCTTCCTCTGACTGGCGAGATGGCCGACGATTTTAAAGATGCCTTGGACGCTATGGGCACATCAGCGGGTAATACCGAAGAGGCCTTTGGGATAATGGCCGACACCACGGAATCCAAAATGGCCTTGATGAACAATAGGATGGAAGAGGCTAAAGCCAAATTCGGAGAAATGTTGGTACCCACACAGCTCTGGGTCGAAGAGATGAAAGTAGGATTATTGGAGACCCTGACAGAGGTAAATCCCGAACTGGGTAAACTCATAGGGGGCATCATAGTTGTGGGTGGAAGTACCATGGATGCATTCGGGCCGATGTTGGAATTTATAGGCTCGATAATGATGATTAAGCATTTCTCAGGGATATCGGGGAAAGCACTACTTAAATTGGGTTTGGCTGCGGGTGTGGGAATGGGAATCTTCCTTCTATTCACAGACATAGCTTGGGAAATGAAAGCGATAATAATTGGTTTAATAGGAGTTACCGCAGCCTATACCATCGCCAAGTGGGCATTGACCGCAGCCCACATAAGTTGGTTGGCTGCAACATCAGCTGGTATTCTTGGGGGGATTGCCATAGCAGCTGTTCTGGGTGCTTTGGTTTTGGTCACTTCCGCCCAAGCCGATGCGACCGATGCCGCCGCAGATATGGCAGGGGACCTCGATGATGCCATTGGCGATTTGGGGGGTACAATCGGCAGGGCAACATCTCAAATAGATTTGAGTACAGCGGCTATCGGAATAAGGGAGGAGGCGACAAGGAGCCTGGCGATAGCAACCGAAGAGGCGACAATAGCCACCGAGCAGGCTATCGACGCTGAGACAAGATATGATGCCACATTGACCGAAGGGATAACGACTAGAGAGGAAATGGCCGAGGCGAACAGAAAAATGGTTGAAACAATCGCTGGTACGGCTATGATTGGGGAGATTGAAAAGGGATTCAGATTAACAATGGGGGGGATGGTAATTACGGTTTTCACACCGGAGGAATCGGACATACTCTTAGCTCAGGGGTGGACGGCAATGCCCTCTATGCAAGCGGGAGGTGTAACGACGAAAATGACCGCTGCCATTTTGCATCCTGAAGAGATGATCCTACCCTTGGACAGGGCTAAAGAATTTGGCTTCGGAGGAGGAGGAGATATTCATATTCATAAGGGTGCCATTGTAATAAACAGTAATCAAAGCCCCAAGGAGATCGCAAATCTGGTAGCACGAGAAAGCATGAATGAGATTAGAAGGGCACAGAGTAGGACATTCAAAATGAGGTGATCATAAATGGTAGAATCTACATTCAAAGATTTGGTAGAGTGGGCGAAATCGGAACGACAAATATTAAGGACCTTTGTAGCCCCAACGCTCCAAAATCTTTCCCCAGAACAACTCTATACATTAGAAACTTTGTTTTCAGATATGATAGAGAATATTGCCAAAAGGAAGGAAGCTGAAAGGCTCAAGGGAAACGTACAAGATTGGATAGTCAAAACTGAGGATTTGAGATAATCTAAGGGAAAACCTTATATTTAATTACCTCATTTACCTTTTTGTAGCACCCAGTAGCATCCACGCAACGCTTTTATCTATTTGGTGGGTGTGAGAAATGCAGTACGAAAGGGAAGGATTGATTAGGGCAGGAATCTACCTTCGGGTATCGACCTTGGAGCAAGCTGAGCATGGTTTTTCATTGGATGCACAACTGGATCGGTTGCGAAGTTATTGCTCAGTAAGGGATTGGGAGGTAGCCAAGGAATACATAGATGACGGATATTCTGGAAGGAACACCAAGCGCCCTGCATATCAAGAAATGATGGATGAGAAGGATTTGTGGGATGTGATTCTTGTCACCCGAATGGATCGCATTCACAGAAATAGCAGAAATTTCATGGAGATGATGGATAATCTGCACGATTGGGATAAGAATTTTACCAGCATAAATGAGAGCATTGACACGTCTTCGGTAATGGGCAAATTTATTACGGATATCCTTTCACGAATAAATCAATTAGAGAGTGAGGTCCTGGGAGAACGAGTTTACGAGGGTCTGAAACAAAAAGTCCGGAGTTGTGCAGGCCGTTGCGGTGGCCATGCTCCTTATGGCTATTCTTATGGCCAACATGGAGAGCTGACTATAAACCAATCCGAGAAGCGAATTGTCAGGCTTATATTCAAACGATATGTTCAAGGCTTCAGTACAACCCTTATCGGAGAGGAACTGGATAAGAAGGGCATCAAAACTCAGAAAGGGGGATGCTGGAGTGCAAGGACCATCGGCAAGATTCTCAAAAATCCGATCTATGCCGGTTACTTGAAGTGGGATAGAATTATCTACAAGGATGAGCATGAGCATGTTATTTCTGTTAAACGATTCAATCAAGTACAAAAAATGATATCTAAAAATACAAGAAATTCCAAGCTTAAGAGGGAGCCTGCTATAATAAAAGAAGGGAGATAAAATATTCATTTCTCGATTCTTATCTCTATTTCCTTTTCCCGATAATATTCGTTTTCCAACCTCAAAGTTGCTTTCAAAGTTTCTGGATCTAAATGTTCCAATTTGTACCGTATCTGGCTTACCTTCTTACATTCTGGGCATTGGATTATTTCCCTATGTGTGGCTTCGGCGACAGCCATCATTACAGCATCACAGGTCGTACATATATATTTGATATTCATATTTCCTCACCCCATAAAAATCTGTTTGAGCCGTCAAGGGCCATCAGTGCCATTCCGATTCTTTAAGGTCCACTTAATGTAGCGTTTTACCATTTCGGGCCGGTCTGGTTTTATTCCCTTATCTTTTTCCGTCTGGCTCGTCAGATCGAGGCCACAGTCTTTAATTTTTTTTTCAATCATTTTTTCCATACGCTCAGGGAAATGACTGATATGTAATGGTTTTGTGGTCCCCCCGTCCATGTAGTAATCATTGGAGCTCCCTGGATCCAAGTAGGTTTTTCCGCCAGAGAACTTATAGAATTTTTCAGGCCGGTATTTTTTATGTTGGTGCATGGTAAGTGAGTATATTAGTTCTATTATAAATAATATGGTATTAAAAATTGGTATATTGTAAGACGGTGACTTATATTTTGACTATTTAAAAGATTCATATACTTCCGTTATAAAAATTTTTAAAAAGTGGGTTAAGATAGGATAACTAACATACAGATATACCATGAAAAAACAAGTTTCGGTTACGGTTGATTCGGACACCCTCAGACGGATAGATGACATTCGCGGGATGGTTCCCCGTTCAGCTTATATGAATTCTCTTTTGAGAGAGGCATTGGATAATAAAACATAATTTTTTGGAGTGAATATCATGCCATATAATCAATATAAAGGAAAAGGTTGGGTGACGCTAGGGGCGGTTATGCAGTGCGCTGACGCCCAGGAAATTTTGGATCTGTTAAAATCAAAGGAGGATTGCTGCGTCGTTTTTCATAAAGTTTCGAGAATGAGATTAATTTTAACGGAGGCACCCTTCGATGGCTGAGCTATTTACTTGCGGGCAGTGCAAGACCTACTATGATTGCCGAAGGAGCGGTAAGGCTGAATTTAAAGATAAGACATGCTTAGACTTTGAGATAGGCTCCGAAGGATATCAGGCCCATCAATCCTCCGGTACTAGTATGGCTTTTGCCTATAACATTCCCCTTATGGTTGGAGAAGAGTGCGTACCCACATCAATCTTTTATCGGGTTGAGAATGTCAGTTATGGCAAGGGGATAACGGCCAATGTGACCGCTTTTGTTTACGGCAAGCAGTTAATCAAGGATAGATTTCAGTTGTACTCTGCCCCCAAGAGAGAGGCGTACGCGGACAGATTGCTGGCGGGTAAAGAATACGAGGGGGTATGCGACAAAATCCGCAGAGAATTTGTTTTGGACCACTTATTGAGGCTGGAAAGCGATGTTAAAAGGCAATCCATATACAAGGATGGGGGGGATGCGGGCTCTGACTTGAAGGGGAAAGCATTACCAGGATTCTCTGACGGCAAGGTACATCCAAGGCTTATCGCAGAGGATATCCGGCAAGATCATATTTTCATAACCCTCAAAGACACAGGGGAAATCTTATGCTACAATCCTGAAAATGGCCTGCATGAATATGGCGGTGAGGAAATTATTAAGGGGGAATGTAAACACCGCTATGATACAGAGCTCAGCAATTATTGGCTTGGAGAGGTTAAGAGCTATATCGAGACGGCAACCTATATTGACCGAAAAGAGGTAAACAACAACCTCTTTTTGCTGCACTTAAAGAACGGCATATTCAATATCGAGGAAATGAAATTACGACCTTTTACATCCGAAATTATCAGCACGATTGCCCTTCCGATTGTTTACGATACCGGCGCCGATTGCCCGAGGATTAAAAGATTCTTTTCGGAAATTCACCATGAGAGGGATATCCCCATCATTGAGGAGTTGCTCGGTTTTTGCTTGTATCGGGCCTACGAGATCCACAAAGCCTTCTTACTCTTAGGCCCAGGTGCAAACGGTAAATCCACCGAATTGGAATTAATCAAACACTTCTTGGGTTGTGAGAATATCGCAAATATCCCCCTTCAAGACCTGGATAAAAACCGATTTGCCAAAGCCGAACTACATTGGAAATTGGCCAATATCTCAGCCGATTTGACAGATACGGCCATGGCCCGTACGGGTACGTTTAAGATGGTCACTGGCAACGACACCATATCCGCAGAAAAGAAATTTAAGAGTCGTTTTTCCTTCGTCAGTTATGCCAAGCAGGTTTTTAGTTGCAATAAAATACCCGAGAGTAGGGATGATACCAATGCCTTTTTTCGTCGGTGGGTTATAATCGAGTTTCCGAATGCCTTTATAGGCGATGAGGCCGATCCAAAACTTCTTGAAAAGCTGATAACTGCGGAGGAGCTGAGCGGGTTATTCAATCTCAGCATTGAAGGGTTAAAGCGGTTACTCGATAAAGGCCAATTCTCCTACTCCAAAAACTTGGATGAGGTAAGGATAATGTATACGAGGCTGAGCGATTCCTTAAAGGCTTTTGTTGAGGACCGAATCGTATATGATTATGACGGCTGGATAGGTAAAGATAGGTTTTTCATTGAATATGTGGCATACTGTAAAGAACATGGATTAAAAATCAAAAATAAAACCCTCGTCGGTAAACAGCTCACTGAAAGCGTGCCCGCAACCTCCGAAAGGAAGAGGGACGGGGACGGGAGAGTAAACGCTTGGAGCGGGATAAGATTCAAGAATGTGGTTGATGTGGACGAGAATGATGAAAAAGAAATCGGCGATTATGATGAGGGGGGGTCATAGTGGTCATAGAGGTCATAGATTTTCACCATTTTAAGGTTAGGTCAATTATAATCTTTTATATATTTTCTATTAGTATTAAGATAGGAAAAAAGTATGACCCCCCTGACCTCCCTGACCGGTTCTTAAATCCCCAAAATAGAGCAAAGCAATTTTCATCCGTAACATCGAAACCGTCCAAATCCGTAACGACCTGTTACTCAATTGGGTTAATCCTCATTCTTGCCCTTTTCATCGCCATAGCCAGTGTAGTGAACCGTGGAGTTTACATCAATATCTTCACCTTGGGGCCAGCGTTCTTATTAGCCTCACATCGCAGCCTCTTTTGGACACCTAATAAAGTGGACCTGTTAAGGCGATTGAAGTCTGAAGGACGCTCGGATCGTGAATGCGCTGAAATGTTGAATGTGATGGGTGAAGATGGCGAACCAAGCGCAGATGCCATTAAAATGCAAAGATGTCGATCTAAAATACCGGCCAAGCGCAGCCAATCAACAACGAGGTCTATCGAAGCCAAGGCAACGGAGGCGGAGCCCATTATCGAGGACTTTATAGGTGCTGATATAGCACAGCGTATAGCACGCTTGAAGGGCGAAATATTGGTGAAGGATGAGAGTGCCCCGCCCCCATCAACCGAGGCTCTGCAACGTTATATAGGCGGTTACGAGGCGTGTATAGTCTTTATCAAAGAACGCTGCGACTTCGAGCCCTTTGATTACCAGGACGATATGGTAAAGCTGATCCACGAGAATCCGAAGACATGCCTTCCGTTAGGAAGACAGCTGGGCAAAGACACGGTTACAGGGCTCTACAGTTTGTGGCACGTCATCACCCACGCCAATTCAAGGATAGTGGTTGTATCGCCAGCTCAGAGAGTATCGGATCTCTGGCTATCCACTATGATGGCCTTCGTGGTGGCGAATAAGGAGCTCTACAATTGCGTTACCGACTTCTCAGCGTCCCATATTAAATTCAGCAACAACTCTGAGATATGGTCACTACCGAGTGGACAGCAAGGCAGCGCAACCATAAGAGGATTCAGCAAGGTGAATATCCTCATCTTCAACGAAGCCGCATGGGTAGATGACTCCACATATCAAGCCTGCCAGCCGTTCTTAGCCGTCTCTAAGGACAGCAAGCTTATCCTCATATCCACGCCCTTCGGCAAACAGAACATGCTATGGCGATCATATAACAGCCCTTTGTTCAAGACCATGAACCTACCCAGTTCTAAGAACCCTCTGATAACGGCGGAGTTCTTGCACTCCGAGCTTGAAATGATGGGCACGATGGCCTTCAACTCCGAGTATCTGGCCATCTTCCAGGACTTGCAGGACAGCTTTTTCCCCCAGGCTCTTATCCAGAAATGCATAGAGCCCCTGCCCCTCTCAGATTACCCGATAGAGGAACACATCCCCTATTATATGGGCCTTGATTTTGGAGCTGTTCACGCTCAAACTGTTACCACAATTATAGGAGTTCACAAGGATAAAGAGGATGACAAGGCCAAGCCGAAGCTCGTGGTGCATTACATCAAGGCCTTCGATACCAGCGTGCCAATAAACGAGCAGCTTGACCAGATAACATGGCTTTACAACCGCTTCAAGCCTAAGAAGTTATATGCCGATGCAAGTGGGCGAAGCGAGATTGATTACCTCAAATCCAAGCATGTGCGTGTCACCCCCTTCAACTTCACTGTGGATTCAAAGGTTGAGATGTTCGGCTTCCTCAAGATCATCATGGAAGAGGGCAGGCTGGCGATACCCGACTCCGAGAGGCGGTTAATACACCAGCTCGGCTCATTCACATACAAGATTACCGAAAGCCAACACATGAAATTACACGGTGCAAAAGGAGTTCACGATGATTATGTGGATTCCATTGGGATGGCGGCCTGGGCAGCGGGTAAGATAAAAGCACGCAGAGAATTCCGAGTATGGTAGGGATGACATGAAAGTAAAAACCCTGAATGAAGTCAAAACCGAATTGACCAGGATCCAAAACATGATTACACGATGGCAGCCGAGGGTGGACAGGGCCCTTGAAGATGTGGAGCGATTGGAGAAAGCCCCATTAATATCGGAATTATACAGACTCACCACCTTACCCGAAGCCCAATTTCTGGATAAGGATATCGACACCTTAAAAATGATCATCAGCACCGCTCAAGCCGTCATTAAAAAGAGAGATAAAGAGGAGCGAAAACGCCGTGACGATCCAGGGGTGCGTTAGAATGCCCTGCGAATCCTGTAAAGATAATCGGTGCCCACTGTGCGACGGTGAAATCCTCGTATATGGTGGTACTCTGCGATGTGAAGATTGTGGCTTCGAGCCACTTACCAAGCATACTTTAATCGAAAAAAAGGAGAAGTGATAGAAGATGAAAGAAAAGGAAAAGATAGAATCTGAGAATATGGAACAGCCGGGAAAATTAGAGAGGCAGATACAGACCTTCCTATTCGACGGCCACGAAGTCTATGATAGAGTGGTCGGAAGGCCGATCCGAGTGGACTTCGGAGCAGACGGCAAGAAAAGGATAGCCTGTGAGAGTTGCCTAAAACTATCTAAGACCCAGCGCCGAGTCGAGGACCCCCCCCGGGAGGTCATGGTATTGGGTCCAGAGAATGATGTCATAATCGACAGTGGCCAAGCCTATCTCATAGGCCCGCCAGTAATCTGCCAGTGGTGCAAAGACATCCCGAAGCGAGCAGCAAAGCGAGAGGCCGAGGAAATCGAGAGACAAAAGAAACAACCGCAACCACCGCGGCATGATATCGTCCAGGAAGCCGTTAAAGAAGGCGAAAAAAAGTATGGAGGCGGGAAATAATGCCTGACGATATCGAAGCTCTAAAACTGAAAATCAATACCGAACTCCTGCACTACCACAACCGCTCAGAACTGGTGGTTAATATTTTGGGTGCTTTACGAGCTGCAAAAAAATCCCTTAATGCAGGCGACAAGAAAAAGGCGAAGGAACAGGTCCGCAAAGCGTTGTTCAGACTGGATAAATTATGCACCTGCGATAGAGATATCCTTGCCGCCAGCAACGAACTGAAAAACGAGATCGAAGCCCTGGGCAAACCCTTCAGCAAACTCAGCGAGGATAAAATCAGAGAACTCTTCCTCGTAGTGCAGGGCCTTGGCTATCGGGTTTGGGATATCGAGACGCAACCACTTGTGGATTGAGGCAGAGCCAAATGAAATCAATGGTCGATGAGCTGAGACGGGCAATAAAAGAGGACTATCCCGAACTAATGGATAAGATCATAAATGCGGGAATGGACCCAGACAAAGTAATACCGGAGGTGAGGAAAAGAATAAAAGACTTCAACCTCCCCGTCTCTCTAATCGACAGGATAAACAAATTGGATCTAAAGGATGACTATGAAAAACAATTCGAGAAATCGATCCCGTTCACCAAGAAAATCGAGAGGGCTTTAAAGAACTATGTTGTAATTGTAGAAAAGAGGCAAGAACGTGATAAGTCGGAAGGCCATTAAGGAGATAGTCAAGGCGACAGTACCAGACACGCAGATCACGGCCTCAGCAATAGAAATGATACAGAATTCTTCATTACGATACATCAAGGAACTCGTCAGAGAGGCCGTAGATGAGCAGGGAGCGCAGAACGACAGGCTTAAGGCATGCAATATACCCCCTGAAAAACGATTGGATGTGAACCATTTCCGCAATGCAGAACGTAAGATTCTACCGGAGGGCAAAAATGTTTAATCCCTTTAATGTCCTACCATGTTTCCAACCATTGGGGAAATCTGGGTCTATCGGCGTGAGTTTTCCTTTGACCAGGGTCTCTCATGCCGATGCCCCAGACTCCATAAACCTTTATTATAGTAATTACCACAGTAATGTTTATATACCCATAAATCCATGGAAGGTTGATATCTCGGTAGGTGCACGATATGGGAACACTCAAGGGAAAGGCATGGAAGACTGGTTCTGGAACCATAGTCTTGACTATCCCCCAGGGTGTTGTGCAAGATCGGGATATCAGAGTGGGCAACGTGGTCCACTGGCAAATTGTGAAAGTGGAACGGAAAAAGAAAAAATAAAGGAGATGATATCGTGAAAAAGACCCTGGTCAAGAAAGTGGGGTATCACCCCAGCCAAGATTGGAGAACTTATATCTCCGATGTGTCGAATGAAGAGAACAGAAAAATTTTGGAAGTGTTTTTAGACAGTGTAGAAAGCAAACGAGGGACACCTCTGAGACCGAACACGAAGAGAGGCTATATTTTTGCATTGAAACTCTTTTCGAACCACATCAAGAAACCCTTTGCAGAGATAACTAAACGAGACTTGAACGAGTTCGTTACCTACCTGAGAAAGCAGGGCCAAAAGGAAGGCAGCATCAACAAGAGAAAAATAGCCATCCGCAAACTCTACTATTGGATGCAGGAATTTGAATATCTCGAAGAGAATCCGGCCAAGAAACTCCGCCTCGGTGTTAAGAAAAAGAAGGTGATATACCTTTCACCCAGAGAGGTCGGAGCTATGTGCGAGGCTGCAAAAGCCAAGTGCTACAGGGACTATGCAATACTCAAAACCCTATTTCATACTGGCCTAAGAGCAACTGAACTGATAGAACTTTCAGTGCTCCCATCGTCGGAAGGTAACCACATCGACTTCGAGAGAGGCATCATGCATGTGAACAAAACCAAATCAGCGGATCGCCGAAGTTTCAAAATCCCAAAATGGAGCGAACTGAAACCCATCTTAGAGAGATATCTGAATGGAACACGGCCTTACGACGGCCACCCTTACCGAGTGCCACCAACCAAGGACCCACTAAACCCGATGTTTACGAGCAACCAGAAAAAGAGGCTCGCATACACGAACTTAAACAACATCTTTAGCAAATATGTGGTGAAAGCTGGTATAGAAAGGCTTGAGTTATTTCCAGAGGCAACATTTAAGGATGTGGCACCGCACACGGCCCGCCGAACTTTTGCCACCAGCTACGTCAGAGCAGGGGGCAACATCCTTAAACTGAAGCATATCCTCGGACACCAAGACCTCAACACAACCCAGTTATATTTAGGGATGATAAAGGCGGAGTTGGATGAGGATGACGAGACAGACCTCTACAATCACACACCCATTCAGAGACGGCAGCCAGAACCCCCAGAACCTCAGCCAATACCACAACCCCAAGATGATCATATAGTGCCGGTTCATGCAAGGAACAAGTACGATTTTACTTATGTGTGATTAAGAGGGGATCCACATGAGGAAGCACGAAGTCATAGATGCCATAGAGACCATGAACATTCCCGATCTGGTCGCCGTACTAGAGGCCGTGAAAGACGAGCTGGACCATCGAAGGTATAAGGGGGCCATGATATGAAAAAAGGCTCTCTAACCCTTTATGATAGTGTCTTGGAACTGATTAAAATCTTAGCAAAAAAGGATAAGTCCCGCAGATGCAATGAACATATACAATCGTCCTGGTGGAACATATCGGGATGGGATTCAGGCTGGGCAACAATAACTGAAAACTCTGTTTTCATCCAGTGGAGCGTTTTCAATAACTGAGGGTGGAGACATGGCTCATAAGTTCATAAGTGAAGATGAGGTTAGGAAAATCATAACTGAGTTGTACAGAATGAGCATTCCCGCGGGGCTGATATGCGAACTGGCTTATTTGAGAAATATGAGGGCTGGAGATATTCGATATGCAAAGGCATCACACTTTCGCCAGCTTAATGGCTATCCGGAGTTTTATCTCTGGAATGACAAAACAAGGACCAATGAATATTTTCCGATACCACAGGGGATCTATGACAAGATCCAGAGCTACATAAAAGAGAACGGCCTGAAACCGGAGGATCATGTTTTCAAAATCACAACTTCAACAGGGAATCACAAGGGGCATGTGGGCGTGATATGCCGCTTCTGGCTGCAAAAATTGTGGTACAAAGCCTGCAAGGCTGTAGGAATCTATGAAGAGACTGTCATCGATAGAAGGCTGTGCAGCAAATGCCCCCATTACCTCGGCGATTTGAAATGCAATGTCCTGGGCCATCCCAAGAGGCGGGACTTTATCAATATCAAGCACTGCGTTGAGAAAGGCGTATCACGCAAAGAGCTGGAAAAGCATCCAAGGCTGCATGAATCGTTGAGAGGTGTCGGAGCTATATCCAAAATCAAGCATTACATGACACAGGGATTCGATTACGAAATAGCTAAACGCAAGGTCTTCAAGTTCTCGAATTGGTCGAACTGGGATGTTTATAACCGGTATATGGACTCCGCCCTGGAGCGAGAGATAGGCACGAATGATTATGTAAATGATTGGTGCAATAAAAGTTTAATCTGAGAAAAGCATTACGAAAACGGAGGTTGATAAGATGAAAGTGAAAGAATTTATAGAATTAGTAGAGCATTGGAAAAAGATAGAAAACATTGAACAAATAAACGACATTCTCGAAATAATATCATATATGATGGTTAGAAATGCAAAAGAAATAGAGATAGTAGGGGAGAGTGTTGGTAGTTTACATACAGAGAATGCTTGGCTGATGGCAGTAAGCAATATGAATTCGGCATCATCCACAGCGTTTAACGCTGTTATGGGGATGTTTTTCAATGTCCTTATAGTTCTCAGTAGAACGGATGCTAAAGGTGTGAAAATAGATAAACAATCCATTATAGAACAGGTTATGCAGTCCGCAGACGAAATTCACCAAAAACTGAGAGATATATCGGGCACCTATGGTCAACTTTTAGACATTATAGAAGATGGGAAATTTGAACAATACGATATGGATAAATTTGATGAACTCAACAAACTCGCAAGTAAAAAATGCGATGAGTTGAATATCCTCGCAGAAAAGAAGAAAGAAATTGTAGTCAAAATAACGGGTGTTGAAAGGGATTGGAGTATACCCATACACCATTAAATTATCGCATCTATCTGTGGAGGTTGTGAATGTAGCCAGTAAACGAACTGAAGAATTGTATATAGTATCCATAGTACTATGTACGAAGTTGTGGTTCTTTTTAAAAGATCCTCATGTTCAGGATATATACATAGACGCGTCGCCATCAGAGAACAGGGTGTACATAAGACTCGGAGGCTTGAACGAACCACTTCTAAGCGAAAAATGCGTCACGAATGTGAGCGTAGGCAAGGAAGATGCAGAGGGTATTCTTTCAAGATTCAGGTACGAAAGCGGAAGACCTTTCTCCGAGGCAATGCCTGTTCTGGAGATGGATCTCTCCTCGTTCAACGCCAGAGCCACCGCCATAGGAAAACCATTGAGCCCGGAGGGGATCGCAATAGCTCTGAGAAGGCACTCCTCAGATCCATGGACTTTGCTGAAGCTCATCGATAACGGCACGATATCCGCCTTGGCTGCAGGCCTGATATCGTTTTTGATCGATGGAAGCTCGACGATGCTCGTGGTGGGCAGCAGAGGCGCGGGGAAGACCTCTATATTAGGGGCGTTGATGCTCGAATTCCCACAGAACCAGCGTATCCTGACAATTGAAGACACTTTGGAACTGCCAGTACGGAGAATGCAGGAAATAGGCTACAAGGTTCAGAGCCTCTCGGTGCAATCCAGTCTGGGTGGTAAAGCCGAGATGACCGCTGACGAAGCATTGCGGGTATCGTTGAGGTTGGGTGAATCTGCAATTGTGATGGGGGAGGTGAGGGGGCAGGAGGCGAGAACTCTTTACGAAGCAATGAGGGCAGGCACTGCCGGCAGCTCGGTATTGGGCACGTTTCACGCTGACTCACCCAGATCGGTTTATCAAAGGGTTGTTCACGACCTACGTATACCCCCGAAATCCTTTCTCGCCACAGACATCATAATCGTTTCGGGAATAGCCCGCCCTGGAGGAAGTCAAAGACAGAAAAGAAGGGTGCTGCAGATTGCAGAGGTCAGTAAACATGAAACCGAGGAAAACATGTTTCAAGATTTGATGCGCTATAATGAAAGCGGCGATGAGCTGCAAGAAACAGAAGCTTTTAGTTATCATTCGGAAAGGATCGGGACAATTGCAGGCTCTTGGAACATGAGCCTAGAAGATTGCATCGAGAACATCAGGGCAAGGGCCAGATACAGGCAGATTATGGTGGATTATGCGAGGGAGCACAACAAATCCCGATTGCTGTCAGCAGAATGGACATTGAAGTCCAACAACACCTTCTGGAATCTTATCGAGAAGAACAGACAAGGTTCGAAGATCATCCATGAAAAAGTGCTTGAAGACTGGAAAACTTGGTTTAAGAGAACCGCCCCATATGCCTGATTTTGAACTTGGTGAGTATTGAGAAAATGCTAGAAATCGTAAGCTGCTTAAAAACCTTCAAATAATGTGAGTAACATTACATTATTATTGGAATTCCTTTGAATCACTCATTTATGAGGGTAAAAGAGGGATGATTTGCCAATTGAGAACGAATGCGAGCCAGATTTAGCAAAATACTACCCTGTCTCAAATGAGGTTGGGATAGACAACTTGCCAACCATCACCGTGAGGAACATTGGCCTCGGCCTTCTACTCCTTGGATTTATAGCTTTCATCGTGAATGCGCTCATGGTCTTCCTATTCATGAGCCAGGAATGGGCAGTTATTTGGCCGCGGATCTCCGGAGCCCTGATAGGTGTTGTCCTAATATTTATTGGTGGGGCACTTTATCTTGCGAATCTTTTATGGGAACGGATATCAAGGGAGAATGCCCTCTAGATCCTCCGATTCCTGGATCTATGATATTTTTGGGAAATAATAATTGGGTAATAATGGTTTAATACCCCAATCCCTATATATATTTTTGAGCGCCAAGCTTATACTCGATGAAAGCAGGCGTAGAGAAGAAAGTTCAAAATGGAGGTTATAACCTGCGAGCAGGGAGATATATCGCCACCTTATCGATAGCAGGTGTTTTACCTCGTCGTAAGAGGAAGAAAAGGAGAAAGTTACAGAAGAAGGAAGAAGACCGTTTGATTTCAGAACTGGAGGCTGCGGAGAAGGAAATTAGAGAGCTGGGTTTTTTAGACCTGGATATTGAAGACGAGGGGTACAGGTGCCCTGAATGCGGCAATATCGTGCTTGAGGACAGCGACAGCTGCCCCAGTTGCGGGCTTGTGTTTGAAGAGGGTGAGATAGAATACGAATGTCCTGACTGCGGCTTCGTGATTCAGGGCATTACTAACATCTGCCCAAAGTGTGGCCTTGAACTGGAAAGCGAAGTGAAGGAGGAAGTGAGCAAAGAGAAAAGTGAAGCGGTGATTGAGGAGAAAGATGTGGGGATAAAACCGCTGACAAATGAAGTTGTAAAGGAGGGGAAAAAAGAAGAAGAGAGCTTCAACTGTCCCAAATGTGGAGCCGTTATTTTTGCATCTACAGTCGTCTGCCCTGAATGCGAGTTCAAGCTGGAGGAGGATATCGAGGTATTCAACTGCCCAAAATGCGATCATATAGTGCTTGCCGACACGATCATATGCCCTGGATGTGGGTTGAACCTTGATGAGTGAATTATAGTGAGCAACCATCTCTATCGGTGTATATCCATCAATCAATATTTATTTCCGAGTCCTCCATTTCTTCAGATAATCCCCAAGGATCACATCATGGTCGAAGGCCAAGCCTGGTATATTATTCAATGAAAAGAGCTTAACATCCTTTGCATCCGAGCCTGACTTCATCTCGCCCCCCCTCACATCCAACTCGAAGACCACCGAGACCGTATGTCCTCTTGGGTCCCGTTTTGGATCTGAATACACGCCATGTAAGGTCTTCACCGTAGTTTTTAGGCCTGTCTCCTCCTCGATTTCCCTGATGACCGCATCCTCGACTCTTTCATTGTACTCGACGAATCCGCCGGGCAGTGCATATTCGCCCTTAAATGGAGGTCTCCCCCTTTTTATGAGAACGATTTTTTTCTTGTGGATAACGATTCCATCAACTGTCAAAGAAGGCTTAAGAAAACCTCGATTATTTAGGAACTCATTCAGACTGTTCATTCCTCTCTTGTAATCCTCCAAAACCATTTTACCTGTCTTTGTCAGCTCGGTTTTCCCTCCGCCTTTACCTCCTCGTTCTGATACGACCAATGGCTCGCCCAGGGCCTCCTCCATCTCCCTGATAATACCCCATACATGCCTGTACGACATCTTCATGGCCTTCGCGGTTTTACTGAGTGAATGCGTCTTGTCTATGA